>PHAZ01000075.1 GCA_002841825.1 Deltaproteobacteria bacterium HGW-Deltaproteobacteria-22 | reverse complement strand
GGGCTCGCGGCCGGCAAGCTCGGCGCGCAACGTCTGCATCCGCTGGCGCTCGAGTCCGGTGCGCGCGTGCACCTGCATGGAGATCTCGGCGTACACGCCGGTCCCGGTGATCTGCTCCAGGATCGAGGCGCGCTCCTCGGACCTGGCCTGCAGAAACGCAGCGAATCCGCCCTGGGCCAGCAGCATCGAACGCGTGAAGCGATCGTAGTCCATGCCCGTGAGCGCCACGACCCGATCGGCCACGCCGCGCAGGCTGGCGTCCAGGATCTCCCCGCTGACGGCATCGGAGATCTCATGCCTGGGCACCTGCAGGTTTCCATCGGGTTTTTTGTGGGCGCGGGTCTGCCGGAAGCACGTCCGCCAGGTTCCGGCAGCCGTCTGGAACGTGACCTCGGCGAAGCATTCGCCGGTGCGCCGCGACATCAGATCGTTTTCGCTCTGGGTGACCTTCTTGAGCCGTGGCGTCCGACCGTAGAGCGCCAGGCAGATCGCGTCCAGAATCGTGCTCTTGCCGGCGCCGGTGGGGCCGGTGATCACGAAGATCCCTTCGTTCCCGTAGGCCGGCTCGGTGAAATCGATCTCCCAGGAGCCGGCCAGGGAGTTGAGGTTGGCGAAGCGGACGTTCAGGATTCGCATCCGTCACCTCCCGTCTGGTCCAGCAGACCCTCGATCGCCAGATGATCCACGATCTCTTTGTAAGCCTTCTGCAGGGCGGGCCGCTGGCCATCGGGGACGCCGGCGGCCTCCATGCATCGCACGAACACCTCGAAGCAGTCCAGGGCGTCGAGGGACTCGGTACCGCCGGTGCCGGAGAGCACCCGTCGCACCTGTTGTTCGTTTCCCACGCGCACGAGTTCGAGCCGGGTGCCCGCGCAGGCGGCCTCGACGCGTTCGCGCAGGTCGGGAAGCAGGGTGGCACCATCATAGACGACCTCGAGCAGGGCGTCTGCGTCCCTGGCCCCCAGGAGCGCAAGTCCCGCGGCGATCGCATCCCAGTCGCCGCGCACGCGTGCGAGCTCCCGAAAGACGGGGATTTCGATGGTCTCAACGCGGGGGTGCCCGTCCTGCGCGAGGCCACCGTCTCCAGTCCCGGCTCCAAGATCGACCAGCACCACGCTCTTTTTCTGCGAAGCCTCCGAGAAGCTCATCGGCAGGGGGCTGCCGCTGTAGCGTATCGTGTCGCTGCCGCCAACCTTCTGCGCCTGGTGAAGGTGCCCCAGCGCCACATAAGCGAGGTCTCCGTGAAAGATCTCCGCAGGGACGTGGCCGAGGGATCCCACGTACATCGGACGGATGCCCTCCCCCGACGACGCCCCCGACGCGAACAGGTGCCCGGTGGCCACCACCGGCACCGCACGCGGACGCACGCCCGGGGTTGACCCTGTGGCGCCGCCCTGCGTATCCGCGCAGGCAAGAGCCAGAGCCCGCTCCACCACCCCTGCGTAGTGCTGCCGGATGCCCCCGACCAGCTTGCGGTCCTTGTCGTCGATCTCCTCGGATGCCTCCACCCTCCGCACGTCACGATCCCGCAAAAACGGCACGGCGCAGACGATCAGTTCCACGTCTCCGTTTTCGTCACGCAGGGACAGGATCTCGTCGTCCGGATTGGCGGTCGCGGCACCCACGACGTGCACCGACAAGGCACGCAGCAGCTCGCGGGGCGCTTCAAGGAACGACGGGGAGTCATGGTTGCCCCCCACGACCACGACGTGCCTGCAGCCGCAGCCGGACACCCCTGTCAGGAAATTGTAGTAGAGTTTCTGGGCCTGGGGGCCTGGGGAAATGGTGTCGAACACATCCCCGCAGATCAGCAGCGCGCCGACACCTCGCCGGCGAACCTGCCCGAGAAGCCAGCCCAGGAAGGCCTCGAACTCCTCGTGACGCCGGGCGTTGTGCAGCGTTTGCCCGAGGTGCCAGTCCGAGGTGTGGAGAATGATCATCGCGGTGGAGGCGCCGGGAGTCGAACCCGGGTCCGGAAGTCGTCCACGAAGGTATCTACGTCGTATTCGGTGATTTAAATCTCGCATGCCCGGACGCCCACCGACAGGCTTCCGTTCACACCAGCCGAAAAGTTCTCACCCGACCGCATTCGACATTGGCCAGGCCAGCGGACATTTGCAACACCCCAGTCATGCGCCATCCGCGGAGCTCATGGTGGAATGCTCACTACTTACGCAGCGAGGGCGAAGTTATCGTTCGCAGTTCTAGTTTTCCGCCTGTTTAACGAGGGCCGTGCGGAGACCTCGGACGCAACCTGCGCTTCACATACCCCCGTCGAGACCGAATCGCCCCCGGAAGTGTACGCAACATAGTGCCGATCAACCTTTCGGTCAACCCATGAACATTGCCTTTTTTTCATTCGTCGGAGCGAGAGGATTTGAACCTCCGACCCCTTGACCCCCAGTCAAGTGCGCTAACCAGGCTGCGCCACGCTCCGGCCCTGTCCGAGGAGAACCTCTCAAGGGCTCTGCAGGTTTTCATCGAGAAGAGCAATCAACTCCCTCGTCCTGCGCCCCGCCTCCTCGGTCGCCTGCTCCGAGTCGGAGCGGGGACGGCCGGTGGGCTGCGGGACATTCGAAAAATCACAACCCTGAAGGCGCCTTCGGGCACCCCACAGGGTGAAGCCTTCATCCCGCAGCAGTCGCTTCAGGAAAAAGGCCATCCGCACGACCGGGGCGTCGAAGTCGCCATCAGCCGCCGGGGAAAAACCGCAATCACCAAATTCAAGCGACCAGAATTCAAGCACCTCGGGAAGGATGTCCAACTCCCGTAGCAGTTGGCTACGGGTCATTCGAGGTTGTTCATCAAACAAGGATGAACTCCGGTCCACCGAAAAACTACTTGCTGTTCAGCGCGCCCTTGAGGAGCTGGCTGGAACGGAAGGTCAGCGCCCGACGGGCGGCGATGGTGATGTTCTCACCCGTCTTCGGGTTGCGACCCGGGCGGGCTTTCTTTTCCTGAATGACGAAATTGCCGAAGCCGCTGATCTTGATGTCTTCGCCCTTTTTCACGGACTCGACCATCGCGTCGAACATCAGGTCAACCAGTTCGCCAACGCGTTTTTTATTCAGAGAAGCCTCTTTTTTCGCTTCGCCGCTGTTGAGTTTGCCGACGATAAAATCAACGATATCAGTCTTGGTCATCTAATACCTCCAGTCGTGAGCGGGTTTGTAAACTAAACTGAATCCGGTTGTCAACCATAAACGGCTCTAGTGAACCATTTTCACGATGTGTTCGAACACCTTCGGCGCGGAAATGGCCAGACCGGACAGCATCTTGCGATCCAGACGGATGTTCTTTTCCTTCAGGCCGTGCATCAGACGGCTGTAGGAGATCGCATGGGTGCGGGCAGCCGCGTTGATGCGGGTGATCCACAGGCGACGCATGTCGCGCTTGCGCTGTTTGCGTCCCACGAAGGCGGCGGCCCACGCGCGACGAACCTGAACGACAGCCGTACGCCACAGTTTTCCGCGACCGAGGAAGTAACCACGGGCGGCTTTCAGAATCCTGTGATGTCGGCGATGGGTGATTGTACCACCTTTAGATCTGGGCATGACTCAACCTCTTTTCCACTTTTAAAGACCGGGCATCATCCGCTTGAGATGACGACGGTTCGAACTGTGAGCAATGGTACCCTGGCGCAGGTGCCGCTTCATCTTGGTGGTCTTCTTGGTCAGGATGTGACTCTTGAAGGCATGATTATGCTTGATCTGGCCCGTCGCCGTCACCCGGAAACGCTTCTTTGCGCCACTGTTCGTCTTCGCTTTGGGCATGTTGGACTCCTTCCAGCAATAACCTGTTGGACTGCTAGGCCTTGGGGGCCGGTTTACCGGGTTCACCGAATCCGGCGAACAGTTCGGCGGCAGACAGGGTGGAGCGTCGACTCATCTTCGCCTTGCGAGCTCTGTTCTGGTTTCTATCTCTGTTGTATCTCTTGGTCCACGTTTGTTTCGTCAAAGACGACATGGGTCACCTCCATGGGGTTGCGGGTTTAGTAAAAAGGGAAAGCGTTGTCAAGCATTTCAGTGGCACCCCATTCACTTTTTCGCAGGGACCACCGAATGGGACCTTTTTGCCGCAATATGGGCCCAAAAGCAAGTGATGTATTTGAATTTATTGGATATTTTTCTTCTGTTTTTACAGTATTTTGCCCAAAACCAGGTGATCCGACCCCCTTTTGGACACGAGATCCCGGCAGTTTATTTTTTTCCGACACGGGATCGGATCCCGGATCGATGCCTTCTGATGGATATCCGCATACCAATAGTGGAGTCGGTTTTCCCGCGGGCAGGCGTTCCGCTCCTGTCGCTTTTTCTGCTTTTTCTCTTGACAACTTCCTCAATTTTCCATAAACAGTGGCCCGATGTCGCGACGCGGTCGTGGCGGAATTGGTAGACGCGCTAGATTCAGGTTCTAGTGGATGTATTTCTGTGAGAGTTCGAGTCTCTCCGACCGCACCAAACATATAATAAATGTCGTTTCAATCGGACCCGGGTTGTGCCAAGGTGATTTCGGCATGAAGCACAGGATTTCTCCGTCCGTCCCGTTTCCGAAGCTGGCAGTGAACCCCGCCGCGCTCGCGCTGGCGGCCTTCCTGGCCGGCCTGTGCGCGATGATGCTGGCGGTCTACGCCCGCATGTTCCTGGCCCGCCTGCTCTACCCGCTGGATCTGGAGTGGATGGAGGGCGGCGTGCTCGTGCACGTGCAGCGTCTGGTGGAGGCCAGGCCGCTGTACATCGCACCCTCGGTCGACTTCATCCCGTTCGCCTACACACCCTTTTATTATGTCGCGGTGGCCTTGCCGGCCACGTTCCTGGGCGTGTCCTTCTTTCTGGCCCGGCTGATCTCGCTGCTGGCGCTGGCCTCGATCCCGGTGGCCTATCTCCGGGCGCTCCGGACCGTGGAATCCGTTCCAGGCCGGGGCCTCCCCTGGTTCGCCCTGCTGGCCGCGCTCCTCGGTCTGTGTTTGCTGCTGCTGGAGTATTTCACCACGGGGGCCTGGCTGGACCTGGCCCGGGCCGACACGCTCTTCCTGGCGCTGACGCTCTGGGGCGGCGTGGTCCTGGTGGGCGCCGATCGCGGATCGCACGGCACCCGTGCCATGATCGTCGCCGGGGTTCTGTTCTCGCTGGCCTTCTGGACCAAGCAGACCGCCGTGCTCTTCATTCTGGTGGCCGGGGCATGGCAGCTGGCGCGCGACTGGCGCCGCTGCGCGATCCTGGTGATCACCGTCGCCCTGCTGTGCGGCGGCGGCATGCTGCTGCTGCAGTGGCACAGCGACGGCTGGGCCTGGTTCTATCTGCGCAGGATCCACCAACTGCACACCTTCGACGCCTCCCGCGCCTGGATCAAGACCCCGATGGAACTGGCCTCACGACTGTGGCCGCTGGGCATCGCCGGACTCCTCGGGATCTCCTGGTCCGCGGTATCCCGAAAGAGGCCGGCGGCGGGGGTCCTCTTCTGGTGGCTGTTTGCGATCTGTGGCGTCGTCACCGCAGCCGTCGGCAGCGGCACGCAGTGGGCGCACATCAATGCGCTGCTCCCCGCTGCGGTGTTCCTGCCGCCCGCGGTCGCCGCCTCCTGGACCGGCTGGGCCTCGTCCGTTCGGTCGACTCCGGACGGTGACCTCCACCTTTGCGACGCAGCAGCGACCGACACGCGTCGTCGCCTTCACATGGCCTGGATGCTCGCCGGCTTCGCGATCCTGCTGTTTCACCTGCACACACGGCACCCCGGCGCCGTCGAGTTCGAGCGTGCCACACCCACGGCGGCCGACCGCATGGCCGCCCGCAACTTCATCCGCACGCTGCGACGCATGCCGGGCCCGATCCTGATCCCCTATCATCCATGGTCCGCCGTGCTGGCCGGCTCACCGCCCCACTTCCACCAGCACGCCCTCACGGACATCCGCGGGGCCGGTCTCCCGGTGCCCCGTGATTTCACCGCCGGACTCCGTAGCGGACGATGGAGCACCATCGTTCACGACAGGCACGGCCACACCTTCTGGCGCCAGTGGCCCGGCTTCACCTCACACTACCGCAACACCTCGGCCGTCCGCGGACGCCGTCTGCACACGTGGGCCGGCAACCCATGCGGCCCACGCACCTTCTGGACGCCGGTGACGCCATGATCCGATCCGCCCGCACCTGGGACATCTCCATGCCGATCACCGAGTCGATGCCGGTCTATCCCGGAGATCCCTCCCCCGGGTTCACCACATCCCTCGCCGACGGCGTCACCCTCACGATCGCCCACCTGTCGCTGCACGCGGGAACCCATGTGGACGCACCGCTTCACGTTTTTCCTGACGCGCCCGACGCCGGACAGTTGCCATGGATGCGCCTGTGCGGGCCCGCCTGCGTGGTGCAGGCCAAGTCGTCTCCGGTGGACGCCGATCAGGTCGGCTGCTGGCCCCTGCGCGATCGGGATCGCGTGCTGGTGCGGGCCGCCACCGGGGGCTGCGTTTTCACCGCCGACGGTGCCCGGGCGCTGCTCGGGCGTGACATCCTCCTGCTGGGGGTGGAGGGCTTGGGCCCTGACAAGGACGACGATCCGGGTCTGCCGGTTCATCGTATCCTGCTGTCGGCGTCAGTCCCGCTGCTGGAAAACCTGTGCCTGAGGGACGTCCTCCCTGGCCGCTATCTGCTGACGTGCCTGGGCCTGCCGCTCCCCGGACGAGAGGCCGCCTGGGTACGTGCGGTGCTGTCATGCTGAAAGCCGCGATGCTCTGGATGGGGATCCTGCTGTCCTCGTGCACCTGGTTCTCCCGACCCATGCCACCGAAAGCGACCGCGGATCCGGCCACCGAAAAGCGTGCATCCATCCGCCAGGAACTGACTGTGACCCGTGACGCCCGGACGCGCTGCCTGCTGCATCTGCACGGCGCCGTGCTCGATCTCATGGACGGCCGGGATCCCGCTGCCCTGGGCGCCGCAATCGCGCGTGTCTGCCCCGACGGCTGGGCCTCCGGTTTCAAGGCGTTGCAGTCCCTCCTGGCAGGGGACCCGTGGAGCCTTCAGGAGCACGCCCTGCGTTTTCTCGAAGCTTCTTCCGTCCCGGAAGCTTCTTCCGTCCCGGAAGCTTCTCCCGTCGCCGGGGACGAGGCCCTGCATCACCTGCGCCTTCTCGCCGCAGCCCTGCTCGCCAACGCCGACATTCCGGACACCTCCTTCACCAGGCGGCTCGCCATGGTCGCCATGCGGGACCCCTCCCTCCCTGTGTTCCTCTGGACCGGAGCGCCACACCTGCTGAGGGAGGTGGCCCCTCCCGGACAGACACGCACGCTTGGAACCGGACTGACCTTCTCGCGCTCGGATCCCCTGCCGCTGCTCGGGCGACTGCACTTCTCCCGTCCGGCGCCCGTCACGGGCGGCTCCCGATGGAAGGACGGCGACCGTCTCAGCGCAGGCTCCGATCACCCCGCGCGGGTGACCCTGTCGCTTCCCCTCTCCTGTTCGACTCCCGGACCGATGCTCCTGGAGCTGCGGTCGTTGGGCCCCGCCTCTGTGCGCATCGACGGTGTGCTTGAAGCCGAGAGCGGGCGCACCCCCGGCGTGGAAGGCGGGATCTGGCGGCTGCAGGTTCCACCTTTCTCCGGATCCAGAACCCTGGTGATTTCCCTGGTGGCCACACCGCGGGCCGGCGCTCCGCGGCTCCGGCTGGTGCCCTCCTCCGCCTGCAGCTTCGGCGTCGATCCGTTCCCTTCCGTGAACGCCCGGCGGCCGCTTCCGGCCTGGCTTGCCCCCTTCGCAGGACTGGTCGTCGCCACCCTCGACGCCTCCGCAGGATCCTTCTCAGGTCCGCGATCCCTCCTGGCCGGTATCACCTCCGGCAAACCCCGGTTCATGCTCGCCCGCGCGCTGTTCGCCCGCATGATCCTCGCCGACCCTTCGCTGCTTCCAGAGACCGCCAGGCGCCTGGCCCTGCTGCAGACGGCCGCCTTCCCGGGGGATGGATGGTCCCTGTTCGAGCAGGCCCGCATCGCCGAGGTCGACGGCCGTCCCGAGCAAGCCATGGAAAAACTGTCCCGCCTCGACTCCGCCTGGGCCATCGTGGCCAGGGCCCGCCTGGCCCTGGAAACCAGCGATGTCCCCACCGCCGGGGACACAGGCGACGCAAAATTCGGCTCTCCCCTTGCCGGGCTGCTCGTCTCCTCCCGTCACCACCGCGTGTTCCTGACGGCCGCAGCAGCCGTCCGCCGCCGCGACCCCCGCCTGGCCCTGGCGTACCTGAAACCGGCGCTGGCCCTTCGTCCCGACCTGCCGGACCTTCTGCAGTTCCATCTGCAGACGCAGCAGTTCCCTGAGGCCCTCGCCGAGGGACTTCGGCTCTTCACAGCCGGATACCTGAACGAGACCCTCCTCTCCTCCCTCGGTTCGGCCTGCCTTGGCCTTCGCAACCTCGAGGGCGCCCTGCAATGGAATGATCAACGGCTCGCAGACGATCCGGGGTCCGAGCCGGCCTTCCTGCGCCGGCTCGACGTGCTCACCGCGCTGGGCCACGACCCGGCCGGACTGTTCCGGGAGCTGGCCGCCCACGTCGCACGCTTTCCGTATCACCGGGACACCCTGCTCCTGTACTGGGCCTCCCCGTCCTTTCGGCAGACGACCCTTCCGGACCTGAAGGCCCTGTTGGACCTGAACTGGGGCAAGGACGCACCGGCGGTCTTCCTGCTCAACCGGGAGGAGCATTTTCTTTCGTCCCGCGGAGGCGCCTTCGTCCGAGTCACGCGCTGGGTCCGCCTGAACACTCCTGTGGCCGTGGAGGAGCTCGGGGAGCTGGAACTCCCGTCCGATGCGCTGATCCTGGACGTTCGGACCCTCAAGGCCGACGGGACCGTGTACCCTCCCTCCTCGACACCGCAGAAATCCAGTTTCTCCCTGCGGAACCTCGAACCCGGGGACATCGTCATCTTTTCGTACCTCCGCGTGAATGCGCCCGTCCCGGGGCTCCCCGGACGGACCTGGGGACCTCGGTTCCAGCTCTCACACCGGGCCTTCCCCACCGTGCTCGCCGAATGGGTCGTGCATGCCCCGCTCGACCTTCCGTTGGTGCTCCGCCCCGAGGGCCGCCTGCCCGAAATCCAGCGCACCATCGACGCCGACGGCGTGCATCTGAAGTTGCAATCATGGACCGGCGATCGCCTCCCCTCCGAGCTGCGCATGGCCCACTTCGTGGCCCCGTCGATCCAGATGCACGCGGGATTTTCCGAGGAGGACCTGTACGCCCTGTTCGCCGAAGAGACGCCCTGGCCGGACTGGGACAGCCTGGAGCTCGCCCAGCTGGCCCGCCAGTTGTGTCCCCGTCCGGGCGCCGCCTGCGTCCCCGACACGGCCCGGTGGGTGCTGCGCCAGATCCGGGACGATCGCCAGCTCACCAGGGCTGCGCACATCCTCCAGCGTCGGGCAGGCTCACGCATCCACCTTCTCTTCGCGCTGCTGCGGCACCAGGGATACCACCCGCGCATGCTGCTCGCCCGGGCCTCGCGCACCTCGGATGGACCGATCGCCTGGCCGGACCCGGCCGAATTCCCGATCTGGCTGCTGGACGTGCCCGGCTTCGGCTTCATCGACACTCGGTTTTCCCACCTGCCCCCGGGCCGGATGGTCCCCGCCGTGGGCGGTTCAGAGGCCGTGGTGCTGTCCCCCAGGCCCACGACGGTCCGACTGGGTCCGGCCTCGCCCCAGTCACGCACCCTCGAGGCGCGGGCCAGGATCTCCCAGGATCAAAGCGCGAACTTCGAGATCCACGAGGTGTCCTCGGGCTTCCATGCCGTGCAGAAGCTCGACACGTTCGCGCGCCTTTCGCCCGAGGCCCTGCGCGAGCAGATCCAGGTCGATTCGCTGCAGCGCTATTTCCCCGGATCCCGCCTGCTCTCCCTGGACTGGAAGCGGCCACCCGCGGACCGGGAAGAGTTGACCGCGACCTACACGTTCTGGGCGCCCTCGGTCTGCGCGCCCGCCGACGGAAAGAACCTGGAGCTTCGCCGCTTCCCGTTCCCCTGGAACCTTCGTCGCCGGTTCGGCGTGTTCCTGCCCCGCACGACGGACTTCCTGCCCAACGCCTTGCCGTACACGCGCCTGGAACTGACCATCGAGCCTCCTGCGGGCATGATGGTGGAAGCCTCGCCGGAACTGAAACTGGAGACCGAGTTCGGACGCCTGCATCGCCGGCTGGTGCCCGGTCCCGGCCGGTCGGCGCGCCTGATCCTGGAGAAGTCCCTCCGCCCTGAGGTGATTCCGGTCGCCCGCTGGAAGGCTTTCTCCGCCTTCGTCCAGCTCTTTGATGAGTACGAGACCCTGCCGGTGGTCCTGGTGCCGGTCCGATGAGGGAGGTTTTCTTCATGCAGCCTCTTAGGTTGTTCCTGTTGTTGCTTGTGCTGTCTGCCGGGTGCCGTCGCTCAGAGCCTGTCGAGGACCTGGAGCCCTTCGTGACGGCGCGCCGGACGGGCTCGACACGCCCCCTGACCACGGCCGATCCCGAAGCCCCCCGCCAGTTGTCTGTCACCGACGCGGGACCAGGCGGTGATCCCCTGGTCTTCGTGCAGGATCGCGGCGGCTGGATGCTGCTCGACGACCAGGCCCGACGTGTGTTCCAGGCCTTCGCCCCCGTCCCCGAAAACGACCCACAGCCCGCCCGCGTGGCTGCAGCGTTCTTCGCTGCCGGGCAGCGGACGGTCTACGTCCTGTACCAGCAGAGCCTGCACGCGATTCCCCTGGCCAGGCCCGCCCTGCGCACCGTCGTCACGTTCGGGGCCGGCGCCCTGTGCGCGTTTTCACCCCCCTTCGAGCAACACGTGATCCAGGACACCGATCTCGGGGCGGATCCCGACCGGAAGCTCATCTGCGCGGTGCTGCGCGACGCCCCGGAGCCGGACACCCACCGGACCTGCTCGATCGCGGTCAGCCCTGACGACGGCACCGTGAAGACGGCCTGCACCCGGGACGACGGAGGCCAGACCGGACGCCCGGTGGAGCCCGCCACCTGCACGATCCAGCCGCCACTTTTGCACCCACCGGCCAGCTCGGGATGGACCCCGGACGAGTCCGCCTGTGCGATCCGTCATGACCGACCGGGACGGACGGTCCCGCTGCAGCCCGATGCCGACGAACCCTCGGAGTGCCGGATCCGGTTCGAGGGGATGACCGCCGACGGCCGGTTCGCGATCTGGTGCACGTCCGATCCGGAGCCTGAATACACCGGGCAGAAGTGCCGGGTCGTCGATCTCCAGCGGGCCCTGTCCCTTGAACCTTCCTTCGACCTGCCCGTGGAGACCCATGTCCGCTGGGACGGCTCGGCCCGCGCCGCGCTCGCGGGTGACTTCCTCATTTTGATGCACCGCTCCCCGGTGCATTACGTCGAGCTCAACGCCTCAGCCCTCTTCGTCCGTTGATGCCGTTTTCTGGAAGAAAATGTTGGACCTGGCCACCGGTGTCAGTCCTCGAAGAGCCGGCGCATCTGCGCAGAGGGTCCGTGATAGCGTGCCGCGCCCGCGGGCAGAGGCGCCACGCGGATCGCACCCTCAGGGCAGTGGTTGTAGCAGGTATAGCAGCCGTTGCAGCCCGGTCCGAACACGGGCACGGACGCCTCCCCGGCCAGCGAGATCACCTGCTCAGGGCAGCGCATCACGCAGACGCCGCAGGCGGTGCATCTCTTCGGATCGACCGTGAACTTCGTGAACCGGGCGATCTTCCCGCGGGTCATGGAGAATCCCATGGCCTTGACGCCGGGCAGGCAGGGGTGGAGCTTCTCCACGGGGGGCCTCCCGTCGCGGGGCGAGGATGCGGTCTCGAGCACAACCCGGCAGAACGCCTCGAGGTCGTCCCGGTCCGACGGGGTCGGCTCGAGCGCCGCATGGCTGAGGAGGCCCGCCAGCGGGCGGACACGGGGGGACAGGGCCGCCAGGCGAAGCGCCAGAGGGTTCAGGAACCGCGCATGGTCGGCCAGGAACCTGTGATGGGGATAATTCGAGGGCGCCAGGTTGTATTTCGCACCGATCACGCCGTAGCCCTTGGCCGACAGGAGGTCGGCGTAGATATCGAACTGGGCGCCGGGCTCCCCCCCACAGGTGGCATAGAGGAACACCGGATGCAGGGCGCGACGGACCGCGGGCAGGTTGATCAGGATCCGGTCCATGGTCAGCGTTCCGCGGAAATACATCGTCGGGTTGGCGATGCCGAGCAGGTCGAAGTCGTTCGGATCCGGACAGGCCCCCCGGGTCACGTCGAACAGCACGGTCTGGTGTCCCTGCCGCTCGATCCATCGGCAGGCATGCTGCATCATCAGGCGGGTGTTTCCGGTGGTTGAGTGAAGCAGAACCAGGATGCGCATGCGATTCTCCTGCCCGTGGTGTGCGGTCCGGCAAGTGGTTGCCCGAAAGGCTCCTAAAAGATCGTGTCGTTGTCGTTGAAGTCCTCGCTGTCGAGATCACGGCGACGGCTCAGGACCTCCTCGTCAGGCGCGGGGGCTGTTTCCACAACGGGCAGCTCTGTGGCGCTGTTCCCGGATCCTGGATCCCCGATGATGACCTTTTCGAGAAACTTCGCGGTGTCCACCACGTGCCGGCGATGGAAGCCGGTGGAGATCACGCGGTGCTCGTCGCGGGCGGTCAGGGTGAAGTCGATCCGGCTCCTGTCCACCTTGGCGACCACCAGGTCGATCGTGAAGAACTCGCCCACGGGCGTGGGGTACAGGTGCACGATCTCGACGCGCGAACCGACGGAGGTGGTGCCCTCCTCTAGGTACGGCAGGATCGAGGACGAGGCCGTGTTCTCCATGGCCAGCACGAGGGCTGCCGTGGAGAGCACGGGCACGTGACCGCTGCCCATGCGATCGGCGGCCCACTCGGGCCGGACCTTGAAGTTACGGGAGAATGACATGCCTGGCTGGATCTTCGAGATGGACATCCTTGCCTCCGCTTCAATCAGAAAAACTGGCGCCGACCGGCCGACCTGAACAGGCTCTCCACCGGCAGCCATGCGGGTCCCGCGCCAAGGGAAATCGTGCCGGACCCGGTGAACACGCCCCAGGTGCCGTCCTCCTGCCGGGCCAGCCGGCCCTCGGTGAAGCCCTTCCTCCGGAACACCCAGCGCAGGGGCCTACGGCTGCCCAGGAAGGACATCGCCAGCCCGGTGCCCACGGAGTCGGAGTGTCCGGTCCTCACGACGGCGGTGTAGCGCTCGAGCTGGCCGTCGGGCGTCTTCTGGGACCGGATGTTCCCCACAGGGACCACATGCCCGGCAGGAAACCACGCCAGCCGGTGCGGCGACGGGGTCACAGCATAGAACCAACGCCGGCACTGCGTCTGCTCACAGACCTCGGTCTCCCCCTGGATCCACACCTCGTCCCGGTAGCCCAGTTTCACGATCGCCGACAGGAACCGTGGAAGCCGGGCCTCGGGATGGATGAAGCCGGCCACCTGCGGGTACAGCGCCACGCCCAGCTGGGGATAGGGCGGCTGCACACGGGCGAGCCGGAGCTGGCCGCGGGAGGACCCCGGAACCTGCAGCGACACCGCGACGCCGTCGAAGCGGCGCAGGGAGAAGGACACGACCGGGGCGACCGGATCCTCCAGCAGGGAGAGGCCCCGGGAGAACGCCTCCACGCGACGCGAGAAGGGGCCGAGCCAGACCCGCACGTCCTGACCCTCGGTGCCCGTCCCCGGGTCGACGATCAGCACCTGCTGCGTGCGGTTTCCCAGATGTCTGTCGGGTTGAAAACGATCAGCGATCGACCGGGCCTGACGCGGGGTCTGCCGGTCGGCGATCTCCAGCCAGCGGCCTTCGAGCGGGCCGCTCATGAAGGCCACGTCGATTTCGGCCGAAGGCTCGGTAAACGGAAAGAAGGAGGGGCGAAAGCGCACCTTCAGGTCATCGGACTCGAAGAAACGACGCAGAAAATCGGCGACGACGCCCTTCAGATCGGCGAAGCTGACCTGTTCGCCGATCCACAGGCCCTCGACCTGATGGAACATCGGCGAATGCGTGGCATCCGAATCGACCCGATACACGCGACCGGGGCAGATCACACGCAGTTCGGGCAAGCGGTCGAGATGCTTGTGGCGTTCGGCATGCGCCAGCATGGTACGAATCTGCACCGGGCTGGTGTGGGTACGCAGCAGAACGTCTTCCGCCACCCTGCCCTCCTCGTCCCGCAGATAGAAGGTGTCATGCATCGAGCGCGCGGGATGATTTTCCGGCGTGTTGAGGGCCGTGAAATTATGCCAGTCGGTTTCTATCTCGGGGCCGTCGGCAACCTCGAAACCAATCGAGCGAAAGAGCGCTTCGATGCGTTCCAGGCTGCGTGTCACCGGGTGCAGGCTGCCGCGCGGCATGCCACGACCGGGCAAGGTGACATCGAGGGCTTCGGCGGCCAGCTGCGTTTCGAGTTGCGCATTTTTGAGCGCTTCGCGGCGTGCCACCAGCGCCGACTCGATGCGTTCCTTGGCGAGGTTGATCGCCGCACCGGCGACCTTGCGCTCGTCGGCAGGCAGCTTGCCCAGCCCCTTGAGCAGCACGGTCAGCGCCCCCTCCTTGCCCAGATAGCGCGCCTTGGCATCTTCCAGTCGCGCGGACTCGGTCGCGGCGGCAAAGTCGCTCACCGCAGAACTGACGAGTTGATCCAGGGTATCCATCGATAATCGAGAGCTGCCAAAAAGACCAGATTGAAAAATTACACAGGTGTCATTGAAAAACCTGGCGCCCGGCCAGGGCCGGGAACAGGCCTGCATCGACCTCGCCGTCGCTGAACAAAAAGGAGGCCCCAAACACCTCTGGGCCTCCTTTCCCGAACACCTACCCGCCGGTCAGGCCGATAGATGCGTCCGCGCCTGGTTGGCCAGGGCAGCGAACGCCGGCTTGTCGAACACGGCCAGATCCGCCAGCACCTTGCGATCGACTTCGATCGAAGCCTTCTTCAGGCCGTTCATCAGCGTGCTGTACTTCAGGCCCAGCTCGCGGGCGCCGGCATTGATCCGGGCGATCCACAGGGCACGAAACTGGCGTTTGCGCTGGCGGCGGTCACGGTAGGCATACTGCCCGGCCTTCATCACCGCTTCCTTGGCGATGCGATAGACCGTGCTGCGCCGGCCGCGATAGCCCTTGGCCAGCTTGAGAATCTTCTTGTGGCGCGCGTGCGCCGTTACTCCACGTTTGACTCTTGGCA
>PHAZ01000074.1 GCA_002841825.1 Deltaproteobacteria bacterium HGW-Deltaproteobacteria-22 | reverse complement strand
CCGATCACGCTCGAGGCACTTCATGGCAATGCCAGCCAGCTCCGGCGGCGCCTCCCTGCAGCGTTCGCTCACGGGACGCACCGGCTCTGTAAGAACCTGACCCAGCACCGCCGCGATGCTCTCTCCGTCGAAGGGCGGGCGGCCGGTCAGCAGCTCGTACAGCACCGCCCCCAGCCCCCACACGTCCGAGCGCTCGTCCATCTCCGAGACCGCACCTCGGGCCTGTTCGGGGCTCATGTACCAGGGGGTGCCCATCGCTGATCCATCGAGGGTCGCGTCGCCGGATCCGGAGAGCCCTGCCAATGGAGGCCCGGAACCGGCCAGGGGAGGCTCGGAGCCGAGACATTCCCTGGTGACACCTGAGGAAGGCCCCGCTGCGGCCCGCAGTTCCTCTGCGGCCCGCAGTTCCTCTGCGGCTGTGGACTTGGCCAGTCCCCAGTCGAGGACCACCGTCTCGCCGAACTCGCCGACCATGATGTTGCCTGGCTTGAGATCGCGATGGATGACCCCCTGATCGTGGGCGTAGGCCATGGCGTTGCACACGTCCCAGAACGCACCCAGAAGCTTCTGGCGTTCGGTCAGGGTCCCGCACTTGGCGAGCTTGTGGGCCAGCGTCTCTCCACGGACCAGGCGCATCGTGTAATAGAGTCGCCCGTCCGGACGGCGGCCGATCTCGTGGACAGGACAGATGTTGGGATGCTCGAGATGGGCGGTGATGCGCGCCTCCCTCAGGAAGCGACGGGCGAAGCCCTCGGCCATGACCGAACCCACGCTGGCTGGCAGCCACTCAGGCAGCAGCTCCTTCCAGGCCACGCGGCGCCCCGTGTGGGAGTCGAGGGCGAGCAGCACCCTGGCCTGTCCGCCTCGCGCATGCTCCCGCTCGAGGACGTAGCGGCCGGGAATTTCGTCGCTGACGGGGAGGTCGGCCTCGCCCGGGACCCCGGGCGACCCGCTCAGGGCAAGGGTGGGCGCGGTGGCGTTCACCCCGCAGGACACCGTCGGTGCCTCCACGAAACGGGCGCTGTCGGAATCGGTCCTGTCGGCGCCGTCGGTCACGAATCCCCTCTTTCAGGCCACAGCCCGGAAAGACAGCGCGGCAACCTGCCGGGATGTTGATTGGAGTTGGTTCGGATCGTATGAGTCATCGCAGACATGGCACCGCTGCTGCATCATCCCGACTGCCCCGGGGAAGTCAAGATGCTTTCGCACCTGAAGCGGTCCTGATGGCGGTCATGGCGTCTCCTGCACGCAGGCCGGGACATCGGCAGAAGCCTGCACCAACCCCTCCTTCGTTGATTCAAAATGGGCTATCCGACGCGCTACTCCACCAGGTTGGGGGAGGTGCAGGTCTGCAGTTCCATGAACAGGTACATCATGACCTTCTCCTGCAGCAGCAGCTCGTATCCGACCGAGGAACTTCCCTCGGCGTGCGTGTGCAGCACGGTGTACATGACCTTGCCGCAGTGATAGTTCCAGGACACCGTCAATGGTTTGTCCTGATAGCGGATGGAGGTGCCGAACATCCACACCTTGGGCACGTCATAGAACAGGCCGTCGCGGCAGCGAGGATCCAGCTCGGTCTTGCATATGCCCTGCTCGCCGGTGCCGAGTTCGTGGATCACGTTGCAGCCGTACTTCATGCTCACCGGGCTGTAGCGGTTCACCACATCGATCCACTCCGCGAGCTGGTCATCCCCGGGGTAGCCCGAGGCATCGTAGCACTCGTAGTTCACACACCGGCCGACCTCGTTGGGTGCCCGCTCGGTGCCGCCGCAGACGCCGGTTTCGAAGTCCAGGGTGTAGTCGACCTTGAAGGACATGAAGCCCGGGAACAACTGCTCGGCCCAGTCGTAGGCGAAGTCGTCGACGAACAACTTGCCACCGTTCTTGACCCAGTTGCGCAGGTTCTCCTGGATCTGCGGCTTGGTCAGGTAGGTCGCCTCGTCCCCGCAGGTGGCCAGCAGGATGCTGTAGTTGCGCAGCATCTCGGGGCTGGAGACGACCCACTCCGCCTCGCGGTCCGAGATCTCCTCGACATCGACGCCCGGCAGAAAGCCCAGGGATTTCCAGAAGACACCCATGTCGGGCTCGCCACGCCCCTTGAGGATCAGGATGCGCGGAATCCACTTGCCCCGGACCGGCTCGTGCACCGAGGGCAGCGTCACGATCGACGGGCGAGGACCGGACTTCTCCTCCTCGGAGTCCCACACCTCGCCGGATCGGCCGGAGACGAACTTCGTCACACGTCGGAACTCGCCCTTCTGCACGACCATCCAGTATTCGGTGTTGGGCCGCACCTGGATTTCGAAGGAACCGTCGACATCGGTGCGCGTGTGCTGGGTGCCCGGGGGCAGCTCCACACAACGGTTGCAGTAGTAACGCCCCGGAGGCGGCTGGGGCTCCTCCCTGAACAGGGCCACCAGCGCATCAGGCACCGGCATGCGGTTCGCGTCGAGCACGCTCATCAGGTCGCCGCCGGGCGCCCAGACCTTGCCGTGCATCGTGTAGTACAGGGACACCGGCACCACGGGCTCGTGCCAGCCTTCTACGACGCCCTGCTCGACCTGGCAGCCGAACCATGGAAACAACAAAAAGAGGAACCATTTCTTCATGACATCACCTCGCATGACCTTTCGAAGGCAAGGGTCATAAAACCGCTTCACGGATTGCACACGTACTGCGTGTACTGCACTTCAGGATCGTCGAGGACGCCCGAACCATTGGAGTCAATACCCGACTGTACCTTGGTTCCGCCGCGCACGCAATTGGCGCCGGCGGGCTCCTCGATCAGGCGGATCAGGGAGGTCTGCCCGGCGACGGCGTTGCACACGTATGCCATGGACGTGACCTCTCCGGGCTGGAGCATGTCGTCACCGTTGGAGTCAAAACCCGCGGACACGGAGATGCCGCCGGCCGGGCAGTTGATGCCGAGGTCCTCGGTATGCACCTCCACCAGCGGGGTCTTCCCGGGCTCGCCGTTGCAGACATAGTCGGTGTTGGTGACCTCCTGCACGGTCAATTCGCCGTCGAGGTTGAGGTCCACCCCCCAGTGCAGCGAGATGCCGCCGTACCTGCAGTTATCGCCGGGCTCCTCGGGGGCCGACGAGAACAGCGTCGGAGCGCCGTCCTGACCGTCCTGGCCCGGGTCGCCCGACGGGTCGGCCGTGCACAGCACCTGGGTCTGCTCGATCTCGAACTCCTCGAGGATGCTGTTGCGGTTCAGGTCCAGGCCGGTGTCGATCTGCAGCCCGCCGAATTCGCACGAGGAGGTCGCCTCGGTCACCTCGGTCATTTTGATCAGGCTGTTGTATCCCGCGTCGCCGTCGCCGGTCTTGTCCTCGGCGCAGCCGGCGACACCCAGAAAAGAACAACAGCATATCATGATCATCCAGTAATTTTTCATGTTGGCATCCTCCTGAAAGGTCCGGCATCCACCACCGGACCCGGCCTCTCTTGGCAATTGGTGTGCCAGAAGTCACGTTTTTACGCAATGAAGCGTTTTTTTCATGGGTTCCGGACTTGACAGCAGGTGTTCAAGCAATATTAGCGTTTGGTCCTCATGCCGACAGGGTGACATTTTCGTCGCACCGGCGGAACCCTGGGGTTGATTTCCATGCAGGCAGGACGGACAGACGGGTTATCAGCGGGTCCAACTGAACTTCAGGTCAATGGGCTTGGCGTACGCCTTCGCCTCGGGCGAGGGGACCGCGGGCGCCAGGGTCTGCACCTTGCGGTTGGTCTCGGCCAGGCACCGCTTCACCGCCACATCCTGCGCCCGGGAGCCGGTCACCTGCATCGACTTGAGCCGGCCCTCAGAGAACGTCATCCGCAGGTTGATGTCGCCCGGCGCCAGGGGGCTGTTGCGATCCGCGGAGATCAGACAGGCGCGCAGGATGCGGTGAAAGATCATCGCCGTCCGCCTAATCGCCTCGGGGGCATCGGCCGGCACCGACGGCGAGGCCGCCATCCGCAGCGTGCCCGTCGTGGGGCCGGGCATCGGCGGCGCCCCGTAGGCGGGGGCCTGTCTGGTGATGGATATCGGACCGATCTGTCCGACGCCGATGTCACCCTGCATCGGTGGTGCGCCGTAGGCCCCAAGCCCCTGCGGAACCATTCCGTTGGTCTGGGTGCTTCCGACGAGATCGGAGGGCAAAGGCTCCTTTGGCGTCACGGGGGTCAGGGGGGGATCGGCCACCATCGTGCCCGTCGCGTCCCCGGTCGGGACCTCGACTTTGACTTCCGGCGGCGGCGCGTCCATGGCCTCCGGCGGCGCGTCCATGGCCTCCGGCGGCGGCGCGTCCATCGTCCCGGGGAGGGCTGCCGGCGCATCCTGCGGAGCTGCCTGACCGGCGGGATCCTTCGCGCAGCCGGTCGCAAGGGTCAGCCCGGCGCCCAGCAGCGCGGCCTTCACCCACACAGGCAGGCCCACGCCGGGCCTCCCTTCCGCCAGTCGTTTCTGCACGGCTTCGATTCTGTCGAGGATGGGATCCCGGAGGATGGGGCTTGGTTGGTTGGGCTTCATGAACAACTCCTGTGGCGTTTTCGCGACGTGGGCAATTATACTCACCGAGAAACCGGAAATCACCTGGATTGTTACAATGGACCGGAAAGCAGAAAAACGGTTGACAGGGCGTGAAAAATCCTGAAAGTGTTTGTGGGGCGGATTCTTTGATGATTATCATACGTCCTTCCCCGGGATTGGTGTCATGAGCAACTACGTGGGTCGCGAAATACTTCTGGTCATGCAGGACAATGCAACGGCCAAGAACATCCAGTCCGCCTTCATGAACCTGGGCTTCTGGATCACGGTCTCCTCGGATCTCAAGTCCATCCTGGATCTGCTCGACAACAAGTTCTTCGTCGGCGCCATCCTGGAGCAGGACACGCCCAAGCCGGGGTACGGTCTGAAGCTGGCCCAGAAGATCATCGAGGTCTCCCCGCTGACGGCCACCTACCTCGTGTCACCCAAGCCCGACTTTCCGGCGCTGCTGCAGGCCCATCGCATGGGTCTCAAGGACTTCGTCCAGCTCGAGGGCGAGTTCCTGCCGTACCTCGTCGGCAGCGTGCGCAAGGCCGCCGAGGAGCTGGAGCACTCCGGTGAACGGGACCGCCTGCTCAAGGACATGGCCAACCTGCACGGCAAGTTCCTCAAGCAGATGATCTCCCTGCACATCAAGTTGATGGAGTCCGAGGAGTCCGCGCGCTACCGCGACGGCGTGCCCGACGAGGAGCTGCCGCCGTGCAAGGTGCTCATCGTCGATCCCGACGCCACCGTGGCCGAACAACTGCGCGAGCGGATCACCGAGACCGGCGGCTGGCAGATCACCCATTTGACGTGGGGCGGCGAGGCGCTGGACTTCGGCACCGAGGGGGCCTTCCACATCGCGCTGATCTGCCGGAGCCTGCCGGACCTGCCCGGCACCATGGTCTTCCAGACGCTCAAGTCCGATGAGTCCGACGCCAACGTGTTCCTCTTCGATCACGACCAGAAGCAGGCCGGCGGCCTTCTGCTGTTTGAAAACTCCGTATCCCAGGAGCTGCCGCTGCAGGTGCAGGACGCCGATGATCTGCTCGGCCGGCTGCGCGACCTGCGCCGGATGATGGACACCTCGTACAAGAAGAAGGAACACCTCAAGACCTTCAAGGCGCAACACTACGACTTCCTGCAGGAATACCAGCGCGTCCAGTTCAAGATGAAGAAAGTGATGCAGGGGGATGACAAGCCCGAGACCTGATTTCCGTTCGTATCTGGACTTCCTCGCCTGCCCTCAGCTTTTCCCGCTTCCCACGGCCGAGAGCCGGGGCCTGGCCCTGTGCGACCGCTCCGGGGCCTTTTTAACCGCGCCCGGGCCGTCGGGCTTTCGCGCCGCGGCCCACCTCCTGGGCGACCGCACCCGGCTCGAGCGCTTCCTGGGCGTCGACGACCTCGGTCGCGCGCTGGCCGACGCCATGGACCGGCCCGTGCCGCCACAGGCGGGCGACCCCGCCCCCCACCAGGAGCGCACCACCTTCGACCTGCGCGAGCTGGGTGCCTTTTCGCTTCCCGGCCTGCCGCTCTCGGACTACCTGACCTCGGCGGTGGTGTTCGCCCCCGCGGGCGACGGCGACGTGAACCTCTCGATCCACCGCGCCCGCGTCCTGGACGCCACCCACCTGGTGCTGCGCGTCGTGCCGCGGCACCTGCACCGGCTGCTGACCGCAGCCGGCGGACGCCTGCGCGCGACCATCGCCTTCGGCGTCGATCCGGCCGTCTCGTTTGCGGCCTCGGTGTCGCTGCCCGCGCCCGGTGGGGAGCTGGCCGTGGCCGGCGGGCTGGGCCGCGCACCGGTGACCGTCTTTTCGGCCCACGGACTGATCCTGCCTGCCTCCTTCGAGTGCCTCCTGATCGGGGAGTTCACCGGTCAGACCGCGCCCGAGGGTCCGTTCATCGACCTGACCGGCACGGTCGATCCCGTCCGCGAGCAGCCCGTGTTCCGCACCGACCTCATGCTGGTGCGGGAGCACGCCGTGATCCCGATGATCCTGCCGTCCTCCTCCGAGCACGCATTGCTCATGGGCCTGGCCCGCGAGGCCGGCGTGGGCCGTGCCCTGCGCCCGCTGTACGACGACGAGCCCCGGGTGCGCCTGAGCGCCGGCGGGTCCGGCTGGCTGCACTGCGTCGTGGCGGGCACCTCGAAGGCCCCCGCCGCGCGGATCGCCGACGCCGCCTTCACCGCACACGCCTCGTGCAAGCGCCTGACGCTCATCGACGCCGACCTCGACCCGGACGACCCCGTGGCCGTGGAGTGGGCCCTGGCGACCCGTTTCCAGGCCGATCGCGACCTGATCGTGCGCCCCTGCGAGCACGGCTCCACCCTCGATCCCTCCTCCGACGCCGGCGTCACCGCCCGCTGGGTCCTCGACGCCCGCTGCCCGCCCGACCGCGACCGCGCCCTCTTCACGCGGCTGCTGGATCTCTGAATGGACCGGTCCCTCCCGCTCTTTGCGCTGCCTGCGACCGGCGACACCCCGGCGCACACCCGGGCGCTGCATCTGATCACGGCCCTGTGCCGGGTCCGGCGCACCGACCGCGTCGTGCCCGTGGCCTCGGCCCACATCAGCGGCGTCTCGTACTGGAACCTCGGACCGGCGGGCCTCGAATACCTCGACGAGCTCGCCGCCACCGGCCGCGTGCGGGTGCCGTCCACGCTCAACCCCTGCGCGTTCATGCCGTCGGCGCCGCCCCCCTGGGTGACGGAAGAAGACGCGCGGCTGCAGGCCCGCGTGCTGGCGGCCTACGAGGCCATGGGCGTCACCATGTCCTGCACCTGCGCGCCGTACCTGACGCAGCCGGCGCCGCTGTTCGGCACGCACCTGGCCTGGGCCGAGAGCTCGGCGGTCACGGTCGCCAACTCCCTGCTGGGCGCCCGCACCGAACGGGAGGGCGGCCCCGGCGCCCTGGCCGCGGCCCTGTGCGGCTTCACGCCGTACACCGGGCTGCACCTCGACGCCAACCGCCGGCCCCGCGTGGGCGTGCGCGTCACGGCACGGCTCGACGAGCCGCTGCGCATGGGACTGCTGGGCGCCTGGTACGGCCGCACGCTGGGAGACGCCGTCCCGCAGTTTCTCTTCGACGGTCCTGTCGAGCCCACCCGCACCGGCTGGCAGGCGCTGTGCGCGGCGATCATCACCTACGGAGGCCCCGCGCTGTTCCATGTGGTCGAGCGCACCCCCGAGGCCGCCACTTTCCCCACCCTGCCCGCGCAGGTCACGGTGACCGACGCCGACCTCGACGACGAGGCCGCGCGCCTGACCGACCTGCAGCCCGGCGAGGGCGTCGACCTGGTCTTCTCCGGTTGTCCGCACCCGGTCGCCGGGACGCAGGCCTGCTTCTTCCATCGCGACGTTCCCGTGGCCGAGGTTGCCGGAAACGCTCCCTGGACCCTGCTGGCGGCCCCTGGCGACGCAGCAACGTCGGTTCAGGGCGACGCAGCAACGTCGGTTCAGGCCGACGCTGGAACGTCGGTTCAAGCCGACGCTGGAACGTCGGTTCAAGCCGACGCTGGAACGTCGGTTCAAGCCGGCCGCATCCTGACCCTCCCGGGAGGCTGTCCTGCCGTGTCCCCGCTGCCACCGGAGGTGAAGACCATCGTCACCGACTCGGCCAAGGCTGCCTTCTATCTGCGCTCACGCGGCTACCGGGTCGGGCTCGCTCCCACGCAGCGCTGTGTGGAGCTGGGCTCCACCGGGAGGTGGCCCCATGCGACTTGAGGGACTCCGCCTCACCGAGGGCGCCGCCTGCGGCCGCCTGCTGATCCTGACCGCGCCGCTGTCGTTCTACGGCGGCGTGGATCCGGAGTCCGGCGTCCTGGTGCAGGCCGATCATCCCCAGCACGGCGCGTGCCTGAGCGGACGCATCCTGGCGCTGCCCCACACGTCGGGCTCCACCGTCGGCTCCTGGACGCTTCTGCGCATGGCAAGGCTCGGCACCGCCCCAGCGGCCATCGTCTCGGCCACCGCCGACGCGGTCCTGGTCACGGGCACTCTCGCCGGCGGGATCGTGCATCTGGACGGCATCACCGTGAACGCCGCACTGGACGGCTGCGACGCGCTGATCCCGGAGGAAGGGGAGTGGCTGGAGGTGACGGACTGCGGCGACGTGATGATCCGGCGCCCTTTGGCGGGCGCCTCAGGTGGCCGGCCGGACTCGCACCGAGTCCGCACGCCGGGCATGAGTCCTGCGCCTGAAACGGGCGCCTCAGGTGGCCGGCCGGACTCGCACCGAGTCCGCACGCCGGGCATGAGTCCTGCGCCTGAAACGGCACCTGCATCTCTTCTGGTTCCCGAAGATTCCCCTTTGATTCTCAAGCTCGGGGGTTCGCTGATCACCTTCAAGCAAAGCCCGGTGCCCCGGGTGGACTTCGACCAGCTCGGGAAGCTGGCGCGGCTGCTGGCCGCCAACCTGAAGGCGCCGGCGGTGATCCTGCACGGCGCGGGCTCCTTCGGGCACGGCCCGGTGGCCCGCACGGGAGTGCTCGCAAAAGCCCTCGACGACGACGCGCGGCGCGACTGGGGCCGCATCCAGGCCCTGCAGTACCAGTTGTCGGCCATCGTCTGCGAGGCCCTGGCCGACGCGGGCCTGCCGGTGTTCCCGTTCCAGGCCTCAGCCCTGGGACACCTCGAGGGGGGCCGCTTCGTCCTCACCGACGTAGACGCCCTGCGCCGAGCGCTGCTGGCCGGCTTCATCCCGGTGCTCTACGGCACGCCGTGCTTCACCGAGGATCCCGCCCGCCCCGGCATCGCCTCGGGCGATGACCTGGCCCCTGCCCTGGCCCTGGCGCTCGGTTTCTCCCGCGTCGTGCACCTGACCGACGTGGCCGGCGTGCACACCGAGGATCCGCGGAAAAACCCCGCCGCCCCCGTGATCCCGTGGATCACGGCAGCAGACGACTCCACAGACCTGCCGCCGTCCTCGGGGTCCTGTCGTCCGACCGGTCCGACGGTCGGCTGGACACCCCCGTCGTTTGCTGACGCAAGCCGCCGGGGGGCCCCCACCGACGCCCCCCCTCGGCCTTCCGACGGACTCACCCTCATGGTCACTTCCCACCGCTCCGACGCGGCCACAGCCACCACCACAACCGACTTCGACGTCACCGGCGGGATGGCCGGCAAGGTGAAAAAGCTCTACGACGTGGCCGCCGACGGCGTCACCTCGTGGATCGTGGACGGCCGCGACGAGACCGCGGTTGCTGCCGCGCTGGCCGGGGTCCCTGCGGGCACGGTCGTGTGCGCGAAGAAGTAGCCCGCCCCCCAGGGAACGGAACCGCCCTTTTCACCGGATCATGATGCAAGCCTCAGGGGCGGACCACCCGGAAACCGCTGGTGAACCCACGGGCGCTCGGGTTGCTGATGGTCGTATTGACCAAGGCGCAAATGGACGCTTGCCCGAAAAAGTAGCCCCCTTGTACACGGACGTCGGTGCCCGAGCCCGGCCCCCGATAATCCGTCAAGGACCCCGCAGGATACGTTCCCTCCCAGTCCCACACCTTTTCCGCCACGTTCCCGCTCAGGTCATGGAACCCCAGCTCGTTGGGAAGCTTCGTCCCCACCGGATGGGTCGAGTCGAGGCTGTTGGAAGAGTACCAAACGTAGTCATCGATGTTGTTGCTGCCCGTGCTGCCTGCGAAGGCCTTGGCGTATCCTGTCGTGTTCACCGCACCGGGATGGGCCGTGTCCGCCCCCATCGCGGCCCACATCCATTCCATCTCCGTGGGCAGCCGGTATCCGTTGGCCGCCCAGTTGGCCGTCACCGCGTTCCAGACGGCGTCATCATCTGCCGGGATCTGGTCATACGTCAGGGTGCTGAAGTCCACGCCGCTCACCTCGTAGACCGGCGTCAGACCCTCGAGCAGGCTCAACTTGTTGCAGAACGCGATCGCGTCATACCAACTCACCTTCTGAACCGGATCGTTCGTGCCGGTGGAGTAGGGAACATAGCTCGGATCCGCCCACCCCGTCACCGCCGTCCACTGCGCGCGGGTGATTTCGTGCCGGCTCATGCGAAACGTCGACACCGTGCTCAGGTTCGTCACCGTCGCGTCGCGCTGGAACGTCCCCGCCGGAACCAGGATCAAGGTGCCGATGTTCGGGTCCTCAAGGTTCATCGAGCAGCCCGAGAGGTCGAACCCGCACGTCCCGTCACAGGACAGCGTTCCGCTCAGGAAGCCATTTGTTCCGCAGGTCTGGTCGTCCAGGTCCGCGCCGTCGCACATCTCGCCGTACATGGCCTGTATCATCCCGTCGCCGCAACGACCCACCTCCGCGCAGGCGCTCACGTCCCACGCGGTGCACGTGTCCCCGCAGGCCAGAAGACCACCATGGTAGCCCAGGTCTTCACAGGTCTCCTCGCCGAGCTCCGTCCCGTCGCAGATCTCGCCAAAGGCCCCCTGAATCGATTCGTCCCCGCAACGCCCCTCGGCCATGCAGCCGTTCAAGTCGAACCCGCGGCAGTCCGTCGCGCACAGCAGTTCGCCCCCATAGAATCCCTGCGTCACGCACGTCTCCCCCTGCAGGTCCGTCAACTCGCACTTCTCATAGGGAGCCGCCACCGTTCCGTCCCCGCACACCGCGCTGATCTCACACCTGGAGGTGTCCCACCGGCACGTGTCCATGCAGCCGAGCGTGCCTCCACCGAGGGACAGTCCCTGACACGTCAGGCCTGCCAGGTTCGCCCCGTCGCAGTCCTCCCCTCCGCCGGTCTGGATGATCCCGTCCCCGCAGCGCCCCCCCGTGCACACCGAAAGGTCGAACGTGCAGTCGGACTGGCAGCTCAGGATCCCCTGCTGGTCGTAGTACCCGAGCTCTGTGCACGTCGTGGCGATCATCTGGCTCCCGTCGCACTGTTCGCCCGGGTCCAGAAAACTGTCCCCGCAGGTGTTGACTGTCTTGGTCTTGGTCTCACAAGCTCCGAACAGGAAAAGCACAAGGATGGGAATGAAAGAATCAATCCGTCTCATTTTTCGTGACTCCAGGAAAGGGTTCCGGTGATTAACATACCAGCGGAGCGGCCTGCGTCAAGGAATTCTCTTTCTGGAACGATTCCTCCAAGCGGCTCGGTGCACGGTCGCATTGTTTACCCTTGACGAAGCCCGGCGATTCTGCTTTTTTTTCCTTCCATTGGACGATCCAGGTTTGGTTCCCGACATCCGGCGTCCGGAACGGTTCCGGCGCCTTTTCCCGCGAACGAAAGGAGCTCCCGGTCATGTTCTTCGTGTCCCATTACAACCTGTATGAGGTCGCCGCCGCCACCCTCGTGGTGGTCGTCCGCCTGCGCGAGCAGTTCGCCGGCGATGCGGCCATGCTCGCCCGTGCCGACGTCATGGAGCTGGCCGCGCGCGCGGTGCTGGCCGCCTTCGAGGGCGTCGACACGCGCCCGGCCACCGAGGCCGTCGCCCACCGCGACGCCGTGCGCGACAACGACGTGCGCGCCATCGACCGGCTGCTGTCGCTGCACATGCTGTCGGCGGTCCACGCCGCCACGGCCGGGGCCGCGGCCCGGCTGCACAAACTGCTGTTCGGCGACGGCCTGGACTTCCTCAAGGCCAGCTTCAACATCGAATCGTCCCGCATCCGCGAGGTGCTGGCGATGCTCGACGACCAGCCCGAGGCCGTGGGCCTGCTGGGCCTGGCCCCGTACGTGGAGCAGCTGCGCACGTCCCAGGCGCAGTTCGAGGCCGAGATGGACGCCCGCGGCGCCCTCCGCGCCGGCCGGCCCCAGCAGATCGCCTCCCTGCGCCGTCCCCTGCACCGGGCCCTGCGCGCGACCCTGCTGATGCTCGAGGAGCAGGGAAACACCACCGACGTGAAGTACGTGCTCGAACCCCTGACGCGGCTGGTCCGCACCGGAAGCCCCGCGACCCCGACGACCCCCGCGACGCCGGCGACCTGACCGTGCGCCGTCAGGAAGACGGCGCCAGGCGGCGGACCTGACCGTGCGCCGTCAGGAAGACGGCGCCAGGCGGCGGACCTGACCGTGCGCCGTCAGGAAAAAGATGAAGAGGCGGCCGAAGCCATCGGACCTGTCGGACCTGTCGGACGGGTCGGACGGGTCGGACCTGTCAGCCCCGTCGGACCGGGCTGAAACGCCGGACCCGGCACGCGGGCCGTTTTCCCTGAGGGTTGGACTAAAGTGCCCGGCGATTTCGCGTTTTCCGTTCGTTTAAATGTGAAACATCTGGCGGTTTCCCTTCACCCCTTCGGGAAAAAGATGAAGAAGCGGCCGATGCTGTCGGACCTGTCGGACGGGTCGGACGGGTCGGACCTGTCGGCCCCGTCCGACCGGGCTGAAACGCCGGACCCGGCACGCGGGCCGTTTTCCCTGAGGGTTGGACTAAAGTGCCCGGCCGCCTAGCGACGGGAGCGCTTGTAGCGCGGCTTGTGGTAGACGGCGTGCCAACGGTCGTAGGCGTACTGGTTTTTCCGCCAGTTTTCGCGGGCTGCGCTGTAGAGTGGCGAAGAACTGGAGATGTACACCCGCGTGCTTCCGGAGTAAAAATAGGGCTGCCCCATATCATCGTAGAACAACAACCGGTTGTGGTAATAGGTCGGTGTCCAACCACCATAGGAACGAACCCGGTCAGCGTTGTGGGATTCGGAATGCTTGTGCGCCGCGGCGTGGGTCCGCGGACCGGCGTCCTGTTCCACATGCGGGCCGAGGATGGTCCCCGGTTTGGTGGTAAAGCTGCAACCGGTCAGCAGCAGGACCGCCGCCGCCGCCGCAAAATAACTGGGGGTTTGCGAGGAACACTTCATGGAATCTCCTTGAACGGAAGCAGCGCCGAGTCGGTGCGACGGGCAGTTCTTCATTTTGGCGATGTATAAAATAATTACTCGAACCGGATTGTCAATGCCGTGGATTCAATGCGTGGAATTTCATTCACCCGGGCAGCGCATCGACGGCAGCGGCGGCGCCGAGGATGGCGTCCTCCATGCCGACGTAGTCCCAGCGGCCGTAGCGGCCCGCGCAGTGGATGCCGCAGGCGGCCAGGTCCGCCAGGGCGGCGGGGACGACCTGCTCCCAGGCGAAGTCGAAGTGCACGTAGGCCGGCGCGATGACGTGGCGCAGCAGCACCTCGACGCGGCCCGGATCGAGCAGGCCCGCGCGGGCCAGGTCGGCCAGCACGCGGTCCGTGAGCGCTGCCCCCTCAAAGGGGTGCTGCGACCCAGGGCGGCCCGCAAAAGGGCGGCCCGTTGGAGGCCCCGAAGTCACTTCGGCAGGGACCCCGACCTCGACGTACAAACTGTGGCAGCCCGGCGGCGCCAGCGCCGCGGACACGTTGGAATAGCAGCCCACGCGGAAGAACGACAGTGACGGGTCGGCCACGTACAGCCAGTGCAGGTCCCGAAGGAGCGGCGCCGGAGGGCCACCCACTCCCAGCTGGAACGCGGCCACGCCCGAGGCCGACAGGCGCGGGGCCAGCGCGGCCCGGGCGCCTCCGCAGGCCGTCAGCAGATCCGGCAGCGGGATCGTGGAGATCAGGTGCGTGTAGGGGAGCTCCCGGCCGTCGGCGATGACGACGCGCCGGTCCGGCTCCACCGCGGTCACCGTGGCGTGGGCGTGGGGCGCGTCGGGGGCCAGCTGGTCCACGAGGCGGCCGATGCCGTCGCCCTGGGGATACCAGAACGTCGCGTTGTAGGTGCCGCCGCCGCCCTCCCCGCCCGCGAGACCTGCGGCGACCGCGACCGGGTCCGGCGCCGGGAAGAAGCGGTTGAGGCGCTCCGCGGAGAGGCGCGTCAGGTCGGTGGCCAGCAGCTTTTCGTTGTAGGGCTTCAGGAAGTGCGCGGTGACGCCGGGCCCGAAGGCGCGCACGAAGTAGGAGAGCAGGTCCTCGCCGCGCTCCGGGCGCGCGGGCGCGACGCCTGACAGGAGGTGGCGCACCCCGTCGATGCAGGCCGCGCGCACGGGTTCGGGCAGGGCACCGAGGTGGTACTGGAACGGCGCGGGCACCACGACACCGTCGACCAGGCAGCCGGCGCGCCGGGTGACCTGCTTCCAGTGGTCCGGGTCGCCGTCCCCCAGCAGGGATGGGTGGGCCGTGGCCGCGAGATGGAGAAAGTGGCCGGTGTAGTCGAAGGTGTAGCCGCCCACGTGGATCGAGCGCGTCAGGCCACCGGTGCGCGGGCACCGCTCGACGAGGGTGACGTCGTGGCCCGCGGCCCGCGCGCGACGCCAGGCCGACAGTCCGGCGACGCCGCCGCCCAGGATCACCAGCTTCGTCATGGAGCTATTTTTCCGGGCCCTGGAAGGCGCACTCCCACACCAGATCGAAGTCGTGCAGGATCGGCGTGATGTCGCGGTTCTCGGTGGTCAGCAGGAAGGTCACGCGGATGAACCAGGCGGGGTTGGGCGCCACGGGGCCGGGCACGTCGGAGAGGTCGGCCGGGGAGGCCTCCCAGGGGCCGTAGATCTCGGCGTACCGGATGCTGGCCGCGTCGTTGGAGGTCTGCACGAAGGCCGAGATGCTGGTCCCCGGCGGGGTGGTGCCGTTCCAGCGGACCTCGTACCAGGTCGGGGGCAGCTCGCTGTCGGGGCACGAGGTGAAGGTGTACGAGAACGTGCCCTGGGGCCGCGTGAAGTTGCGCAGGCCGTAGCCGGTGAAGTCGGAGTAGGTGTACGGGTTGGTGCCCACGGGGACGGTGGTGATGTTGCCCGTGGCGTTGCCCGCGGCGTCGAG
>PHAZ01000073.1 GCA_002841825.1 Deltaproteobacteria bacterium HGW-Deltaproteobacteria-22 | reverse complement strand
GCGAGCGCCAAAGGGGGGAACGTTAAAAGAAAAATGAATAGAGGGAATGAACGCAGCATCGACTGCTGGTGTAGCAGGCAAACCGTACCCAATCAAATTTTCGACTGAAAAAATCAGTCCAGAATCATGTGGGGGGCGACGATTTCCTTCAGTTTTTCCGACGGGATCCCCATCGCGCCTGCGCAGCGAAGGAGGATGTCCCGTTCGGAGCCGGTGGTGCGGCCGTCGGCCGAGATCGCCTGGGCCAGCTGGACCAGCGCCTCGATCTTTGCGTCCTCCCCCTGGATCGCCTGGGCCATCGCGCTGACATCATCGTCGAGGTTGCGCGCGACGATGATCTTCTTTTCCGGCGGTGTGATCTCGAAGTGCGAAAGCAGCCGGTCGAACATCTGCATCTCGTTGTCGGTGAGCTGGCCATCGATGAAGATGGCCTGTGCCACCAGTTTGCACACCTGAATCTGATCTTCGCGGGTCATGGGTACCTCCATCAAAGGGAAAACGGGTTGATCCTGATCGTGTCCTTCTTGTCGATCAGGAATTCGGTCTCGTCGCCCAGATCGAACCTCAGCCGGAACTGGACGGGCAGCCCCGTCGCCAGCCTGGGGAGCCAGGTGGCGCCGCGGGCGATGGGCCAGGACACCGGGATCGTCACCTTCTGCATGTTCTCGGGGCCGCGGGTCAGCGGGAAGCGCCCGTCGGCGATGGTGTGGTTCTCGATGCGGAGCAGGTACTCGACCTGGGTCGTGTCCATGAGTTGTTTCTTCGGGCGGGGAACCAGGATGATCATGTCGAGCTTGAGGGTGCCCAGGGGGCCGCCCTCGAGGCGGACGTTCTTCAGGCCGGCGAGTCCGCCACCGGGCAGCAGCGGCAGTTCGAGCTCTCCTTCGCGCAACACCCGTCGGCTCTCCCTGCCGAGGATGGTCTTCATCTTCATGTCGGAGACGAGCCGGTAACGCACGGTCCTGCCGGTCAGCAGGTCCTTGGCCGGAGTCAGCATCGGCAGAAAGGGCACCTTGAGCAGGACGTTCAGTTGCTCGCTCTTTTTGGCCGGGATCGAGACCGGCTTCTCAAGCTGGCCACGGGCGGCGACGGTATTGGACAGTTCCAGGGTCTGGTCGACCTCGAGCACAGAGATCGCCACAGGGTGCGGATTGTGCACCTGGTAGCGAACCTCCAGCAGCATGTATTCAAGTGAGATCTGGCGGATGACGATGCGCTGCGCCTGGACGGTGACCTTCGGCCGGGGGGAGCATGCGGCCAGCAGCAGGACAAATCCGAGGATCCACTTATTTTTTTTCATTGGGATCTCCATGGCTGGAGCGGAAGAAGAGCCGCAGCGGCGTGCCCGGGAAGGTGAACACCTCGCGCAGGTGGTTGGACAGGTAGCGTTGGTAGCTCTCGGGCACGTCCTTGCGGTTGCCGTGCACGACGAACATCGGTGGCCGTGTCTGGGGCTGCGTCATGTAATAGAACTTCAGGGGACGCCGACCGGACATGGGAGGATGATGTGCCTCCACGGCCTCCTGCAGGAAGCGGTTGAGCTCGGAGGTCGAGACCCGGTGGTTCCAGCGCTTGTGAGCATCCACCACCTGGTCGAAGAGCTGGCCCAATCCATGGCCGTTGATCGTCGAGGTCGGCACCACGGCCGCCCAGGGGACGAAGCGCAGCTGGTCCTTCACCTGCTGCTTGATCTTGGCCTGCTCGGCGCGGCCCTTGACGAGGTCCCACTTGTTGAGCGCGATCACCAGACCCTTGCCGCGATCCACCGCCAGCTGGGCCAGCCGGGCGTCCTGCTCGTGCACGCCGAGGTTGGAGTCGAGCACGAGCACCACGATGTGCGAGCGCTCCATGGCGTTGATCGCGTGCATGCCGGCGAGCTTCTCGAGCCCGACCTCGACAGCCTTCTTCCGGCGCAGGCCGGCCGTGTCGACGAGCACGAAGTTATGCTGCTGGCGGGAGAACGGGACCTCGACGGCGTCCATCGTGGTGCCGGCGACGGAGTCCACGAGCAGGCGCTTCTCCTTGAGGATGCTGTTGACCATGGAGCTCTTGCCGGCGTTGGGCCGGCCGACGAACGTGATGCGCACGGGCTCGTCGACGCCTTCCTCGGAGGGCGGCGGGTCGTCGAACTCCACGTCCTTGACGATCAGGTCGATGAGGTCGCCGACGCCGCGGCCGTGGGTGGCGCTCACGGGAATGACGTGGTTGACGCCGAACGAGAAGAATTCGCCCCCGGAGAGCTCCTGCTTCGCGTTGTCGGCCTTGTTGGCCACCAGATAGTAGGGCTTTCCCAGAGGCCGCACCAGGTTGATGATGTCGGCGTCGAGGGGGGTGGGGCCCGAGCGGATGTCGACGACCACGAGGATGATGTCGGCCTCGCGCATGGCGACCTGGACCTGCTGGCGGATCGACTGCTTGAGCGACGAGGGATCCTGGATGTCCAGCCCGCCGGTGTCGATGACGTCGAAGGTGCGACCGTCCCAGTCGAAGGAACCGTAGATGCGGTCCCGGGTCACGCCGGGGACATCCTCGACGAGGGCCTTGCGGTTGCGCAGGAAGCGGTTGAAGAGGGTGGACTTGCCCACGTTCGGGCGGCCCACGATGGCGATGACGGGTCGGGACTTCATGGTTTGTACCCCAGTTCACGCAGGGAGGCGGGATCGTCGGTCCATCCCGGATGCACCTTGACCTCCAGGAAGAGCTGGGTCTCCACGCCGAAGCGCGCGATCAACTGCTCCCGGGCGGTCTGTCCGATGTGACGGATCATGGATCCCCGCTTGCCGATGACGATGGCCTTCTGGCTATCCCGCTCCACCCAGATGATGCCGGAAATGGAGCGGCGCGCCGCGGTCTCGGAGAACCGCTCGATGGTGACGGCCGTGGCGTACGGCAGTTCCTCGCGCAGGCAGAGGATGCAGGTCTCGCGGACGATCTCGGCGGTGATCTCCCGCTCGGTCTGGTCGGTCAGATCGTCCTCCGGATAGAGGGCGGGGCCCTCGGGGAGGTATCCGTAGATCTCGACGAGCAGCTCACTGATGCCGGAGCCCTTCGCGGCGCTCAGCGGAATCACGTTCTTGACCGCGGGGGAGAAGGCGGCCCAGCGTTCGATGATGGGCAGGAGCGCCTTCTTGTCGCGTACGCGATCAATCTTGTTGAGCATGACGAAGACCGGGCGGCCGATCTCCTCGCACCGGCGCACGAGCACGCCGGCGCCGTGGGGATCGGAGAACTCGTCGGTGGTGTCCGAGGCGTCCACGAGGACCAGCACCAGATCCGCGTCGCCGATGGCCGACAAAGCGGCCTCGACCATGGCCTGGTTCAGTTTTTTCTTGAACTGATGGTATCCCGGGGTGTCAATGAAGATCGCCTGGTACCCCGGTCCCGGAACGATGCCCAGGATTCGCTGGCGCGTCGTCTGTGGTTTGGGGGTCACGATGGACACCTTCTCCGTCAGGATGGTGTTCAGCAGGGTGCTTTTCCCCACATTGGGGCGCCCCAGAATGGCAATGGTTCCACATCGGAAAATCGGAGTCGTCGGCATAGTTGGTTCACCTGGTTCATCCACGCCTACGAACTACCACAAACCCGTCCGGGAAACAATCGGATCCTCAATATTATTGGGTGGAACCCGCGCATTACGGACCATCGTGGACCAGCCGACGGGCAGCTTTGAAGGGAAAGATGAGGCCGGATTGTAATATCCAGATTGTTATTTCTTTGTATCAGGGAAAAATCAGGGGATCAGAAGGAACGAAGGTCGGACTATTTGCCGGCCAGGGCGACCGGGGGAACGCAGAAGCCCAGCGTGGAGGGGCTGGTCTCGGTCTCCATGTTCAGGCCCGTGCCGATGGTCGGCAGTTCACGGTCGGCCGTGAAGAAGCGGGAGGTCGTCAGGCAGACGTAGGGCTGATCGTCAGCATCCACGAGGCCGGCGCAGGCTTCGTTGCCTTCGAGCACGGTGGCGTCGCAGATCTTGCGGCAGGCCAGGGCTTCACCCGTGGCGTCGTTGAACGGATCGGAGATGAAGCACTGCAGGCCTTCGGCGCAGGCCTGGGGAGCATCCTGCGTGATCGTGCAGGTGGCGCCTTCGACGGCCGGGGTGGCGACCACGTCGTAGCAGAAGCCCAGCAGGGAGCCAAGGCCGAAGTAGTTGCAGGTCATGCCGTCGGGGCAGGGACCACCGGGGTTGGGGCCGGTGATGACGTCGCCGGTGAGCAGGTCGCAGGAGTAGAACTCGCTGCCGGCTTCCCACACGTAGCAGACGCCCATATCGGGCTCACGGAATAGGAAGTTGTCGTTGACGGAGCCGTCGGTGTTGGTCTCGTCGAGGTCGATCGAGGAGAAGTTCAAGCAGGCGGAGTTGGCCGGGCAGGCATCGGTGCCGGTGGCGAGGACTTCGATGGGGTTGCATTTGCCGAAGCAGGAGCCCTCGGTCGCGCCGGTCGCGCCGAAGCAGAAGCCGTTGTTGCACTGGGTGGCGGGGTCGGTGTCGGCGATGCCCATGGCGTCGGCCAGGGGGCAGACATCGCCGTGCTCGAGCGTGCCGTTCTCAAAGCAAAGGCCGCTTTCATCCATGGCGCGCCAAGCAGGATAGCAGACACCGGAGCGGCCGCCGGCGAGGGTGCAGGGGGCCTGCACGTCTTCAACTGCCGTACCTTTGCCGCAGAAGGAGACATAGCAGAGGTTGCCGATGTTGGTCACGCACTCCATGGACCAGCCGCAGTCGGTTTGAACCGAGCAGGTCTGCAGGCAGGCGCGGAAGTCGCCGCTGGAGAAGCAGGTCGAGGGCATGTCGTTGTTGGGGCAGCACTCATTGGCTCCGCCCATGGGGTTGCAGGTCGCGAAGTTGTCCTCGACCACGCAGTCGACGTCGCACGCGGAGGTGTCCCAGGTGCAGGAGGCGGTGCAGCCAAGCGTGCCGCCGCTGAAGCCGGTACGGTCGTCGCAGGTCTCGCCGCCGAGGTCGGTGCCATCGCACTCTTCGGTGCCTTCGCGGGCGTCGTTGCCGCAGGACGGGGCCGTGCAGCCGACGGTGTCGAAGGTGCAGGTCGGGGTGCAGGCCAGGGTGCCGCCCGGACGGGTGGGCACGACCAGGGCGCAGGTCTGCTCGTTGAGGTTGGTGCTGTCGCACTCCTCAGTGGGATCCAGCACGCCGTTTCCGCAGGGGTTGGTTTTCTTTTCGCCGTCGTCGCAGGCGGCGAAGGCAAAGGACAGGGTGACGATCACTGACAAGAGGAAGAGGTTTCTGAGTTTCATCGCTATCTCCTATGATGGGTTACAGAAATCGAAAAGGAACATCCTTTCGGTTAAAAACTCGCGAATTGCCTATACCAGAGGCGATCCGTTTCCGCAAGTTTTAATTAGCATCAAAATTTCGAAAGTGCACGCGGTATAATTGCCCTGCACAATCCCAAATTTCGACAAAGGAAGCATCCTGCCTATACTGGACGCTGGAGTTGGGGTGTAATCCCTTTGATATATAAGGAAAAGCATGATTGAAGCGACAGAAGTGACCCAGGACACAGTTGAAAACGAACCCAGGCCGTCGGCCGAGGCCCCGGCTTGGCGCTGGGCCGCACGGTTGGGGGTCGCCCTCGCATTTTCCCTCGTCGTGGGGGCACTTCCGGTCTTCGTGCACCGGGAAATCCGGGAGCTTGCGACCCTCCGGGCCGAGCTCAAGGAGATCCAGGGGCTCAACGACACCATGTATGGCCGGCTCGAGGATTCCGTGGCCCGGCTGCGGGCCCTCAAGACCCCGGAGGGCGCGGCCAGGATCATGCGGGAGAAGGGTTTTCTTCCTCCTGGCGCCCGAGTCTATCAACTTGAAATCATGGACCAGACCACAGCGCGATCGCGTGACAGGATGGAACGATGAATGTACGAGCCTTGGCCGGATCCGGAACTGGAGTCAAACTGGGCTGGAGCGCATTCCTGATCACGGGCATCGCCGGGATGCTGTCCCTGGGGCTGTTCCGCCCGCAGGGCGAGCGCGGGCTCTGGGTGACCCTGGCGGGGGCGGCCCTGGGCGTCACGCTGCTGGGTCGCGTCTTGACGCGACTGTTCCTTCGCCCGGTACGTCCCGACGTCATTCCCGAAAAGACCCGCTTTCTGGCGGAACTGGAGATCGTCCTCCTGATGGTGCTCTCGGTGTCGGTGTTCCTTCAGGCCACCGGCGGTGCGATTTCGCCCTGGCACGCGCTTTCCTATTGGTTGATGCTGGTGCTTGCGGCCTTCGTCCGGCCATCGGTGTCGATGCTGGCGGCCGCGTTGCTGTTCGGGCTGGAATGGATGCATGCGCGGCAGGGACTGCCCGGCGTCTCCGCGCGGTTGCTGGCCTCCCACGGCCTGTTCCTGGGACTGTTCGGAGGCACCGGCCTGCTGGTGCGCACCGCGGAGATCGTGATGTCCCGGCGGGACGAACGTCGGCGCCGGACCCAGAAGGTCCGCCAGGATCAGGAGGAGCTGCGTGACTTCCGGCTGATGGGCCCGGTGACCGCCCGCAACGAGCGGGATCGCGCCGAACAGGACGAGCTCCTCGGAAAGGCCTCGCTGCTGGAGATTCACGATCATATATTATATGAACTACGTCTCCTGCGGGAGAGCCTGCAGGTGACCTCGGCGGTGCTGCTGTGGATGGACACCGCCGGCCAGCGCCTCAAGGTGGTCGAGGCCGCCTCCCTGAGCGATGCGATCAACGGCCGTTTCCTGGAGTCCGGTGTCCATTTCAGCGCGCTCAAGGGAACGATTGGCAATATTGTGCGTAATCAATTAACAATGAACATAGCCCCTTTCCCCTTCGCCGCCAGCGCCCTGGCATATTATACCGGCAACCAGCCCGTGGGTTCCTTCCTCGGCCTGCCGATCTTCGAACAGGGGCGCATGATCGGCGTACTCTGCTGTGACCGCGCGGATCCGACGCCGTTCTCCGAGGCCCAGGTCACCCTCGCCCAGAAGGGTGCCGAGCAGATGCTCCGGACGGTGGCCACCGAGCGGGTGTTCTCGCAGATGGCGCGCAGCAAGTTCGAACAGGAAAAATTGTACCAGGCCCTGGCCTACATGAACCGGGCGCTGGATCTGCAGTCGGTCGTCGACGCGGCGTTTTCGGCCATCGGTTCGATCTGCCCCCTCGACGAGATCGCTATCGTCCACTGGGAGGACACCGAGAAGAAGGCCAGGATCCTGGGCGCCCAGGGGGAGCTTTTCACCGGGCGTGTCGGCGAGCTGCTGTCGGTCAACCGCAGCCTGCTGACGCTGGCCATGGAGAACCGCCACTTTCTGCCGGTCAACGGCGAGCTCCGTGACGCCCGGCAGATCGTCGTGCACGAGTCGATCAGTTATGCGGACATGAACTCGGTGCTGGTCCAGCCGCTGATCGAGGGCGACCGCGCCATCGGCGGCCTGGTGTTCGCCTCCCGCGAGCGCGGTGTCTTCACGCCGCAGCGACGCGACATGCTCGGTGCGCTGGCCAACCAGGTCGCCATCGGGCTGCAGAAGGCGCTGATGTACCAGCGCCTCGAGGAGATGGCCACCACCGACGGCCTGACGGGCCTGACGAACCACCGCACGTTCCAGGAGCGGTTCTCGCAGATGCTGGCCCGTGCCGAGCGTTCGGGTGCGCCTCTGACGATGCTGATCACGGACATCGACAAGTTCAAGCGCGTCAATGACACCTACGGGCACCCCATCGGGGACGTGGTGATCAAGCGCGTGGCGGCGATCCTGAAGAAGCAGGCCCGCAACATCGATCTCGTGGCGCGCTACGGCGGAGAGGAGTTCGGCATCGTGCTCGAGGCGACCGACGCCGAGGGCGCGCGCAACGCGGCCGAGCGAATCCGCGCGGAGGTGGAGGCCCAGGTGTTCGACTCCCCGCAGGGACAGTTCAAGGCCACGCTGAGCATCGGCTTTGCGACCTTCCCCGCCGACGGCGCCCACAAGCAGGTGCTCATCGACAAGGCCGACAAGGCCCTCTACTACGCCAAGGAGCACGGCCGCAACCAGGTCGTGTATTTCGGCGGAATCTGAACGTCTTCAAAGGCGACCGCCAACGGCGCAGGTCCAGTTTTCCCTACTCCAGTTTTTTTCCGTATTCATTGAGGAACACGCGCGATGGATCCCACTTGTCCTTGGGCTGGTCCTCGCCAGTGGGATGCCCCACGGGAATCACGGCCAGCGGTATCAGGTGTTCTGCGGTCACGCCGAGGACCTCCCGCACCGCCGTGACGCGTTCGGGATCCGGATAGGCCGCGGTCCACACGGCTCCCAGGCCCATGGCCTCGGCCGCCAGCAGGATGTTCTGGATCGCGGCGCTGCAGTCCGTGATCCAGAAATCGGCGTCAGGCCCCTTGTGCTGCCGGAGCTTGTCTCCGAGCACGATGATCGCCGAGCCGGCCTTCGCGGTCATCTTGGCGTGGGGCAGCCGCTGGGTCAGCAGTTCTAGCTTGGCGGGATCGGTGACGATGATGAACTCCCATGGCTGCTTGTTCACGGCCGTCGGGGCTGCCATGCCGGCCTTCACCAGCAGGGTGAGTTGTTCCCGCGTCGGGGCCGTGCCGCTGTATCGGCGCACGCTCTTGCGGGAGAAGATGGTCTTCAGGGTCGGGTGATCCTGCATGGCGGTTCCTTTCATCGAGGTCCCGGCCGCAGGCGCAGGGGATTGGGGACACGTGCGACCGCACGAGGTTAACAATATAACGACAGATAAAATGGTAGAACTAAAGAAGTTTTGCATGGGGTACCTCATGGAATCTATCGATCAACTCGACCGGCCAAACAGGTTCAGGGATCCCGCCAGCAGCGGCAAAACTGTCCCCCGCCGGCGTCCAGCCAGGGTGGCGGCTCAGCCTCGCAGCGCTCCAGCACGACCCTGCAGCGGTTGGTGAACGGACAGCCCACAGGACGCATTCCCGGCGGCGGCACCTGCCCGGGAATCGAGCCGGGACGCTTTCCCTTCTTCGGGAGGGTGTCCAGCAGCGCGGCGGTGTACGGATGCGCCGGGTGGTCCAGCACGCCCCGGATCGGGCCACGCTCGACGATCTGTCCCGCGTACATCACGACGATGCGCCCCCGCATGCGCGAGACGGCATGAAAATCATGGGTGATCAGCACCACGCCGATGCCCGTGCCGCCCGGCGTCACTTCACCGCCCGGCGTCGCTTCGCCGGCTGGCGTTTCCGTGCCGGCCAGGGCCTGGATCTGGGCAAGAATTTGCGCCCCGACCGTCGGATCCAGCGCCGTGGTCGGCTCGTCGCACAGCAGAAGCCGGGGTTCGCCGGCCAGCGCCATGGCGATCATCGCACGCTGCTTCATGCCGCCGGACAACTGGTGCGGATAGGAGGCGGCCGTCGCGGGCGGCAGGCCGACCCTGTCGAGCAGTTCGGCGATGCGCGCCTTGCGACGGGCGCGGGACAGCGCCGGCAGCATCTCCCCGATCTGGAAGCCGATGGTGTACACCGGGTTGAGCGCGGTCGCGGGCTCCTGGAAGATCATGCCCACGGCCCGTCCGCGAAGCTTCCGGCGCGCTTCCGCAGGCAGCACATCCTTCCCCTCGAAACGGATGCCTCCGCCGGTGATCGACAGTCCGGGCGGCAGCAGGTCCAGCACCGCCAGCGCGCTCAGGCTCTTGCCGCACCCGGACTCGCCCACCACGCAGACGATCTCTCCGGCGGCCACCGAGAAACCGACATCGGACACGACCGCGCCGGCAGCCCCCCGGATCTCCAGATGTTCGATTTCAAGCAAAGGTGTTTGCTGCATCGACGGCTACCCCGGGGGCCAGGTGAGCTTGCGTCCGCCGATGAGGTGGTAGTGCATGTGCATGACCACCTGCCCGGCGTCGGGACCGGTGGAGACGGCCAGACGGAAGTTGCGGTTCAGTTCGGGGACGGTCTTCCCCAGATGCCCTGCCACGAAGAGGATCTCGGCGAGGATGGCCTGGTCTTCTTGCGTCGCATCCAGCAATGATGGTATATGTTTTTTCGGGATGATCAGGTAATGGACTGGTGCCGCGGGTGAAATATCCTTGAACACCAGCACGTTGGCCGTTTCATGGACCTTGTCGCAGGGAATCAACCCGGCGACGATCTTGCAGAAAATGCACTCTGATGACATGGGACACTCCTGACTTCCGATGAAATGATCTATTGCATTTGGGCGTTCTCGGCAACAGGTAATTCCGGCGGCCGTGACGTCAGCGAGGCATGGAATTGAATTTTCGACAATTCGTAAAGAAATTTCGCAAGCGTAAAATGAGCCATCGCAAGGGCCAATCCGGAACAGGCAAGGGCGGTGGCGTGCCCTGGAAGCGGATCCTGGCCTGGGGGCTCGGCATCGGCTTCGGCCTGGCGGCCCTGGCGATGCTCCTGCTGATGAGCCTGTTCCTTTACTATTCATACGGTCCGGATCTTCCCTCTGTCGAGGCGCTGAAGAACTACAAGCCCCAGCAGAGCGTTCGCGTGCTCGATCGTCACGGCGGCCTGATCGCCATCGTCGGCAGGCAGCGTCGCACCGTGGTTCCCTACGAGAAGATCCCGAAGGTCATGGTCCAGGCGGTGCTGGCTGCGGAGGACGCACAGTTCTTCCGGCACACGGGCCTCAATTACACGGGCATGATCCGGGCCTTCTGGGTGAACCTGGCGGCCGGCCGGTTCAAGCAGGGCGGCTCCACGATCACCCAGCAGGTGGTCAAGGGGCTGCTGCTCACCCCGGAGCGCAGCCTGCGCCGCAAGTTCCAGGAGGTCATCCTCGCCCGCCGCGTGGAGGGTGCCCTCTCGAAGGAGCAAATCCTGGCGATCTACCTCAATGAGATCTACTTCGGCCACGGCCGCTACGGTGTTGAGGAGGCAGCGCGCTTCTATTTCAGGAAGCCCATCTCCGGGATCAACGTCGCCGAGGCCGCCCTGCTGGCCGCTCTCCCACAGGGGCCGGAGGTGAACTCCCCGATCAAGCACCCGGAGAAGGCCCGGGAACGGCAGAAGTATGTGCTTTCGCAGATGGCACGGCACGGCTTCATCACGGAACAGGCCGTCGAGGCCGCGCTGGCGGCACCGCTGCTGCCGGGCGAGCCGGAGATCCCCGACACGATGGTGGCGCCGGAGCTGGTCACGCACCTGACCGAGCAGTACGCCGACACGATCCGGTCGGCCGCCGGGCGGGAAATTGTCACCACGCTGGACCTCAATCTGCAGACCGCAGCCCGCGAGGCGCTTGCCCTTGAGTTGCGCGAGCTGGACCGGAGGCAGCGGGTGACCCGGCTGACCCTGCTCGAAGGCCGGAAGAAGGCCGATCATATGGAGAAACTCAGGAAGATCCAGGTTCATCACGCCGGTCCGATCTACGAGGGCGTGGTCGTGGACCGCGAGGACGGCAAGCTCGTCGTCAGCGTGGGCAACGAGCAGGGCGTGGTCGTGGAACAGATGGAGCGCTACTACCCGGCGGGCTTCACGTGGGGCCCGTCCCCGCCCCCGGAGAAGCCCGCGGCGAGGAAGAAGGGCGACAAGAAGACGCCCGATAAACCGGCTCCCCTGCCCTCGGTGCAGCCGGGGCACCTTTTCCGCGTGCGCGTGCTGCCCGGGAAGTCCGGGTCTGCCAAGTCGCCGCTGCGGCTTCGCGCCGAACTGGGCCCGCAGGGCGCGGTGGTCGTGATGCACGCGGCCACCCGTGAGGTGCTGGCCATCGTCGGGGGCGACGCGCAGGGGCCGGGGGACTTCAACCGTGCGCTGGCGGGCCTGCGGCAGCCTGGTTCTTCGTTCAAGCCCTTCTTCTATGCATCTGCGATCATGCAGAAGAAGCTCACACCTGCCTCGATCCTGCGCGACGATCCCGAGGTGTACCAGAAGTGGATTCCCCGCAGCGGACACGATTTCCAGGGACGGATCACCCTGCGTCGGGCCCTGAACATGTCGCTCAACACCGTGGCCGTTCAGGTGCTGCGGGAGGCCGGCCTGGACGCGGCCGTGGCGTTCGCGGAATCCGCAGGCATCACGACGATCCTGCGCAAGGACCTGAGCCTTGCGCTGGGCTCCTCCGAGGTGCGGCTGATCGACATGGTCGGCGCCTACGGTGTGTTTCCGTCGGGTGGGCTGGCGCTGCCTCCCCAGTGGATCGTCCGTGTCGGCGACCAGGGAGTGGCGCGTCCCGAGTTCCGGCGCGTCATGGATCCCGCCTCGGCCTGGCTGATGACCTCCCTGCTGCGTACGGTGGTGACTGACGGTACCGCAAAACGCGCTGCCGTGTTGAAGTTTCCGGTGGCCGGCAAGACGGGGACGACCAACAACAACAAGGACGCCTGGTTCGTCGGCTTCTCGCCGGAGATCGTATGCGGCGTGTGGATTGGCTACGACGACCTGAAGCCGCTGGGTTCTCGCGAGGAGGGCGGTCGTTCGGCGGTTCCCGTGTTCGTGCGCGTCATGAAGGAGGCCCACAAGGCCCGCGAGGCCAGGGACTTCTTCATCCCGCCCGGGATCGTCTCCCGCGAGATTGATCCCGGGACCGGGGAGGCCGTGCTGCCATCGGCCGCCGGGCGCCTCACCGAGTATTTCCTCGAGGGCACCGAGCCCGAGCCCGCTTCGGTGGCGCCTGACCCGCTGGTGGCACCGGACCCCGACGCCCCCTCCGCCGGAGACCTCCTGACGCAGTAGCGGGCCGCATCCGACGGGCGGTGGCCTAACCGGATCCTAACCGAGTTCCACCTTGACATCAGACATGTTCGCAGGAATACTTCGCGCCGGAGGCAGGCTCGTGGATGGTGCTTCCTGTCCGAAGTGTTGCTCCATCCGATCCATTGCCTTTGGTTTTGATGCGAAGTTCTGTCCACTCGCCATGATGACCGGTTCCGTCCCGTCCCGCGAGTAGAGGAGCCCCATGCCCGTCTGGCTTTCCAACCTAGCCCCCATCCTGATCCTGCTCGCGGCCGTGGCCGTGGTGCTCGGCCGTCTCCCCAAGGTGGACGTGGGCCACACCGAGGCCTTCCGGCACCGCAGGATTCTCAACTGGCTTCCGCTGGGCCTCCTGTATGCCTTTTTGTACATGGGAAGGTACAACCTCGAGGTGGCCAAGAACGCCTTCTCGACCATCTCCGGAGTCGACGGATCGCCCGTCATGGGCAACACGGATTTCGGGATCATCTTCGGCATCGGCACCGTGGTCTATGGTTTTTCGTTCATCATTAACGGGCCGCTCACCGATCGCATCGGCGGCCGGATTTCGATCCTGCTCGGCGCCGGCGGCACGATCTTCGCCAACCTGATGATGGGGCTGGCCTCCCTCTCCCTGCTGAACCAGGGCCCCGGCTACGAGTTTCTCTCCAGGCACTTTGTGGCGGTCCTTGCCGCGCTCTTTGCTTTCAACATGTATTTCCAGAGCTTCGGCGCCGTCTCGATCGTGAAGGTCAACGCCGCCTGGTTCCACGTTCGCGAGCGAGGTGTGTTCGGTGCGATCTTCGGCATCCTCATCAGCCTGGGCCTCTACTTTGCGTTCGACTGGAGCAAGATGATCCTCCAGGCGTTTTCGTCCAAGAGCGACCCGACCGGCGGCATCCCCTGGGTGTTCTTCGTGCCCACGATGCTGCTCGGGGTGTTCTTTGTGCTCAACGTGCTGTTTGTCCGGGACACGCCGGGGCAAGCCGGGTACAGGGATTTCGATACGGGTGACGCCAGCTCCGGTGACACCGGTCCCCGGATCCCTGTGGTCGCGGTCTTCAAGAAGATGCTCACCAATCCGGTGGTCGTGACCATCGCGCTGATCGAGTTCTGCAGCGGTTTCCTGCGCCAGGCCATCATGCAGTGGTTCCGCACCTTCGCCAAGCAGACCAACGGCACGCTGGGCCTGATGGACGGTTTCGTCTTCAAGAACTGGGGGCTGCTCCTGTGTGTGGCGGGCATCCTCGGCGGCGTCGTGGCCGGCGTGATCTCGGACCATGTGTTCAAGTCCCGCCGCGGTCCGGTGGCGGTGTTCCTGTACGGCGTGATGCTGCTCGGTGCCGTTGCGCTCACCTTCCTCTATGCAGGACCGGCCGTGGGCGCCCTCGTCGTGGTCATGTCCATGGCCGTGATCGGCGTTCACGGGATGCTCTCGGGCACCGCGAGCATGGACTTCGGCGGCAAGCGGAACGTCGGTGTCGCCGTGGGCATCATCGACGGCTTCGTTTATCTCGGCACGGCCACCATGAGCCTGACCTATGCTTTCACCCTGCCCAAGGAGCAGCTCGCCAACGGCAAGCTGGTGGGGCCCGCCACGGATCCCTCGAACTGGGTGGCCTGGCCTGTCGCGATGATCCCGGTCGCCCTGATCGGGCTGGTCCTGGCGCTGCGCGTCTGGCATGCCTACCCCAACTCCGGACAGAAGAAACCCGAGGTGTCCCCTGAGCCCGGCCCCGACCTGATTCAGGACTGACAAACTCCATGTGAAGGTGGAGAGTAGAAAATAGACTGCGGAAAAGACGGACGGGGCAGACGGAAGAGGCGGATGCGTGTGGAGAGGGACCAGAAGAGATCTCCCTTGCTCATCCCTCCGTTTTCCGCAATCTTATGCTTTTTTATGCGGGTTCGAAGAAGGCGCTGGCGCCGTGGCAGTCATTGGCCACGACCACGGGGAAGTCCCTCACGACCAGGCGGCAGATGGCTTCGGGACCGAGATCCTCGAAGGCGACGAGATGGTTTTCGGTGACGCAGGAAGCGTAGAAGGCGCCACAGCCGCCGTAGGCGTAGAAGTAGACGGCCCGGTGGCGGACCAGGGCCTCGACGACCCGGGCCGACCGCTGGCCCTTGCCGATCATGCCTGCCAGACCGTTGGCCAGCAGCGCCGGCGCGAACGGGTCCATGCGGGAAGCGGTGGTGGGGCCGCAGGAGCCGATGACGGCACCCGAGGGAGTGGGCGTGGGGCCCATGTAATAGATCACCGCACCTTGCAGGGGAAATGGCAGTGCCTGACCGGCGTCGAGCAAGGCCACGAGCCGGGCGTGGGCCGCGTCGCGGGCGACGAAGAGCTCACCGGACAAGGCCACGGGCTCACCGGCGTGCAGGGTCTCGATGGTTTCCAAAGTCAGGGGCAGGGAAATGGAGCGCATGGGCGGCGACTTTCCGGCCACATCGTGGCCTCGGGATGGGGAGTGGTCGCTCACAATTCAAGGACGGCCTTGCGGTCGGCCCAGCAGTTGACCGTGACGGCCACCGGCATGCCGGCGATATGCGTGGGCATGCTCGCGATCTTCACACCCAGGCAGGTGGTGAT
>PHAZ01000072.1 GCA_002841825.1 Deltaproteobacteria bacterium HGW-Deltaproteobacteria-22 | reverse complement strand
CCCTTGAGCATCGTGATGTTCTCAAAGCGCTGCTCGCGGTGGCAGGCCGAGAGCTTGTGCAGACCCATGAGCCACTTGCGCTCCTCGGCCGCGCGCTTGATGTAGGCCTGGTAGGATGCGACAAAGGACCGGATCTCGGCTTCGGTGCCGGCGGGCCCCTTGGGCAGTTGCTCGTTGAGGAACTTCGTGGCCGCCTCCCGGTGGGCGTCGATCTCGGCATAGGTGCCGTAGCCCGGGACGCCCGCCAGCAGCGCGTTGTAGAGCGGCAGCAGGGACTTGTTGAAGTAGTTGACATAGATGCCCTGATCGGGCTGGGCCTGGTGCTTGGAGATCTGGCCTGCGATGCGGTTGATCTGGGCGTCGTCGCGCACGGCCAGGATGCAGTCGGTGGTCAGGTTCTCGTACCAGCGCACCAGGTTCTGGTGGATCGGGCGTGAACTGAAGTGTTGCGGATCCGGCGGCGGCTTGATGGGCTGGGCCTGGGCCGGCAGCGCGAACATCGCGAGGAAGGGAATGATGAATACCTGTCTCATGGAAACCTCCTGAAGATGTTGTTGTAATCAAACATGCTTTGCACTGATGCACCGCTTCATGCACCATCGAAACTGATAATTTGTAGTATGTTTTTCAGGACTTTGTCAACTGGTTCAGCTGCACCTTCAGGCGCTCGGCTGTCTTGTGCCCGATCTTCTCGATGGTCACGCTGCGCAAAAACGAGAAGACGCCCGTGGTCTCGCAGGAGGCCTTCAGGCCGCCGGCGGTGAGCACGCCCGCGGCGAACGCACGCCGGGAGATCAGCGCCGCGGCGTTGTCCCCCAGCACGATGTGCGAGGCGTGGAAGATCTGAGGGATGTACTGCTCGGGCTTGGACACGAGCAGCACGAGGTACTTCACGCGCACGGCCGAGGAGGCGGTGATCATCTCCTCGACGGTCTGCCGCACGACCACCGGGATCTGGGCCAGATCCCGCGTCCAGGCGGGCCTGGGCTCGGGCAGCGCGTCGAGGTGCGTCTCCATGCGCTGCACCAGGCGGCGCGAGGTCGTGAGAAAGCCCACCGTGGAGAAGGGATCGTCGGCCAGCCACGAGGACAGGATCTCCAGGACCGGCTGCACGCCGGAGGTGGAGTCCGTGAGCACCAGCATGTCGTAGGCGGGTACCTCGGAGCGACCGTGGAGGATCTCGCCGGCCGCCTGCACCAGGCGCGAGCCGCCGCAGAGCTCGGTCTTTTCGGGGACAAAGCCGAGCCAGCCGCGCGAGAGCGCCACGAGCCCGGGCACGCCGCCGGTGCGGTAGATGTCGGTGGCCTCGCCCAGCCCTGCGGCCAGGATGCTCACCGGCGAGACACCTCCGGCGGAGTCGGGCTCGAGCAGCACCGCACGACGGGGAACGCCGGCGACACGGGCGGCGGCCAGCACCGACAGCAACGCGTGCGGGACCTGCTCGTCCCAGGTCCCCGGGGCGACCACGGCCATGCTCGGCACGGGGCGCACCTCCTGGGTGATCTTCACACCGGTGGTCGGCTCGATCACGCAGGACCGCAGCGTCTCGTACTGCCGCAGGGCGATCTTGCGATGGATGTGGACCAGGCTCTCCAGCGCGGCCTGCTGCGGCGGCGTCACATGCACCAGGGCCGCCTCGACCACGTCGGGCGCGATGACCAGTCCGCGTCCGCGGCAGGCGGACTCGACCGCCGTCATCCCCTCTTTTTCGATCTCGTCGATTCGTTTCTGGGCGCGGCCGCGCAGCACGGTGGCCAGTCCGGACGGAGGATCCAGTTGCCCGACGACGCGCAGTGCCATGCAGCCCTCAGTTCAGCAGGCCCGTGCCGGTGCCGCGCGAGGTGTAGACGAAGTGGGAGGGCTGCACCGCCTGCAGCATGGCCTGGGGATGCATGACGTCGCGCACGCCCACAGGACCGCTCTTCTCGATGGCGATCTTCAGCAGGCGGCTGTCCTCGCGGGCGATCTCGACCTGCTCCTCGTTGTCGGTGGGGAGGGGCTCGGCCACCATCTCCTCGTGGTCGACCTGCAGCAGGTCGGCGAACTCGAACTCCTGCACCTGGCGGGTCTTCTCTTCAAACACGGCGATGCCCTTGGGCTTGCTTCCGGACACCAGCAGTTGATCCATTTCAATGGGTTCGACCGGACGCGTCTGTTCGGCGTGGAGGGAGGTTTCATCACCGGTCGAGGCATCGTTCACGGCTTCCCAGCCACCGCTGGCGAGACGGTACGTCTGACCGGCGCTTGGAAGTTTGCGAAATTTATGAACTATATAGATGCTGAAACCGACACCCATGACGAACGACGCGAACACCGCGACCAGTAACAACCACATGCATCACTCCTGGAGCACCCGAGACAGTGCAGGTCCCCGCCTGGCAGGGAGCGATGAAACATAGCCCATTCACCTGGCAAAGTCAAAAACCGGATTGATTGTTTTACGCCGATCAGATTAAAAGGAAGGATCCTGGTACATCAAGACGATCGTGATGCAGTGGAACGCCTTGTCCGAGCTCTGCAGGGTCTTGATCCGGCGTACCTCCACCTCGGGGTGCAGTCCCAGCCACGCGGTGACCCGCTCGCCGAGCTGCTCCCGCTCCTCGGCCTTGCTCGCCGAGAACACCTTCACGCCGTTGTACTGGATGTCATTCATGGGGCACTCCATCGGAGGTGGGACCCGCGATCACGGGGCCGCTTTTCCGGCGGCCAACCTACGGGGAATGCGGGAGCTTGTCAAGGCTCAGTCTTCGATTTTGCCCAGCAGGTCGTCCTTGTTCAGGACCATGATCTTGTGACCGTCGACGGTGAACTCGCTGCCGGCGTACTTGTTGAAAATCACGCGATCGCCGACGGCGACCAGCTTGTTGATGACCTCGCCGCAGCCCACGGCCACGACCTTGCCGAAGATCGGCTTTTCCTTGGCACTCTCGGGCACGTAGATGCCGCCGACGACGGCTTCCTTGGATTCTTCCATTTCCACGACGATACGCTCTTCAAACGGACGGATTTTCATAACTGCCTCCATAAAATATGTGAAATTTCCGGCTCCGGGGCCGGCGCGAAACATTCAAAGCCACCGGTCTGGTCGGTCCATCCGGCCGGATTCCGGGCGACGGCACTTGTAATCACCTCCCGGGCCCCGGTCAAGGGGGCCGGGGGCACCTTTTTCATTTCTTTCGTGAAAAATCGTGCAAAAGCCTTCAGTCGATCCACCACCGGACCGGCTCGAACGACGTCCCGGGTGACTCGCCGGGGCCGGCGACCGGCGGGACATCGAGCAGACGCACGGCCAGGACATGCTTGCAGGCCCTGCCGGTGGAGAAATCCGGGCAGTCGCAGGTGCCACCGGAGACGCGGTGTGGCGCCCCCCGGTGCGTCACCAGGCAGGCGCCGTCTTCGCAGGGTTCGACCTGGCACTGCAGGGCCCGACGCAGGCGCGGCTCATCGAGCTCCCCGAGATCACCCCGAACCAGTGGACCCGGCCGCCACCGTGGCGCCGACGGGGCCAGCTCCCTCAGATCCAGCTGCGGCTGGCGCAGTCGCAGGATCTCCGAGGCGCTCCCAAGGGCCTCGACGGAGGACGCGTGCACCGGAAATCCGGGGGCCGCCTTCAGCAGGCGCCCCATGGCCAGCAGCACGCGCTGCGCATGCCAGGCGCGCAGGCGGACGGCCTCCCAGGAGGCCCCCCAGAACACCCGCTCCTCGCGCGACTTGCGGGGCACCTCCCGCCACGCCAGCAGCGCGGCGACGGCGCACGCAGCCGCGACGGCCTGTCTCCGGGAGACGTCCAGGCGCCCCTCGAAGCACTCCGGCGCGCACATCAGGAACGATGGAGTGTCCGCGAGGGACTCCCCGAGCAGCGCCAGCTCGGCCAGGGGAAAGTACGCCTCCGGTACCACGCAGGCATGGGCGGTCCAGAGGACGTCGAACGCAGTCAGTTCCCGCTGCAGCAGGCCGCAGGCACCGGCGAAGCGCGTCACCGCTCCGAACTGCGACGCGGCGGCCACCCCCAGCGGAGTCAGTTCGATCCGTGGCGCCTTCCCCCGGGCATCGCGGCGCGATCCCGCACCGGAGTGCGCCGGCGTCTCCCTGGGCGGCCATTGGACCAGCTCCAGCGCCGCCAGGCGATCCAGCGCGTCCTCCAGCAACAAAGGCTCTCCGCAGTGCGCGGCGAACGTCAGCGCCAGGGCCCGCTCCAGTTGCGGGAGGCTGGCGCTCAGTTTGTCGCCCAGCTCGTGCAGCACGAACGCATCGAGGTCGGCGGCCAGCTGCGAGCGCACCGGCGCGAACGGCTCGGAAAGCGGATCGGCCGTACCGGCGCGCACCAGCACGAGACCCTCGCCGGCGACGCCCAGCCCCGGACGACCGGCGCGCCCCAGCCGCTGGTGCAGCACCCGCGCGGAGATCCGCTCCCAGCGCCGCGGGCCCGCGCCCGGAAACACCAGCTCCGGGCAGATCACGCGGTCCACGGGCAGGTTCAGCCCCATCTCCAGCGTCGGCGTCGCCACGACCACGCGCACGGCGCCGTCCTGCAGCCTCCGCAGCACCTGCTCCTGCCGCTTCACGGTCAGTCCCGCGTGGTGCACGGCCGAGGGCACTCCCTGCCCCTCCAGGCGCTCCACCAGGCGGGCGGCGCGGCGGCGCGAGTGCACGAACACCAGCGTGGTGCGCGCATCCCCGGTGACCAGCTCCAGCAGTTTCTCCTCGCGGCGACCAGCCTCGTACGGCACCGTGGCCAGCGAAAGCGGCACCGGCCGGTACGACCCGCGCACGCAGGCCGCCCCGAGCCAGGCGCACAGCCGCGGGTCGCCCCCCGCCAGCGTCGCCGACAGCGTGATGACGCGGGCAAACGGCGCGAGCCGGAACAGGCGCACCAGCAGGGTCTCCAGCAGGGCGCCACGCCCGGGTTGTTCGAGCATGTGAATCTCGTCGATGGCAGCGAACGCCAGCGTCGAGAGATAGGAAAGACCTGACAGCCTCACCTGCAGGAAGAAGGCCTCGTGGGTGGCGATGGTCAGGGCCCCGGTCCGCCAGGGCCGGCCACGGCGCGCCGCCCCCGTGCACAGCGCGACGGTCCCGCAGGGAAGCGCCGCCAGAAGTTGTTCGTACAACTCCGAGGCCAGCGCGCGCAGGGGCACCGAGATCACGCAGCTCCTCCCTGCGGCCACGGCCCGGGCCGCCAGTTGCGTCACCATCCAGGTCTTGCCCGCCCCGGTGGGGAAGTTCAGCAGGAAGTGATGCTCCGTCGAGAAGAAGCCGGCCTCGGCGGCGGCCTCCTGCAGCGGATTGAGGCAGGTTTGTTCAGGTCCCGGGCCGGGATCCGGCATGCGGACTGTCCCCCCACTGGCCGTAGCCGACGCTCTCGCCGATGGCCTGGATGCGGCCCTCGAGACAGCCGCGGCACATCTGCGCGTTCTCGTCCATGCAGGGCTTGTTGTCGTAGAGCTGGTAACCGGTGCGGTACCGCGTGTGGGTCAGGTTGGGCATGATGATGTTGGCGCCCGCGAGGAGCCCCTTCTCCCGTCCCGTGTGCTCGATGGCCTGCAGCGCCGTCGTGGACGCGATGTTCACGTCGGGCAGCACGCAGCGCACCACCGAGATCATGGCCAGCGCCCGGGCGAAGGCCTCCTGCGGCGGGAGCGCGCCCTCGCCGTCGGCCAGAGGCGTCTGGTGATGCGGGAGAAACGGCCCCATGCCGATCATGTCCACGTCGAGCTCGCGGAAGAACAGCACGTCCCGGGCGAGGTCCAGCGGCGTCTGTCCGGGCAGCCCGATCATCACGCCGGTGCCGACCTGGTAGCCGACCTTCCCAAGCATGCGCAGGCAGGCCACGCGGGCGTCGAAGTCGTGGTCGGCCGGGTGCAGCCTGGCGTACAGTTCGCGCGAGGTCGTCTCCACGCGCAGCAGGTAGCGGTGCGCGCCGGCCTCGTACCAGCGGCGGTAGGTCTCCTCGGTCTGCTCGCCCACCGACAGCGTGATGCCCAGCCGGCCGCCGGACAGTTCCTTGATCCCGCGGACCATCTCCTCTACGAAGTCCGTGTTCGCGGGCGAACTGAGCTCGCCGGACTGCAGCACCACCGAGCCGTAGTCCATCTCGAAGGCCCAGCGCGCGGCCTCGAGGATCTCCCCGGCGGACATGACGTAGCGCCCTACCTCGGCGTTGCCGGCGCGGATGCCGCAGTAGTAGCAGTTCTTGGCACAGCGGTTGGAGAACTCGATCAGGCCGCGGTAATAGACCTGGTTGCCCACGGTGGCCAGCTTGGCCGCATAGGCCGTGGCGCGGAGATGTTCCTGCGCCTCGGGCTCGTGCAGATCCAGCAAAAACGCCAGGTTCCTCTCCGAAAAGTCCCGGGTCTCCAGGATGCTGCGGGTCCGCTCCAGTTCACTCATGAATCACCTCCACGAGGGACAACTCATTTCGCACGAGCATGGACAACGAGATCTGCGCCATGCGCACTTCGAGCACGCGTGACAGGTCCGCCCACAGCGGGAACGTCTGGCAGTGGTTGGTCTGGTCACAGAAGCGCGGGTTTCCGACGCACTCCACGAGGTGGACCCGCCCGTCGAGGGCCTGGGCGACCTCCAGCACGGTGATCCCGTCGGCGGGTCTGGCCAGCCGGTAGCCGCCATGGGGACCGCGCGAGGCCAGCACGAGGCCGGCGTCCCGCAGCGCATGGAACAGGTTCTCCAGGTACTTGATCGACAGGTTCTGCCGCTGGGCGAGCACTGTCAGCGGCACGGGACGATCCTCACCGCTCTGGGCCAGCTCTAGCATGGCCCGCATGCCGTAGCGGACACGGGTGGAAAACTTCATGCGGATGCCTCCTTCGGACGGCCGCCAGAACCACGGTGCGGTCGTCGCCTATTTCATACTTCTGTCGTAGGGATTTGTCCAGCGATTTTTTGAGGGTCGGACGGGTCACAGCCGTGGTCAAGTCCACCGATACCTCCAGAATCCGATTCCATTTTACCCGCAACGCGGGTTGACCGAAGCTAGCCCCTGGGTAGCTCCGCTACCCGGGGATCCCATCAAAAGAAAGAAATGACCCAAAGCTGTTTCCTGCACGCTGCAATGATTTCAGACGGTATCAGTGGACCTGACCGCCGTGTCAGACGGGTCAGACTGGCCAGACCAATCAGATCAATCAGGCAGGTTCCACCGGCTTCTTCACGTCAGGCAGCTTCTGCGCGGCGACCCCGGCCTTGTGCGCGGCGCGCGCGGGCTCGACGATCCAGCGGCGGTAGAGCTCGGACGTGGTGTCCAGGATCTGCGGGGTGTTCTCGAGGTGGGCCAGACAGAAGCCGACGGCCTCGATGGTGGACAGGCCGGCCTTCTTGACCTGGGAGCGCTGGGAGGCCAGCTCCGGGTTCAGTTCCACGGTGTGGCACTTGAGCAGCCAGGGGTTGCGCCACCACAGCGTCTTGGCCTGCTGCCAGTTGCCGTCCAGCGCGATGATGCCCCGGATCTCGCCGGGACGATCGACGATCTGGTGTTCCCGGGTCCGCACGGTGACCGGCCGGTCGCCGCCGCCGCCATCGCCCTTGAGCACCAGCACCGCCCACTCCGACGACCTCCAGGGCCGGCCCGTGGCGGCCTCGAGGTTGCGCCACGAGAGCCCCACCCGCACGGTGCAGTCTCCGAACAACTGACCCGCCAGCGAAGCGGAGTTCATCCACTTGTGGGTCTCCTGGGGGTGCTCCAGGATCACGACCGCGAGCCGGTTCTTCACCGGGACGATCTGTCCGCAGAAGCAGGCCGTCTTCGGACGGCTGCAGGCGGCGCAGACCTCCGCGGCAGGAAACTTCAACTTGGCGACTCCGGGTTGTTCGGGGCGATCTCCGGGTCTTCCCGATCGGGCTCCTGGGCGTCTTCGGCCTGGCATGGGCGTTCTCTCCTGGTCGCGACGGTGACCCCACTTTGTCCGGTCCACCAGCGCGTCGCTGGCATGGTAGTTCGCAACCCCTCCCGGACACAAGCTGAAAACCGGATTTCCTCCCGGACCGTGTCTGGCCGTGGCAATTCAACCAGGGGTAGTCAGTTGCGGACGACGCGGAAACCGACGTCGCTGCCCCGAGGATACGTGCCGCCGAGCCCCCGGTATGCCACTGAGCACCGGGCCGCATCGTTGTACCAGCCGCTCCCGCGTACGATACGTCTGGTTCCTGAATCTGGGCCCCGAGCATCCGTCAACGCCCCAGTCGGATACGTATCGTACCAATCCCACGCCCACTCAAACACGTTCCCGCTCATGTCATGAAACCCCAGCTCGTTGGACAATTTTGTTCCCACCGGATGAGACATGTAGGTGCTGTTGACAGAGTACCATGCGTAGTCGTCGATAAGGTTGCTGCCTGTGCTCCCTGCAAAAGCCTTCGCATACCCCGCGGCGTTGATCGCCCCTGGGTTGGCGGTGTCGGCGCCCATCGCCGCCCACATCCATTCCATCTCCGTGGGCAGCCGGTATCCATTCGCATTCCAGTCAGCCGTCACTGCATCCCATGTGGCATTGCTCACCGCCGGAATCTGTGCGTAGGTGAGGGTCGCGAAGTCCACGCCGCTGACCGAATACACCGGCGTCAGCCCCTCCAGGAGGCTCAACTTGTTGCAGAACGCGATGGCGTCGTACCAATTCATGTTATTCACCGGGTCATCCACGCCACCTGAGGTCGTCGTGTCGGATGGATCCACCCACCCCGTCACCGTCACCCACTGCGCCCGTGTGATTTCGTATCGGCTCATCCGGAACGCCGACACCGTGCTCAGGTTGCTCGCCGTCGCGTCCCTCTGGAAGGTCCCGGCGGGCACGTGGATCAGGGCGCCGATGCTCGGTGACAGGTAATCCGACGGAGATAGCCTCGTAATCACGACAGTGTACACCTTCTGCGCCCCGCTCTCCGCGGTCACCGTCACCGTCGCCCCGTTGATCCCTTCAACCAGTGCCATGGGCTGCGCCGGCATTATTTCCACCGATGCCCACGAATCCGCCGCCGTCGCGGTCACCGTCAGCGTCGTCACCGCGTTTGGCACCGTCACCGTGTACGACGTCGTCGATGCATCGAACGCCGGAGTGAGCGTCCCTGTGCTCACCGTCAGCGTCGCCAGGTCCGCGTCCATGCTCTCCTCGAGACACAAGCCCTTATCGAAGACGCATTCATCGTCGCATGACAGTTCACCACTTGCCTGGGAATATCCCAGACTCACGCAGGTGGAGGCGTTCAGATTCGTCCCGTCGCAGTCTTCCCAATACTCCGTTTGTACCACGCCGTCGCCACAACGGCCGACGGAGATACACCCCGATAGGTCCAGCGTGCACGTGCCGCTGCAGGCCATATTTCCCCCGTAATAACCTTCGCCCTCGCAGGTGGCCTCGCCGAGGCTCGTACCATCGCACACCTCCCCGTACGTCGCCTGAATGACCCCGTCCCCGCACCGGCCGACCGCAGTGCATGCGTCCAAGTTGTACCCGCTGCAGTCGGACAGACAGGACAACTGGCCACCATGGTACCCCTGCGTCTGACAGGTCTCCGCGCCCAGGTTTCCGCCGTCGCAGACCTCGCTCTCGTCGGCGTCGATCACCCCGTTGCCGCAGCGTCCGGCGCACGCGGAGACCTCGAAGGTGCAATCCCCGGCGCAGATGAGGGTGCCCCCCGTATATCCGAGGCTCTCACAGGAATTTCCGTCGAGGTTGTTGCCATCGCACTGCTCGCCGTCGGTGCCGTTGGGGATGCCGTCCCCGCAGCGCCCACCGCAGTCCGCCGTGTCGAACTTGCACAGCGGCGTGCACACGAGGGTTCCTGTCTGATTGTAGTGCCCGAGGGAGGCACAGGTGTTCTCGCCGATGTTGCCGTCGCACTCCTCGCCCGGATCCACGAACCCATCCCCGCATGAATCTACTGCCTTCGTCTTCGTGTCGCAGCTCCACATCATCAGGCAGGCAGCGACCATCATCACAATCCACGTTTTGTTGGTCATGTCGGTCCTCCAAAAGTGTCATGATAGTACTCGGCCTCGCCGCACAGGTCAACGCGGAATTCCCTCGCAGGGTCGGAGAGCCGGGCACGGGTCAGTTGCGAAGGAGGAGGAGGCTCATGGACGGACTACGCGGAAACCGAAGACGTAGTTCCGGTATTGAGGGATGAGCGTAGGCCGGTAGGCCACGGTGCAGTTGGACGAACTGGCGTTCCAGTTGCCCCCGCGTACCACGCGAACGGTGCCCGTGGACGGTCCCCGATAATCCGTCACCGTCCCAGCGGGTAACGGCCCCCCGTACCAGTCCCACGCCCACTCCCACACGTTCCCGCTGATGTCGTACAACCCCAGTTCATTGGCGAGCTTGGAGCCCACAGGATTCGTCCGCTGGGTCGTCGTGCGACCAAACTCTGACGTTTCGTACCCGAACACCGCGTAATCCCCGATGGCATTCGTGCCCGTGCTCCCGGCGAAGGACTTCGCATGCCCCGTCGTGTTCGTCACGCCGGGAGCCGCCAGGTCCGCCCCCATCGCCGCCCACATCCATTCCATCTCGGTGGGCAGCCGATAACCATCCGCAGCCCAGTTCGCCGTGGCCGCGTTCCAAGCGGCGTCATCCGCCGCAGGGATCTGCGCGTACGTCAGCGTGGAGAAGTCAACCCCACTTACTGCGTATACCGGCGTTAGCCCCTCCAGCAGGCTCAACTTGTTGCAGAACGCGATCGCGTCGTACCAGCTCACCTGCTGCACCGGATCCTCGGTGCCGCTCGAGTAACCCGTATTGCTTGGATCCGCCCACCCCGTCACCGCCGTCCACTGCGCCCTCGTGATTTCGTACTGACTCATGCGGAACGCCGACACCGTGCTCAGGTTGGTCGCCGTCGCATCGCGCTGGAACGTTCCCGCGGGAACGTTCTTCAGCATCCCGATGTTCGGGGAGAGCCGGTCCATCGTGCACTGGCTCTCGTTAAAAGTGCATTCAATGCTGCAGCCGAGCGTCCCGCCGGGGTACCCCAGCGACTCGCAACTTTCCCCGCCCAGGTCGTTCCCGTCGCACGCTTCGTCGCCTGCACGAATGCTGTCACCGCAGGTCGTGGTGCAGAGGCTGGGGCTGTCCAAGTCACATTCCCATCCCACCTCCACATCGCAACTCGACGAGCAGCCGTCCATGTTCGACGCGTTCCCGTCATCACAGGACTCGCCCGTTTCCATGATCCCGTTTCCGCAGGTGCCGGTGCACCCGGACGTGTCATAGGTGCAGTCGTCTCCGCATGCCAGCACGCCGCTGCCGTAACCGAGACTCTGGCAACTGTTCCCGAACAGGTTCTGGCCGTCGCACTGCTCCCCGTCGCCGACGTCCACAGTGCTGTCCCCGCAGCGGGCGCCGCAGTCGCTCACGTCGTAGGTGCAGTCCGCTCTGCAGGCGAGGATCCCGACAGTGTTGTAGTACCCCAGACTCGCGCAGGTCGCGCCCTGCAATGCTGCGCCGTCGCACTGCTCGCCGAGGTCGAGCAGGCCGTTGCCGCAGCCCTCCTTCGGCTTGGGGTTGTCATCACAACTCCATAGCGTCAGACATGTGGCCAGCAGGGTCAGCAGGGTGGTTCTGTTCGTCATGGCGGCGTTCCTCCGGTGTGCATGATTGTATTGGGCAGTCTCGACGGGGTCAACATCGTTCTTTGATGAAAGACACTCAGCGTCACCGTCGATCGGTTCCGATGTCACCGGTGGATAGCCTTCAAGTCACCGTGCATGGACTCGCCAGGCATCGCCGCCGAACAGACGCCCCGAGGGCGGTAGTCGGAATGCTCCCTCCAGAGGGAAGGGAAAACGGGGTTTTCAAGTGCGATGATACGCTTGAATGTTTGAGCTTTGGTTGGAGGCTATTGCGCGGGCTGGGTGACCGAGGATCCCGCGCCCACTGTGGCGAGGGTGGTGGCGTACAGACGGCCAAGCACGGAGGCGCCGGCCCCCAGGGAAATCGCCGCCGAGGACAGCACGGTGCCTTCGAGGTGCGCATCCGCGCCCAGGGAGGCCGCGCCCGTGGTCTGCCAGAAGACGTTCTTGGCCAACGCACCACCGGTCAGGTGGACCGTCATGGCCGCCGTCATGGTGAGGGCACCGTTGATCTGGAAAATCCAGATGTCGTCGGGCCCGCCGTCGAGGGTGCAGTCGGTGGTGATCGTGACGGCTGCGCCCCAATTGTAGATGCCCGGTGCGATCGTCCTGCCGCCGAGCTCGCCGGCGCCCAGGCTGATCGCGCCAGGGCGGGAACCCGCCTCGAGCCAGGCGGCGTTCATGTCGTTGACGGCCGTGCTCAGGTCGGCCGGGGTCGGCGACGAATAATCCGAAGCGTACACCCTGCCGGTGACGAAGTCCGACAAAGCGTATTCGCCCGAAGCATCCACGGCAAGGGCAAACCCGACCAGGTTGGCCGAGGTGCCCGGGCTGGTCCCCACATCGCCGACGATCACCGTGGCTGCGGCGATGGTGACACCGGTGGACGCCAGAATGACATAGTTTCCGGCGCTGCCAAGGTTCACCGGGGTCGTCTCCACCGTGAAGCTCCAGGTTTCGGCCGCGACCAGGGTGTTGCCCGCCAGGTCGGCGATCCCCATGGTGAGGGTGGCCGTGTAGACCGTGTTGCCCGTCAGGACCTCGGCCGGAGTGAACGTGGCGATGCTGCCCACGGTGCTGGCCAGGCCGGGCACCACAACGCCGTCCTTGGTCAGGGTGAAGGTCGTCTCGTTGACCGTGAGGGGGTCGATGCTCTCGTTGAAGGTGGCGACGACCTGTCCATCGGCCAGCGTATCGACTGCGGAATCGGCCGGAAAGACGGAATCCAGCACAGGCGGCGTGGTGTCCGGATTCGGCAGGGTGGTGAAGCTCCAGACGAAGTCCTCGGTGAGCGCGTTGCCGGCAGCATCCTCGATCCCGGTGGTCAGGGTGGCTGTGTAGACCGTGCCATACAGAAGATCACTGGCGGGATGGAAGGTCGCCGTCGCGCCATAATAATCGACCGTACCCATCACGATGGAAGCGTTGGCCGACAGGGTGAAGGTCGTCGTCGTGACCGTCAGGGGATTCACCGGCTCGCTGAAGGAGGCGATGACATCTCCGTCGAGGACGACTCCGGTTGCGTCAGCCGTGGGAAAGACGTTGAGCACAGCCGGTGGCGTCGCATCGGGATTCGACTCCGTGGTGAAGCTCCAGACAAAGCTCTCCTCCAGGTGGTTTCCGAACAGGTCCGCGACCACCGTGGTGATTGTGACCATGTAGACCGTTCCGTACAGAAGTTCGCTGTCGGGCGTGAACGTGGCGGTCAGGCCGGAATACCCGACCGTCCCCGGAACGGGAGTCGAGCCTTCGAGGATCCTGAAACTCGCCGTGGTGATGGTGGCCGGGTCGAGATCTTCGCTGAAGGTCGCGGTGATGTTTCCGTCTACGGCGGCATCGGTGACCCCGTCGTTCGGAATGACGAAATCCAGGGTCGGCGCCGTGACATCCGCCTTTGCATCATCGGAATCAGCGCAGCCGAGGATGAAAAGAATCCCGAGACACCCGAACAATGCCAGTGAAACCGCTTTTTTCGATATGTTTCCTAAATAAATAATTCGCCACATTTTTCTTCGGTTTTCCATTGTACTTTTTTCCTTGTTATCAATGCAGTTTCATGAAGTGAGTATATATATGGTTATTCATATATATTTACAGTTCAGTTTGCTGACTTTTTGCAAATTATAAGATGATGCCCCGAAGCGCCATGTCAATCCCCGATGGCCGTTTTGGTGCATAATTTTTTATAATTGACTAATACCGAAATGGGCGTTTTCCCGGTTGCATTCGATCCGCACATCCATTAGAAAGTCGCAGGCGCGCCACCTTCCGTGGTACGCTGCGAGGCATGTCCATGACGACCCAGGAATCCACCCTGCCCAGCACCTTCGAAGAAGTCATGGCCGAACTGTCGACAATCCTTGAACAACTCGAGACCGGCGATCTGAGCCTGGAAAAATCCATTCAACTGTACGAGCGCGGCGCCGAACTGTCGCGACACGGACAGACCATGCTCACCGAAGCCCAGCTCAAGATCGACAAACTCACGCGCCTGGGCATCTCCGGCGTCGAGAGCAAGCCGTATACGGAAGGCCAGTAGACATGGCACCCAAGATCCTTTTGGTACATCCCTCCCGCTGCACGCCCGAGCTGGATCACTCGCTGTCGGGTCAGGGCTACGAGATCCTGCGCGCGGACAACGGCCTGCGGTTCGTCTCCCAGCTCGAGGTCGAGAATCCCGACGTGATCATCATGGACTCCCGGCCCCAGTGGAGCGACTCCCACACCCTGTGCAGCGCCATCCGCAGCGGGCGCTTCCACCACAAGCCCGTGTTCTTCCTCTCCCGGGACATCACCGAGGAGGAGTGCCGCACCTCCTCCAACTGCGGCTGCACCCAGGTCTTCCAGATGCCCCGCCAGATGCCCGCCCTGATGCGCCGCATCCGCGAGTGCGCCGGCACCCCGTAGCCGCCCACCCGGACCGACAAGTCTCCTCTCAATCAGTTTCTGTTTTATTTGACTGACATGGATTTCAGATAGATGCCGTCCAGGCGCAGGCCCGACATGTTTTGGGACAGGTCGATGAGGGCCTGCGGGGCCATGGCCTGCAGCGTCCGATCCAGGGGGATGGAGAACACGCGGCGGCCTTCGCTCAGGAAGATCCGTTCCCCGTCCCGGCTGACCTGGAAGAACTGGGAATCCAGGCTGGACCGGGCCTCGGTCGAACTGATGAAACTGTAGATCGGGCGGCCCGTCGCCAGATCCCACAGACGGCTGGAGTTGTCATCGCAGGAGGTGAGGATCCACCGGCCGTTGGGATGCAGCCGGATCGAGGAGATTGCCTGGGTGTTCCCCACGAGCACGGACAACTTCTCCAGGGTTTGGGTCCGGTACAAATGGATCGCGAAACGATGGTCCTGGCACGCGAAGACCTCCCCCTCGAGGGCCGCGCAGTTCAGGAGCTCAGCCGGCGCGAGGCCCGTCACGGGGAGCGTCCGACGCCGGCCCGTCTGGTAGTCCAGTTCGACGATCATGATCCCCTCCCTGAAGATCGCGCGCCGGCGATCGGGGGCCGTGGGACCACCGTTGGTGTTGCTAAGGCCGCCCTTCACCTTGTGGACCAGCTCCCCCGAAGGCATGGCGAAACGATAGGCGAAGGCGCCAGAGAGCACGTGGAGGTGGCTGGAGTCCGGCGAGAACACCACCGTGGGGAACAGGCTGCCGGCACAGTCATGGCTGAAAAGGAGCCTCCGGCTCGACGGGTCGTACGCGCGCAGGGCCCCGTGGCTGTCGATCGCCGCCACGAACCGGCCGTCCGGGGACCAGTCCACGCTCCACACAGTGTGGTTGAAGTCGGTGCCCAG
>PHAZ01000071.1 GCA_002841825.1 Deltaproteobacteria bacterium HGW-Deltaproteobacteria-22 | reverse complement strand
TCGTTGGGGCACTTGTCGTTGACGTCGAGGATGCGATCCTGATCGTTGTCCAGATCGGGGCAGCCGTCCTCGTCCTGGAAGGAGTCGAAGTCCTCGGGATCGTCCGGACACTTGTCGATGTCGTCGGGGATGCCGTCGCCGTCGCGGTCGCCGATGAACGGCTCGAAGGAGAAGATGGCGAACAGGCGGAAGTCGGGGGCGCCCACGTGATCCATGCCGGCGATGCCGGTCAGGCCGACGCCGCCGCCGATGGCGAGATAGGAGCTGGCAGCCAGGTACAATTTGACGCCGGCGAGGGCTTCCAGCGGCATGACGTTTTTGGAGAATTCAAGCGTGTAGTTGCCGTCGACCGGGTTCAGCCGTTCTTCGGCGTCCTTGCTGAGCGAGGAGATCTCGACCGAACCGAACATCTCCGTCACCAGCTCGACCTTGGGGGCCAGGCGCCAGGAGAAGCCCACGCCGTAGGTCACGTCGTAGAGCTGGGAGACGTTCTGGGTCATGTTGTTGTCCATGTTGCCGTCAAAGGAGCACGCCACGCTGCCCGACAGGGTCGGGTTGCGCACGTCCCAGCGGTTGCAGTTGTCCCAGCCGCTGTTGGCCGTCAGGAGGTGGTCTCCGCCGAAGCGCAGGCGCGCGCCGAGGTTGCCCGAGAGCATCATCTTGCCCTTGGACAGGCGCTTGTCGACGATGAACTTCGGAGCGAGCGTGAAGCCGCCCGTGCTCATGAAGGCCTCGTCGTTGCCGGTGGGCAGCGAGAAGGAGATCATCGCGGCCAGGCCGACGGGGCCCTTGGCTGCGGGATGGATGCGCCACTTCAGGTTGAAGAAGGCGTCGCCGGCGCCCTGGGTGCCGAACTTGCCGTATTCGTCATAGCCCATCGGGGCCGCGTTGATGTTGCTGGGGTTGTCGCCCTGGTTCCATCGGCCGCCGGCTTCACCGTTGTCTAGCGGGTCACTGGCGCCCTTCGAGATGGAGAAGGGCATGCCCACGCCCAGTTCGAAGTGCTGGAAAAGACCAATCGCGAACTGGACGGTGGCCGTCAGCATCTGGTCGACCACGAACGCGCGGCCGTTCCCCTCGAGCTCCAGGGGTTTGAACGCGTTGGTCACGCCGAAGCCGAAACTGATTTTCATGTGCCCGAGCACCTGCGTGGAGTCCACGGAAAAGTGCCCCTTGGAGTCCATGGCGGGCCTGAACAACTGTATGTCAATCGGGCCACCCTGGGCAGACGCCTTCGGAACCAGCGCGAACAGTGAAACCATAAAAATGGAGAAAATGGATGCAGCCTTGAATCTTGTCATGAATTCCTCCCATTCAGCTTCGCCATGCTATGAACATCCGGCGATAAAGTCAATCAGGGAATTGGATAAAATTCCCTCCGTCAGGATACCTTCCGATTTTGATTGACTTTCCGGACGTTTTTCCCTATACACCTGACCTCTGTGTGTCCCATGATGCTTATGGTTGGGCATCCGCTGGGCATTTTTCTCTTGTTTTTCAAGGAGTTTTATCATGGCAAAGATGGCAATTCTCGGTAAGAAGCTGGGCATGACCCAGATCTTTACCACCGATGGCAACCGCATTCCCGTCACCGTCGTCGAGGCCGGCCCCAACGTCGTCCTCTCGATCCGCACGCCGGAGATCAACGGCTACAGCGCCCTGCAACTGGCCTTCGACGACCAGAAGCCGCAGCGCGTGAACAAGCCCGACGCCGGCCAGTTCAAGAAGGCCAATGTCGGCCCCAAGCGCTTCATCCGTGAAGTCCGCCTGTCCGCCGAAGACGTCGCCGCCTACACCCTGGGTCAGACGATCAACGCCGCCGACGTCTTCCGTCAGGGCGACCCGATCGACGTGACCGGCATCAGCAAGGGCAAGGGCTTCCAGGGCGTCATGAAGCGCTACAACTTCCGCGGTGCCCAGACGCAGACCCACGGCACCCACGAATACTTCCGTCACGGCGGCTCCATCGGCTGCCGCATGACCCCGGGCCGCGTCCACAAGGGCAAGCGCATGGGCGGTCACATGGGCTCCGAGCGCGTCACGATTCAGAACCTCAAGATTGCGCAGATCCGCGCCGAAGAGAACATCATTCTTGTCCAGGGTGCCATTCCCGGCGCCGTGAACGGATATGTCACGATTTCCTTCGCCGCGAAAAAAGTCGTTTATCTGTAAGTCAAACCGCCCTATAAGAAGTTCTGCCAGGAGGGCCTTCCCATGAGCTCAAAGATGGGTGATCGTACCTATCGACACGACGTTTTCTACAAAAACGCAAAAAAGAACAACTTTGCGTCGAGGGCAATCTATAAGATTGACGAAATTGATCAGCGGTTCAAACTGTTCGCCCGGGGCGATCGTGTGCTCGATCTGGGCGCCGCCCCCGGGTCATGGACGCAATATGCGCTCGCCGCGGTGGGTCCCACCGGCCGCGTGGTGGGTATTGACCTGCTGCCGCTGAAGATCAGCCTGCCCGGATACGGCGAGTTCATCCAGGGGGACATCCGCGAGGTGTCCGTCGAAACGCTGGTGGGCTCCGGGGGCGAGCCCTTTGATGTCGTGGTCTCGGACATGGCGCCCAACACCACCGGCGTCAAGTTCACCGACGCGTCCCGCTCGGCCGCGCTGGTGGTCTGTGCACTGGAGATGACCGACCGCCTGCTCAAGCCCGGCGGCAAGTTCGTGGCCAAGATCTTTCAGGGCGTCGACTTCGACGATGCTCTGATGATGCTCAAGTCGCGCTTCGTACGCTTCAAGGTCGTCAAACCGGAGAGCTCGCGGCAGGAAAGCAAGGAAGTCTATCTCGTCGCCTGGGAACACAGGCCCGAACCCCTGCCGATGGCGTAGCCGCGGCGGGTTCCATGGCCGGGGAGCTGGTTGCCATGAAAAGTTCCGCATTATTGGTTTGTTTCATGCCTGTGCTGCTGGCGGTGCAGGTGACCGGCTGCACGAAGGCCTCCCCGAAGGCGAAGGCCGCGCCCGTCCGCCTGGATTTGATGAGGCCCTCGCAGAAATCCCGACAGATCATCGAGGGCCGCCTGGTCTACGAGGAGCAGCAGGTGTCCGAGAACCAGGACGTCCGCACGCTGGCCAAGTGGGTGTTCGCCGTATCCGGAGAGCGCGCCCACGTCACCGATGGTCGCCAGCTTCGGATCGAGGACAATCTTCAAGGAATCAAGTTGGTGGAATCCGTTGGTTCGCCGCCGCCGCCGCCGGAGGCCTTCCAGATCCACCAGCCCCTTGGCCGGGAAGGCACCTTCCGGTTTCGCGGCACGCCTGCAGCGGCGTTCTCTGCATTGACGGATCCGCTGGAGAGCCTGTATCCCCTGGGTCACTTCTGGTTCAATGAAAAGTTGCGCGATAATTTAACATTTGTGCGGCGTCTGCCCCTGACTCGTGTCGTGCAGGGACAGGTGCTCACCACGTCCCGCGACGTCACCTACCGGCTGAAGGAGCATGCCGTCAGCCGCAACCAGAACATGGCGATCATCTCGGGGAACTACCTCAACACGAAGATGGGCACGCTGCGCGTGGGCGAGTTCGAGCTCGAGTGCGTCGGAAAAGCCGAGATTGAACTGGAGTTTCAGTTGGACACCGGCGTCTGGACCCGCGTCGACGTCAAGGAGATCATCGGCTGGGCCGGCATCGCCTTCGACGATCAGACCCTGGCCCCGGTGAACACGGGACACCGAACGATCACCCACCTGCAACTGCACCTGACGGGCAACTGAACCATGACGACCGCCACCACCTTCTCACGAAAGACCCGACAGGACCTGCAGTGGAACGATCTGTGCGCGTACTGGGGTGAGTTCTGCGTCAATCCGCGGGCCGCCGAGAACCTCCGGTTCCTGCCGTTTCCTGCCGAGCCCGCCGAGGCCACCCTGCGCATGGAACAGATCGAGGCGATCCGGCGTGCGCACCAACTGCGGATCGCCGTCTCGCTTCCGGAGCTTCCGGAGTGCACGGAGAACCTCTCCCGGCTCGAGCGCGGTGGATCCCTGCCGGCGCTGGCGTTCTGCGATCTGCTCAAGCTCCTCAACGCCACCCGCGACATGCTGCGCTCGGCCCAGGTGCTCGCCGATGAAGCCTTCTCCCGGCTGGTCGCGGGCCTGCAGCCGGTTTCCCAGCTGCGGATCCTGCTCGAGGAGACCATCGACGACGAGGGCAACGTCAAGCCCGGCGCCTCGAGCGAGCTCTACGGGCTGCGGGCACGCCGCGTTCACCTTTACAAGGATCTTTCAACCCGGTTGGAGCGCATGCTCGAGCGCAGGGAATACCAGGAAGCGCTCCAGGACAAGTTCGTGACCGTGCGCGAGGGGCGCTTCGTGCTCCCTGTGAAGAGCTCCTACCGACACCAGGTCAAGGGCGCGATCCACGGCACGTCCCAGTCAGGCCAGACCGTCTTCATCGAGCCCCAAGAGGTCGTGGACGCCAACAACCGGCTGCGCGAGATCGACGTGGACATCGAGGTCGAGGAGTTCCGCATCCTGGCAGAGCTGGCCTCGCACGCGGCGCACGAGACCGTGGCGCTTCGCGAGAACGAGCGGCTCCTGCTGGCCATCGACGGATGGATCGCCGCGGCGCGTCTTTCCGAGGCGCTCCACTGCGCGCCGGTGCAGTTCTCCGAAGACGGGCACTTCGAGATGATCGAGGCGCGTCATCCGCTGCTGGTGCGCGCCGGCGTCGCCGTCGTGCCCAACACCATTTCACTTGAAACCGGACGGGTCATGGTCATCACCGGACCCAACGCCGGCGGCAAGACCGTGGTCATCAAGACTGCGGGACTTCTGGTGATGATGGCCCGGATGGGTCTGCCCGTCCCCGTGAAGCGCGGCTCCATGTGCCCGTTCTTCGATGACATCCATTCCCTGATCGGCGACGACCAGAGCCTCTCCTCCCACGTCAGCACGTTCTCGGCCCATATCCTGCACCTGCAGAAGGTGCTTGAGGCAGCGCGACCGGGTCACCTGCTGCTGCTCGACGAGCTGGCCACCGGAACCGACCCGCAGCAGGGCGCGTTCCTGGCGCAGGCGGTCCTCGAGAGCCTGGTCCAGCGCGGCATCGCCACCCTTGTGACCACTCACTTCACCAGCCTCAAGACGCTGGCGCTGATGGATCCGCGCTTCGTGAACGTCTCCGTGGGCGGCAACGCCCTGCGCCCGGACTATAAACTGGTTTCGGGAGAGCCCGGCACCTCCGAAGGCATCACTGTCGCACGCCAGCTCGGCCTGTCCGAGGGGATCATCCGCCGCGCGCTGCAACTGGCCCAGGACGGCGACTCCAGGGTGGATTCCCTGATCGCCGAAATCTCCACGCTGCGCAGGCAGTTGATGGCCGAGCAGGAGGCTGTCCGCGCTGAGCGCGCCGAGCTGGCACGCAAGGCTGCCGAGGTCGAGAAGGAGCGGGCTCGCCTGGATCGCGAGCTGCGCGAGGTCCGCAGGAACACGCTGGACAAGACCATGCAGGATCTGAACAAGTGCCGCACGGTCATCGCCCGCCTGACCGAGAAGGCCAAGGCACCTGGGGCTGATCCTTCCGTGCTGGCGGTCGGCCTGACGAAGGTGAACACAGAGCTCGACGCCATCGAGCGCCGCGACGCCGGTCCCTCGCCGGATCCGCAGACCCTGGCGCCTGGACAGAAGCACCACTCACGCTCCCTGCGGCATGTCGTCGAGATACTTGAGGTCGACCATAAAAAATTAATGGTGAAGGCGAGGGCGGGCAACCTCGTGACCCAGCTGGCCTTTGATGATCTGGAAGTACGCTCCGAAGAGGCCGCGAAGAAGCCGCTCGCCGCCAAGCCCAAGAGGCCGAAGCCGGCGCCGACTCCGGAGTCCCTGTCCGAGGCGCCGGAGAACGGCGCGCCCAAGGAGCCGTTTTTGGCGCCCGCCAACGCCCTGGACCTGCGCGGTCAGCGCGTGGAGCCTGCGCTGCTGGCCCTGGAGCGCCACCTCGACCACCTGTTCCGCGACAACCAGGCAGGCTTCCTGTTGATCCATGGCTACGGCAGCGGCCTGCTCTGCAGCGCCGTTCGTGAACACCTGCGCACTTCTTCCTATGTTGCGTCGTTCCGTCCGGGGGGGCCCAAGGAAGGTGGTGACGGCGTCACAGCCGTCTTCCTGACCTGAGTTTCGCCCGGCGGGCCGTGGCGAAGCACCCAGCATGCATGGCAGAAGTCCGCGAAGCCGTCCTCGTCAGTGACCGAGAGTTGACCAGCGAGGCGGGCAGGGCCGCCCGTGGCAATGGCGTGGGCCACGGAGTGCTTTTCGAGTTCAAAATCCGTAAAGAATTTCTTTAATGAAACAACCTTCAGGTCTGCCAGGGTAAACCCAGGGCAGATGTTCAGGAAACCCCGTACATCAATAAACAGGCTCTTGGGCGACTCGAAGGATAGGAACGGGCAGGCGTCGAAGTCCGCGAGGCTCCATCGCATCTGGTGGGCGGTGCATTCCTTGGCCGCGCGCCCGCGGAACATCAGCGGTCCGGCGAGGACGTGATGATCGGCAAATAAATAATCCGGCGGGGCCGATGGATTCTTGGGCTCGATGCGCGCCCAGCGCAGGTCCACGCCGAGCTCGGCGGCCAGCGGCGCCAGTTGGTCAGCGAAGGCCGAAAACGGTGTGGCGCCGTGGTACGCGTCGTCGGAAAGAATCAGTTGCTTCAGGCCCACGTCAGCCAGGTAGCGCAGTGAAAGGCGAAACTCCTCGGTGCCAGTGATCCAGTAGCCGTTGGTCCAGACGGCCGGCCAGAGGTTGCGCGTGGCTGCTTCATGCACGAGGTTTCGCAGCATCGGGAAGTAGAGAAACGGTTCTCCGCCCGTGAAGACGATCCGCTTGGCAGCGACCACGGACATGTGGTGGATCCACTTGCGGACCAGCGCAAAGGGCACCACGGCGCGTCCCGCCGGCGAGCAAGAGGAAAAACAGTGCGGGCAGGCATTCGTGCAGCGGTCGGTGAGCTGGAGATACCAAGTTTCTAGGGAGGAGGCGTTCATGCTCATACGATGAATGTTGTACCACGGAGACGGGAAGGGAAGGAAGAAGGCGGAGAAGATTTTTGCCATGTGAAAACGCCTCTTGACCCATCCGGTAGAGTCGACTAAGATAATTCTTCACATGGAATGCCCAACTACGGCGGGTGATTTTGCCGCCTACGTCGAGTAGACATAATATCGATTATCGGAATTCCAAATACGGCAGCGGGCAGGGCCAGATCCCCATGAAATCCCCATCTGTCTTCTCGGTTCCCCATCTGTCTTCTCTGTGGTCTCTTCTTTTATCTTCTCTTGTATGTTCTCTTCAGTGGCTTTTGGCGAGCTTGGGCTTGCGGCGCTGGAACACCACCGACCGCTCCCCGAAGGTCTGCTCGAGGAACGAAGTCACCTGGTGATTGAGGTCGACCTTCACGGGAACGACCACGAGGGATTCCCATCGCGGCGGCAGCGTGCATCGGAACACGATCTGGACCTGCCCCGGATGTGCGCGGCCCACCTGGAACAATTTGTCCATCCATTGCCCTTTCAGGATCGTCGGTTCCGCGCGGTGCAGATCAACATCGATTTGAATGAACTTGACATCCTTCTGGCGGGCCACCGTCAGGCGCTCCACTTCGGAGAGCCGGAACGTCTTGCGCGCGTTGCCGTCCCGGTCACGGGAAATCTCCATGTTTCCAGTGAACAGCAGCGGTTCTCCGAGGGCCAGCTTCTTCTCAAGGCGCTCGACATTCTTGGAACCGATGTGGAACTGGAGCAGCCCGTCCATGCCGTCGATCTCGCCCTGCAGGTAGCGCTGCTTGCCTTCCTTGGTGCGCCGGTCGATCACCTCGGAGATGACACCCAGCGTGGTGACGTCGTACACCTGGTGACGGCCGTCTTCTTCCATGTCGGCCGGCGCCTCGATCTCGTCGAGCTCGCCCACCGTATGGGTCCACTCGCGCTTGATGCCCTCTTTTTTGCCCGCCGCTAAAAAGGTATCCAGGGGATGGCCGGAGACGTACATTCCCAGGATGTCCTTCTCCTGGTTGAGCATCTCCATCTTGGACCACGGGTCCACTTCAGGCAGCTTCAACTCAGGCTCGGCAGGCATTTCGTCGGCCGCAATCATCTCAAAAAGCGAAATCTGCTTGCTGTTCTTGTCCTTCTGGACACGCTGGCCGACCTTCATGGCGTTCTCGAGCTCACCGAGCATCGCCGGACGACCACGCTCGGGCGGAAGCTCGGTGAGCGAGTCCATGGCGCCGGCCTTGATCAGCGTCTCGAGCACGGACTTGTTGACCTTGCGTGAGTCCACCCGTTCACAGACGTCCCACAGGGATTTGAACGGCTCCGTCTCGCGGACCTGCATCATCGAGGACACGGCGACCTCGCCGACGCCCTTGAGCGCGCTCAGACCAAAGCGGATGACCTTCTGCCCGTTGGCATCGCGGACGATGGTGAAGTCCTCGGCGCTCTGGTTGACGTCGGGGGGCAGGACGCGCAGCCCCATCTCCTTGGCGATGTTCAAAAAGCGCATCACCCGCTCGGGCTTGGAGCGCTCACAACTGAGGATGCCGGCCATGAACTCCACGGGCCAGTGGCAGCGCAGCCAGGCCGTCTGGTAGCCGATCAGCGCATACGTCGCGCTGTGGCTCTTGTTGAAGCCGTATCCCGAGAAGAACTCGATTTTTTCAAAGACCGCCTGCGCCTGTTCCTGGGTGACCACCCCCGGATGGGCCGCCAGGGCTCCGTCCATGAACTCCAGGCGCTTCTTGGCCATCTCTTCGGGCTTTTTCTTGCCCATGGCGCGGCGCATCATGTCGGCCGCTCCGAGGCTGAAGCCCGCCATGGTGCGCGCCGACTGCATGACCTGCTCCTGGTACACGATGACCCCGTAGGTCTCGCGGAGGTTCTCCTCCAGGATCGGATGCAGGTACTCCACGGGCTTGCGGCCGTGCTTGCATTCAATGTAGGTGTCGACCATGCCGCCGTTGAGGGGCCCGGGACGATAGAGCGCCACCGCGGCGATGAGATCCTCGAAGCGGTCGGGCTTGAGGCGCAGCAGGAACCGCGTGAAGCCTTCGCCCTCCATCTGGAAGACGCCACCGGTCTCACCCCGGGAGAGCATCTCGAACACGGCCGGATCGTTAAGTGGAATTGCATCGATCGAGAACGGCTCGCCCTGGCGCTCCGGATCCTCGTTGATGCGGCGCTCGGCGTCGGCGATCTTGGTCAGGTTATCGAGCCCGAGAAAGTCGAACTTCACGAGGCCCGACAGTTCGACCATGTCCTTGTCGTACTGCGTGACCATCGGGATCTGCATGGCGCTCTCGCCCTTGATGTCCACGCGTCCGCGGAAGGCAGGCACCACGTTCCAGATGTCCTTGTCGGCGATGACGACGCCCGCCGCGTGGACGCCCGGATGCCGGTACATGCCCTCGAGCTTGATCGCGGTCTCGAGCAGGTCCGCGACCTTCGGATCCTCGGCGGCCATCTCGCGCAGCCGCGGCTCCTGCGCGATGCCGACCTCGAGGGTGAGCTTGGAGTCGGTGGGATCCGTGGGCACCAGCTTGGCGATGCGGTCGATCTGTTCGAGGGGGAAGCCGAGCACGCGGCCCACGTCGCGCACCACGGCGCGGCTCTTCAGCGTGGAGAACGTGGCGATCTGCCCGACCCGCGTCTCGCCATACTTGTCCCGGACGTAGCCGAGGACCTCGTCGCGGCGGTTGCGGCAGAAGTCGATGTCGAAGTCCGGCATCGAGATGCGCTCCGGGTTCAGGAAGCGCTCGAACAGCAAATCGTACCGCAGCGGATCCAGATCGGTGATGCGCACTGAATAGGCCACCAGGGATCCGGCGCCGCTGCCCCTGCCCGGCCCCACCGGTATTTTATGGTCCTTCGCCCAGTTGATAAAATCAGCAACGATCAGGAAGTAACCGGCGAACCCCATGTTGATGATGACATCGAGCTCCAACTGGAGGCGCGCCTCGTACACGGCGCGATCGATCTGGTAGTCGTTGCGGCGCTCGATCTCCTCGAACCGCCGGTGCAGGCCGGCGGCGGCTTCCCGTCGCAGCCACTCGCTCTGGTCGATGTTCTCCGGCGTCGGGAAGTCCGGCAGGAAATAGATCGGCGTCTTGGCGGTCCTGTTGTTGGGGATGTCCACCTGGCACAGATTGGCGATGCGCACGGTGTTCTCGATGGCCTCGGGAACCGCCGAGAACGCCTCGATCATCTCCTCGGGAGACTTGAGGTAGTATTCATCGACGTCGTGCTTGAGGCGCCCCTCGTCGGAGAGCCGCTTGCGCTGGGAGATCGCCATCAGGATCTCCTGGCTGCGCGCGTCCTCGCGCTTGAGGTAGTGGCAGTCGTTGGTCGCCACCAGCGGGATGCCGGTCTCCCGGGAGATGCGGATCAGGACGTCGTTGATCTCGTCCTGCTCTGGCAGCGTGTTGTGCTGCAACTCAAGGTAGAAGGACTTCTCGTCGAAGGTGCCGGCATACTTGCGGGCCATCTCCTTGGCGGCATCATAGCCGGACGCAAAATATGTCCGCGGAATCTCCCCGCCCAGGCAGGCCGAAAGCCCGATGAGCCCGGCGCTGTGCTCGCGCAGCAGGTCGTGGTCGATCCGGGGCGAATAATAGAAACCCTCGAGGCTGGCCATGGACACCAGGTACTGCAGGTTGGCCAGCCCCTGCTGGTTTCGGGCGAGCAACACCAGGTGGTAGTTGTCGCGCGTCTCCTTCTGGAGACGGCTCCCGCGGGCTATATAAGTCTCGCACCCCAGGATCGGATGGACGTTTTCAGCTTTCGCGCGCAGATAAAAGTCCAGCGTCCCATACATGTAGCCGTGATCGGTCAAGGCCACGGCGTCCATTCCCATGGTTTTCAATGCTGGAAACAATTTTTTCAGGTGAATGGCGCCGTCGAGCAGACTGTACTGGGAATGCAGATGCAGATGAACGAAATCGGCCATGGGAAACCCGCGTGTCAGTTGGTACCGGAGGTCTGGGACGTGACGCACTGCGTGTACTTGGCACAATCAGTGTGAGCCAGGCACTGCATGAAAGGCTGCAGATCCTCCCAGTTCTCATCAATGGTGGAGGACATTTTCTTCTTGTCGAGTCGGTTCTTGATGCTGGCGTATCGACAGGAGTGCAGACACCGGTCGCGATCACCGTGACGGCGGATCATCTCCGCCTGGCGGTCCAGCGGCATCTTGTCGAACTCCGCGATGTAGATGCGCGGCACCAGGACATTGGCGCACTCGTTGATGCGAGTGCAGGCCTCCTCGCACCGGCGTCCGTCAGTCGGGTCCATGGGAAACTCGGCGATGGCCCGGGAGAGCTGGGCCTGCCGGCAGACATTGAACCTGGCACAGTCGGGCTGGTCCATGCATTCCATCTGTCCCTTCAGGAAGTACTGATAGAACTTGAAGGACTGGGGGAACCGGAACAGGTTGTCCGGGCGGATCTGGGCCCTGCAGGTCGAGAGGCAGGAACGCTTGCTGGACAGGTGCCTGGCGGCATCAAGCGTCTCCCGGGTGGCGCCGTGCCGGCTGGCCATCATCTTGATTGTGTCGTCCGAACACTGGGTGAGCTTCTCGCAGTAGGGATCGCAGGCTTCCATCGTCAGCGGGGCGCCCGCGTCGGAGTGCCGCTCACAGGCGACCGAACCGAGGACAAGTGGAAACAGGGACAAGGAGAGAAGAATCAGTTTTTTCATTCGTTTTTCCGTGGGGATGGCCGGGATCAGAATTTCCACAGGAAGCCGACGCCGCCGTAGAACTGCGGGTCGTTTTTCGGCATCATCGTGGAGTTGTAATAATCCATGAAGGCCGGACGGTAGATCGTATCCGACGGCTTCATCGGGATCGCCGCCCAGTGGAGGCGGGCATAGACGCTGTAGCGGGCATCGAGGGCCCATTCCACCACGGCGTCGAACATGAAGCGCACGCCCCAGTAGGGTTCGCGCAGGCTGTGTCCCTTCCAGCCCTTGATCTGGTCATCGGGATCGGCCGTGTTGCAGAAGCTGGGCTCGGAGCGCGGATCGTTGGGATCCGAGGGCTCGGAGCTGAGGCAGAAGCGGTCACGATAGGTGTTGAAATAACCGTTGATCGACAGGTTCACCTTCTCGCGGAAGGAGAGCGTGCCGGAGCCGCCGATGTTCCAGGTGAAATTCGCGCGGCCCTGGGTGCCCATGCCGCCGCCGATTTCGGTGAAGGTGCCGAGGGTCAGCGGTCCGCCCTGGAACAACTGCGCGCGCAGGTTGAACAGGAACTCGGTCATGTTGAAGTACGTGCGGAACGTGGCGCCGCCGTCGATGCCGATCTTGTCGTTGTGCAAGATGCCGACCATCAGGCGGGAGTCAAACCAGTACGGCCAGTCGACGCCGGCCGAAGCCGTGAACGACAGAGGCGGGATGACCTTGGCGCCGAACGCGGACAGGGAGCTCTTCATCTGCCGGACCTCGTCGGGGGTGGGCCCGAGGGTCAGGAGGTTGACGTTGTAGGTGACCGGCTCGGAGGTCCCGCCTTCGATGCGGATGGTCTGGGTGTAGGGGCGATAGCCCTTGGCCACGATCTCGAGGCGGTAGGTGCCCACGGGCAGCTCATGATCGAGCAGGGGGACCTTGCCCACGTCCTGGTTGTCGATGATGACCCGGGCGCCCGGGACGTTGGAGATGATCTTGATCGAACCGGCGCGCTCCAGCGGGATGTGCAGGTTGGTGACCTTGCCCTCGGTGACCTCGACGGTGCGCTGAACCTTCTTGTAGCCGGGCTTCTCGATGAAGATCTGGTAGGTACCCACGGGCACGTTTTCCTGGGAGAAGGCGCCCTTGCCCTTGAGCTGGTTGTCGAGCAGGATCTTGGCGTCGGTCTCGGTCGTGATCTTCAGGGAACCCACGTGCTGGACCTTGGGCGCAGCGGCGAGCTCGAAGTTCTCGAGGACGGTCTCGTTGGCCTTGATGACCACGGTGCGCTGGGCGGTGGTGAAGCCGGCCTTCTTGACCTCGACGAAGTGCTGGCCCACGGGAAGCTTCATCTGGGTCTGCGGGGTGAGGCCCTTCTTCTCGCCGTTGATCCAGACCTCGGAGCCGGCGGTCGTGCAGATGACCGTCAGCATGCCCATGGGCGTCTCGACCTCCTTGGGCTTGAGCATGGCGAGCACCTTGGCCGTCTCGTTGGCCTTGATCTCGACGATCTGCTGATACTTGTATTCCTGGAACTTCACGACCACCAGGTAGTTGCCCGGCTTGAGTTCGAGCAGCACCGGCGTGCGCCCCTTGCTCTCCTTGTCAATCTCGACCTCGGAGTTGTCCATGTCGGCGGTGACCAGCAGGCGGCCCTTGGGCTCCTCGATCTTCACGAGGTTGATCATCATGGTGCGGGTGGACTTCTCCTCGATGGTGAGCATGTCGGTGAACGCATTGTAGCCGTCCTTCTCGATGACGACCTGGTATTTGCCCGGCGGCAACGTGATCGAGGTCGGCAGCGTGCCCTTGACCTGGCCGTCGATCTTGATGGTGGCGCCGATGGAGCCCCCTGTGCCGGAGTCCTTGAACTCGAGCACGCCCGGGAAGATCTTGCGCACCATCGTGAAGTTGAACTTGTTGGTGTACTTGGAGGTGAGCTGGATCGTGGTCTCGAGGTCTTCCATGTCCGGGTGGCTCAGGATGAGCTTGTAGGAGTTGTTCTTGGGCAGCCGGATGTACTCGGTGGGCGTGGTACCGACCACACCCCATTTTTTGTCTTCAATGTAAACCTGGGCGCCCGAGGGCACCGACTCGACCTTGACCTTGACCTTGGTGCCTCTGCGGCGCCAGGGAGGAACATCGGACTGGGCCAGGGCCACGGAGGACTGGAAAAAGGAGAAGAAAAGAAAGACGGACAACAATCGATTCATGGACAGAAAATGTTTCATCTGAATCCTACCTCTAAAATATTCTGGATCGGCCCATTCAAGCAGATCGTGCCGAGTTATAGCATCAATATCGGGCAAGTTCCACCCATAACTATGGGATGGTCAGGGTGTTCGCAAGAAGTTGGAGTTGACATCTTCTCCTGCACCATGACCAGGAGCCATCATTCCCGATTTCGATTTCGATTTCGACTGAAGAGGGTTGCGTCAGTCCCAGGCTGCGAAGAACCCGGCGGTGGCCTGCACGGTCTCGGCCTCGTCGAGCCAGAGGGCCTCGTAGCCGGGGAAATGCACGAGGGCCTTCCTGCCCTCTTCGGGGCCCAAAACAAACAGCCCGGTGGCCAGCGCGTCGGCCAGCATTCCTTCAGGACCGATGACCGTCACGGACACGGCGCCCCGGGCGGAGCGGCCCGTGCGTGGATCGACGATGTGGCTGTACCGCACGCCGTCGACCATGCGGAAGCGCTCGTAGTCGCCGGAGGTGACCATCGCGAAGGACGGGGCCTTGATCGTGCCGGACTTGTAGATGCCGTCCTTGCGCGGGCTGCGGATCCCCATCCGCCACTTGCGGTCCGGACGCGCGCCGCCGACCCTGAGGTCGCCGCCACCGTTGACCAGGTGATCCGGAAAACCGTCGCGGGCCAGGGCCCCGGCGGCCAGATCCAGCGCGTACCCCTTGGCGATCCCGCCCAGATCCACGGCCATCCCGGCCCTGGTGAAGCGGGCCCGGTGCCCGTGCACGTCGAGCTCGACCGCGCGGAAGTCCACGAGCCGGAGGGCCTTCCCGATCTGCGCGTCGGTCGGCGGCTTCCATTGAGGATTCTTCAGGCGGTACAGCGGGCGCAGGGCCGGCCAGGTCAGGTCAAAGGCACCACCGGTGGCGTGCCCGATGCGGACGGCGGCCACGAGCACGTCCATCGTGGAGGGCTCCACCTGGACCCACTCGCGGGAGCCGGCGTTGAGCCGGTGGACGTCGCCGGTGGCGAGATGCGAGGACATGGTCGACTCCACCGCGCGCACCGCGGCCTCGGCATGGCCCATGGCCGCGCGGACCCGGTCCGCCGTCTCCGGACTCCACGGCCCCCGGACGCCCACGCTGAGGGTGTACATGGTGTCCATCGCCATGAACGTGTGGTTGACCACCGTTCCCTCCTGGACCTTCTGGAGTTCCAGACGTGGCCCCGAGCCGGCCTCCGGGACGGGGTCCTTCCGGTTGCAGCCGGAGGACAGGATGAAGGCGTAGATCGCGAAGACAGTCACCTTGTGCAGCCTCATGACCGACCTCCCGGGACGGCCGGCGCCGTGAAGGCGAACTTCCAGGCGTCCCCCGAGAAAGGACGCAGGGATGGCGCGATCCACGTGGCGCCCTCCCGATGCAGATCCTGCCTGGAATACAGGCTGGTGGACACCGCCAGGCAGCCGCACCCGGAGGCCCTTGCCGCGCGCACGTCCCAGGGCGTGTCGCCTACATACAAGATCCGATCCGCCGTCAGCGGGGCCAGC
>PHAZ01000070.1 GCA_002841825.1 Deltaproteobacteria bacterium HGW-Deltaproteobacteria-22 | reverse complement strand
TGAGGCCTTTCACCATGAATCATGCCCTGTAGCTTATTTACCCCCTCAGGCTGTACAGGATTCCGGACCCAGCTCTGGATGCGCTGGACTACGTCTCCCGCATCGAGATGAAGATCGTGCTGATCGACGGCGAGACTCTGGCGCAGATGATGATCGAGCACAATGTCGGCGTCTCCACCGTTTCGCAGTACACCTTGAAGCGTATCGACTCTGATTACTTCTCTGAGGAGTGAGGGGCTTGGATTGGCTGAGAGGAATTTCTTAGGACCTTCATGAAGAAAAAAGAGAAATGCTTCCTATGCGGGTCGACTGAAGACTTGACCAGAGACCACATACCGCCAAAGTGCATGTTCCCGCGTCCACTTCCAAACAATTTGATTACAGTCCCATGCTGTCGACGCTGCAACGAAAGCTTCAAGCTGGACGACGAAGTTTTTATGATTTTCATGTCCAGCCATCACGCGATTTCGGATGGAGGCTTTTGGATCTGGAAGAACAAGGCGGTCGACAGTTTCCGTCGTAGCCCCAAATTGGCGGCCAATGTCCTCAAATCCATCGTCAACCTGCCTGTACAAGAGAATCAAGTATTATCAACCCGTCCCGTCATCACGTTTGATGAAAATCGAGTTCAACGGGTGCTGATCAGAATCACGAAGGGGCTGCTGTTTCATTATTACCCGGATGCTCCAACCAAAGGCCTACACTTCGAAGTTGTGGATTTTGAGCCGACACAGGAGTTGGTTGATGGTTTTTATCAGAACATGGTCTACGACGAGCGCGGACGTGGCGTCTTTCGCTTCTGGCGCGTACTGTTCCCAGAGGACCCACGGACGGGACACTGGGTATTCGTTTTCTTTGACGGTGCTGCCTTTCTGGTAAGCCACGAACCAGAAGAACGCGAGGTTAAGATTCGAGAAAATCCCTCATTCATATCGCTCACAAGCGATGTTTTGATAAAAAATCAGTTCTAGATTTGCCAGCTCGTCTATTATAAGAGTCAGTCCATGCTTTGAAGCGGATGATTTTTTATAGCTGGCCACAGGCGAGATTCACTCATCAACCGGTACCAGAAGCTTGAACTCGTCCCCCTCACAGGGTTGGATGCCGTTTGGGTATGGAGCGGTCAACTCACACAGGATGCGGTTGTGAAGCGGTGCCATTGGGTTGACCTTCTGAACCAGCAATGTCAATCCCGAGACCCACTTCTGGTTCTTGCAGAGCTTCCGGATCTCGGCGGCCAGGTAGCGAGGTACGTACCCGATCCAGAAGCGGTCGCCCGAGTAGTCGGAGCGCACCGCGACGGCGTTGGGATCGTAGGGATTGGCCATGTCGAGCAGGAGGCCCAGCCGCGTGCCGGGAACGAGCGTTTCCGTGAAAGCGATGGCGTCTTGGGGCATCCACCGCAGTCCGTGGAGAAAGAACCGGGAGACGAACACGCCGGGCGCGGCCTCGCGCGGCTTCGGAAACACCTCGACCGAATCGGTCGCGCGGAGGCCTTCCGTGACCTCGAGCAAGGCCATCGGCTCAACCTTCTCGCCGGGGGAAAAACCACTCCATTCCAGGAGCTCACCGAACTCAGGGCGACGCGGTGAAAAAATCCGGTTCGAAAAAATCGGAAACAGTCTCTCCGAAAGGTAGACCTGGTTCAGATCCTCCATTCCGGTGAAACCAGAAAAACCCGGCAGGCGGTTGGCTCCCTCGGTGTAGCGAAAACGGTATTCACCTTTCTTCGGGTTTTCCAGGAGCCCGACGGGCTGCCATTGGTGGTTGCCATCTTCCTGTGCCCGTACGGCGACGAACAGGCTTCGGGTCATGATGCGTCTCCATCGAGAATCCGGCGACGGTTGAGCTCCAGCATTTTCAGCGTGAACCGGCGTTCGGTTTCTGTCATGTGGGTGCGGGGAACCTGATCGAGCAGGGCGAGCACCTGCGTTTCATCCACAGATTCGAGTCGGGCCGTCCATGCTGCGGCGGCCGCAGGAGTCCGCCGCGACCATTCCATCCATGCCGCAAGCGGCGTCAGTGGGTTGTCGGTAATCCCTGCACTGAAGAATGCCGACTTCGCCTTGCGGACGAACGCGGCCAGCGTCCGCCGAGCATCCCGGGTCGTCATTCGCTCCTCGCGCTCCGAATCCGTACAGTTGCGGGCCAGGGATGCGCCATGGTCGAAGGTCGGCGCCAGGCACAGCGAACCGTTCTTCCGCAAGGCTCCCCAATTCTCATGGTGCCTGTCTTGATTGGCGATCCATGCATCCAACAGGAGATACCCGGCAAAAACCCCTGGAGCATCCATGACCGGCGCCGGCAAACCCTGGTCAAACGGCTCCGGGGGCAGTCTCATTTTAGAAACGATCGCAAAGACTGCGTCGATCGTGTGCTCGACGACCTTGAACTTGTACGCCGGATCCCGGGGATAGCTTGAATCTCGTTCCTGCAGCAGCTCATTGCCGTGAACGAGGAACCAGCCTCGGGGCACAAAGTTCCCGCACACCGAACCGCGGTGCTCTGCACCATTGACCCAGCTGGCGAGGTCATAGTGGACATGGGGAATGCCCATCCGAGCGGCGAGTTCGCAGGCGATCTTCTCCGCCCAGTCTTCTCCGGTGGGAGTTCCATCAGGGTGCTTCTGGGTCGCTTTGAACAGGGTCTTTTGGTCGTCGACGCCAAACCAGAACTTCTCCTTGGACCCCAGTTGCTCCAGTTGGGCTCGTGGTTGACTGATCCGTTGGACGTCGAACATGAATCGAAAATTCCTCTGAAGCAACCCCTGAAGGTGGTTGCGTGGGGTAACAGATCCAGTCCTAGCAGAAAATCCATCCAAGTGGTGGAAAAAACTCACGCCGGCGCAGGCGACCATATCGCCCGGTGACTGCACCTTTCCTTCGCCACCCCGCGATCAAATTTCCAACCCGGGCAACCCGTTCACGAGTTTCATCGTTTCGAGACTGACGGTGATGACTCGGAGGAAGAGGTCGAGGGGGTAGCGGGGGTTGTGCATGGTTTCGCTGGGACTGGGGAAGAGCGTCGGTTGTGTCTCACGAAACGCGAAATATGAGATGCAACGCGCAATGATTCAATAAGAGCCCGCGGCCTTCGGCCGCGGACAGAGGGGGGGCCACTAAGAACCGGTCGTGCGACCCATGCGGGTCGGGCGAGCGGCGGACTCTTTCCTCTATTGGTACAAAGGGGGCTTTCCGCTTCACCAGGCATGTTGCACCCCGTTGGGATGTCTCCATGCCTTCGCTGGTCTGTTTCCCCGCGATGCGGGGATGGGCCGCTGACCCACGGTTGGCGGCCGCAGACGGCCGCTTCAACCGTGGGCTATAGTCGGTCAACCGCTTTGACGAACCGCTGACCTCATGCTAGGAATACCCGGGAGTTGACGCCATGTCCCGAATCCTGTCCCTGTCACACCTCGTCTCCTGCGGCCTGTCGCTGTTCATCCTCGCAGGCTGCACCCTCGACGCCGCGGACCTGCAACAGGTGCGCGACGGCTACTACTGCGGGGACGGCCGCGCCGACGACGACATCGGGGAGGACTGCGAGGGCGACAATCTCCTCTTCAACGCGACTTGCCAGACGATGGGTTATACCGGCGGCACGCTCACCTGCGGCCACGACTGCAAGTTCGATTACTCCGGCTGCTACGGCATGGCCGTCTGCGGCAACAATCTCGCTGAAGCCTGGGAGACCTGTGACGGCATCGATCTGCAAGGCGCCGACTGCACGGACTTCGGGTATGTGGGCGGAACGCTGACCTGTGATGAGCAGTGCGGTCACTTCGACGAGTCGAACTGCGAGGACCCGCCGCTGTGCGGCAACGGCATCTTCAATACCGGCGAGGACTGCGACGGCGACTTCCCCGGCGTTGAGACCTGCGAATCCCTGGGACTGGGAACCGGTCAACTCGCCTGCGACGAGACCTGCGCCTACGACACCTCCGGCTGCCACGAATGACCGCCTGGGTCCAGGTCCGATGAAGACGGAGCAACCGGCGGGCCGCATCTTCGCCGGCTTCCAGAAGTACCTGTATCAAACCGCCGTCGCGTAAAGGAATGGGGACGCATATGGAGTGCGGCCACTTGGGGCCGCATCTTCTCCATCTTTGGGACTTCGGCGACTTGGCGCCGCATCTTCTGCTTCAGCGCGGTGCGGGACGGGACGGCGCGGTGCGACCGGTCCCACGGTCGCCGGGCGCCGGGGAAACTGCAGTGGCAAGCTACCGCAGTTTCATATTTTGAGAAGAAACTGCGGTCCCAAGTGACCGCAGTCCCATATTTGGAATGGGGAATTGGGAATACGGGAGCGGGTGCCTACGCCTCTCCAGCAGCGCGCCAACCCTGGCGCCCGAACGCATGCCCGGGGACGAGCTCACCTGCCAGTCGCCGACCGGACCGCACAGGTCCACCCAGGATCACTCCCATTTCGCCCTTTTGAGTCGAGCTCCACATCCGGTCCGGCGATGGAGAGCGGTATCGCCACAGAGCTCAAGGGCGGACCACGCGAAACCCGAAGTAATTGATCCGGCCGTGCGGGTCGCTGTTGATGCGGTAGGCCGTGGTGCAGTTGGAGGCCGCGTGGTACCAGCCGCCGCCGCGAATCACGCGGAAGACCCCCGACGCCGCCCCCTGAAAGTCCGTCACGGCCCCCGTGGGGTACGTCCCATACCAGTCCCAGGTCCACTCCCATACGTTCCCGCTCATGTCGTACAAACCCAGTTCGTTGGCCAACCTGGAGCCCACCGCGTCGGTCCGCTGCGTCAGGGTCCGCCCCTCCTCCGTGGTCGGATACCCGAAGACGGCGTAGTCGCCGATCAGGTTGCCGCCCGTGCTCCCTGCGAACGCCTTGGCGTATCCCGTCGTGTTCGTCAGGCCGGGCTGGGCCGTGTCCGCGCCCATCGAGGCCCACATCCACTCCATCTCGGTGGGCAGGCGGTAGCCGTTGGCGCTCCAGTTCGCCGCCGCCGCGTTCCAGGTGGTGTTGCTGGTCGTCGGGATCGCCGGCAGCGTCAGCGTCGCGAAGTCCACTCCGGAGACGGAGTAGACCGGGGTCAAGCCCTCCAGCAGGCTCAGTTTGTTGCAGAACGCGATGGCATGGTACCAGTTGACCATCTGCACCGGGTCGCCGTCGCCGCCGGAGGTCGCCAGGTCACTCGGATCCGCCCATCCCGTCACGGCCGTCCACTGCGCCCTGGTGATCTCGTACCGGCTCATGCGGAACGTGGACACCGTGCTCAGGTTCGCCGGCGTGACATCCCTCTGGAAGGTCCCGCCCGGGACATAGAGCAGCGTTCCGATGTTCGGGGACGCATAGTCCGTCACGATCTGGTGGATGGTGACGTTGGTTTCCTTCCGGGCCCCGCTCTCGGAGGTCACCGTCACGGTGACGGAGTTGTCGCCGGGGTTCAGTGTCACGGGCTGGCTCGGAGAAATGTCCAGGCTCGCGTAGGGATCCGCCGCCGTCGCCGTCACCGTCACCGTCGTCACCGAGAGCGGCACCGTCACCGAGTACGACGTGGTCCCGGCCGAGAACACCGGGGTCAGCGTTCCGCTGCTGATCGCCAGGGAGGACAGATCGGCGTTGGCGCTCAGCGGGACGCACGCGGTCTCGTCGAAGGTGCAAGAGGCCGTGCAGTCCAGCGCCCCGCTGGCCTGTCCGTGTCCCAGCGTCACGCAGGTCTGCCCGGCCAGGTCGGTCCCGTCGCAGGCCTCGCCATGATCGGCCTGCAGCAGCCCGTCCCCGCAGAACAGGGAGCAACCGCTCGTGTCATACCGGCAGTCCTGGCCGCAGGTCAACTCGCCCTCGTAGAAACCCTCGGTCACGCAGGTGCCGTCCCCCAGGGCGTCGCCGTCGCAGACCTCTTCCTGGGCCGTCTGCAGGATGCCGTCCCCGCACACGCCGTTCAACTCGCACCCGGACGTGTCCCACTTGCAGTTATCCGAGCACCGGAGCGTGCCGCTCCCCAGGGAGAGCCCCATGCAGGTCTCGCCGGCCAGGTTCTCGCCGTCGCACACCTCGCCATGAACCGTCTGGATGGCGCCGTCCCCACAGCGTCCCCCCGTGCAGACCGCCAGATTGAAGGTGCAGTCTTCCAGGCAGGTCAGGGTCTCGGTCTGATCATAGTATCCCAGCTCCGCGCACGTGGTCACCGACATCTGGTTCCCGTCACACTCCTCACTCGAATCCAGAAAGCCGTCTCCACATGAATCCACCGTCCTGGTCTTCGTTTCGCAGGCCACGGACAAACATAGGATACCTAGCATCACCCACCATGTTTTTACTGTCGACATGCACCACCTCGTACTAGGGACCAATGCGACTGTTCGCCTCCCCCTTCCCTTGTCAATCATTTCCATGTCCATACGCTCGTGCAGAACCGAATGCAGATGGTGTTGAGCATCGGGAGCGGATTGAGCGTGAAAGGTTACCCACAAGCTGGCTGAGATGCAGCGCATCATCGACGCGGAGAAGAGCGACGACTTCGAGGAGCCTACGCCTTGGGGGCGGCGGGCTTTTGGGCTTTGGACTGGGACGGGCGCAGCGCGCGGTAGAGCTCGAGGCGCTCGGGGTCGGTGGCGAAGGCCAGCTCGGCAGCGCCGATGATGGCGGCCATGGCCGTGACCAGGCGTTTGTGGGCCGCGTTGCGGATCTGGGTCTGGTCCTTGGAGGTGGTCTTCCGGTGCTCCTGCTCCGAGTCGGTCGCGGTGAGCTGGTCGCGCAGCCTGGTGATCTGCTCGATGTCGGCCGGCAGCACGCCCGCCCGGCGCATTTCGTCCACGTGGGCCTCGGGGCATTGTCTGGTAATCGACGAATGGAGATCCATTTATCAAATCATTCGGCAATGCCAAGCCTGATTTTTAACATTTTTCAAGTCCATGGATGACCGCTCACATCGGCGGCTCCCCGTTGTACAGAGTCACCGGCCCCATGAAGGTGACGCACATGTTGGCCTGGGTGACGCCGGTGGGGCTTCCGTGGGAGACCCTGCCGTGGAGGACTCATCCGCGACCATTGAACCGCAGTCCGATGCATGGTATGCAGCATTCTTCGACGGCTTCGCAGGCACGCGGCCCGTCCACGACCCAGCACGACCCCGCGGGAGCCCCCCCCATGAGCAACCTTTGGATCGCCTTCGGATTGACCTTCTTCGCCGGCATGGCCACGGCGATCGGCAGCGTCATCGCGTTCACCGCCAGCCGGACGAACTTCCGTTTCCTCTCGGTCGCCACCGGCTTCTCGGCAGGGGTCATGCTGTACGTCTCCTTCGTGGAGATCTTTTTCAAGGGTGTTGATGCGCTCGTGCCGCGCTTCGGTGAGACCGGCGCGCACTGGGTCAACACGGCGTCCTTCTTTGGTGGGATGCTGCTGATCGGGCTCATCGACAACCTGATCCCGGCCGCGGAGAATCCCCATGAGATTCACTCGGAGCGGGAGACGGAGCAGCTGCGCGATCCCACGGCGCCGGCGCCCGTTCCCGGGGCGACGCCCTCCCCCGTCGCCGGTGCGGAGGGCGCTCCCGTCCATGGCCCACATCATCACAAACTGATGCGCATGGGGCTGTTCACCGCGCTGGCCATCGGGATCCACAACTTCCCCGAAGGCCTGGCGACCTTCCTCGCGGCGCTGCAGGATCCCGGCCTCGGGGTGCCCATCGCCATCGCCATCGCCCTGCACAACATCCCCGAAGGGATCAGCGTCTCCGTGCCCATCTTCTATGCCACCGGCAGCCGGAGGAAGGCGTTCCTGTACTCGGTGCTCAGCGGTCTGGCCGAGCCGGTCGGCGCCCTCATCGCCTATGCGGCGATCCGGCTCTTTCTCGGGGGCCAAAGCGGGAATATCCCCCCCGAGATCATGGGGATCCTCTTCGGCGGCGTGGCCGGCATCATGGTGTACATCAGCCTCGACGAGCTGCTGCCCACGAGCCGCGCCTACGGCAAGGGGCACGACAGCCTCTTCGGGCTCGTAGCCGGCATGGCGGTGATGGCCCTCAGCCTGTTGTTGATGCGCTAGAGCTCAAGCCTTCCTGAACGGTTTGATCGCGAGGCCGGGCTGCCAGTTGCCCGCCCACAGGCCGCGGAAGAACGCCCGGGCGTTGACGCCCAGGTTGCGGGTGTTGTAGCCGCCCTCCTGGATGACCAGCGTGGGCAGGCAGAGGGCGCCGATCATGCGGCCGTTCTCGCGGAAGTCCTCGGCCTTGAGCGGCCAGGAGCCGGTGGGATCCCCGGCCGCGGTGTCGAGGCCCAGGTGCACGACCAGGAACGTCGGCGCGAACTTGCGGATGCGGTGCAGTGCGCGCTCGAGGGTCTCGCGGTAGCGCTGCGCCGTGATCGTCTCGGGCAGCGGGTGGTTGACGCAGAAGCCCTCGCCGGCCCCGGCGCCCTTCTCCTCCTCGAAGCCTGAAAAGTACGGATATGCGAAGCTGGGATGCCCGTGGATCGACACGGTCAGCACGTCGGCGCGCCCGTAGAAGATGTCCTGCTGGCCGTTGCCGTGGTGGTAGTCGATGTCCAGCGTCGCCACCTTCCCGCGGGAACTGAGGAAGTCCGTGGCGATGGCCCCGGAGTTGAAGTAGCAGAAGCCGCCAAAGGAGCGGCGCTCGGCGTGGTGTCCGGGCGGGCGCACCAGCGCGTAGGCCATCATGCGGCCCTCGAGCAGGGCCGCGGCGCCCGTCAGCGCGCAGTCCACGGCCCCCGTCGCGGCCAGCCAGGCGTTGAGGTTGAGCGGCGTGAAGGTGTCGATGCAGTAGTAGCCGGCGCGCACGACCAGCTCCTTGGGCGGCCGCGCGACGTTGCGGATCGGGAACACGTACGGATACACCGAGCGCGTGTTGCCGATGGTCTCGGTCACCTTCTTGAAGTACCGGATGAACCCCGGATCGTGGACGCGCAGCAGCTCCTTTTCACCGAAGTGGTGCACCGCCCCCGGCTGGAAGAAGTTGCACGTGCGAAGCTCCTTCAGGATCGTGCGGATCCGCACCGGCGCCTCGACGTAACCGCGGTCGTGCACGTGGTGCACGTCATGGGCCTCGTTGACCAGCAGCAGGATGCGGCGATCCGGCGGCACCTCGGCCGGCAGGGGACCGACCACGGGGGTCCTGACGTACTTCGGCTCCCGCAGCCGCACCGGGTCGTCGCGGAAGGATTCCACGACCATCTTGATGTACTCCGGCGAGCACAGGTACCCGTACTTGCGCTCCAGGATCGCGCGCACGGCGGCCCGGGCGTCCTTGCGGTGCAGTGGCTTGTTCCGTCCCAGGTCGTCGAAGACCAGAAACGGCGGGTTGTCGTCGTCGGGGTGCACCGGTGTCTCGTAACGCGTCCCCGCGATGGGCCGCGCCCCGTAGGATTCGTAGAACCGCAGCCGCGCGGCGTTCTGCTTTCGCACCTCCGGCTGCGGGCTCAGGGCCGCGTCGTCTGGCAGGCACTCCATGAAGATCCCGTACGCCGAGAGCCCCAGCGCCTCCTGCCGAACGCGCTGGTACAGGGCGCCACCCACGCCGCTCCCCATGCGCAGCCGCGACGCCGACAAAAAGTCCAGCATGCAGAAGCGCAGGTCCGGCTCGTGGTACAGGATCGCGAACCCCAGCACCTGGCTCTTCCCGTTCTCGGCCACCAGCAGCAGCGTCCGGAAGCCGACCTTGAACGGGTTCTGGAGGCGCGACGGCAGCTGGTCGATCTCCTCGGGGCGCAGCAGCGGGAACTGCTCGCGCAGGATATCCTGCACCTGGGCCACCGCGCCGGCGTTGGCCGGCACCGTGGATCCGGAGACATAACGGATGCGGAACATGGAGGACCTCAGAACTGGCGGGCGGAAAAATCACGAGACCGGAAAAAAACGCGCCAATTCAACACTTTCTTCACCGCAGACGGTAGCACCCACGGTGGCGTCGCGTCAACGGCCATGTCCGGCTCGATGTCGATGTCGAAGTGAAACAGGCGTTGATTGAACAACCACCACGCTCATGGTATACCGCGTTCAACGACGAGATCCGCGCTTGTGCGGATTCGTGCAAACACTGGTTGGGCGAACCAGGAAGGATCGCGGCGTGACGAAACAAGCTATCGCGGGCGGTACGGTCCATGAGCTCCCTGAAGACTTCCGGAGGGCCATCGAATCCAACCCCCAGGTCAGAAGCCTATGGGCTGACATCACCCCCCTTGCGCGAAACGAGTGGATCTGCTGGGTCATTTCCGCCAGGCATGAAGCCACGAGGAGACGCCGCATCGAGGTCGGAATGGACAAAATGAAGGGCGGCATGCGCAGGCCGTGTTGTTGGGCCGGATGCCCGCACCGCTGAGGTACCCATTGAGGATCCCCCCCGATGTCATATGGTTGTTCAACGCGGGCCTGATGTGGCTCATGGCCGTGGCGACGCCGCGCCTCGTCGTCCCGGGCTGGTTGCGCGTGGGGACGGGCGCCGTCCTCCTGACAGGCGGCGTCGGCTGGATCGTCGGCGCCCGCGTGGCGCTGTCCCGGGCGGACACCACGTGGAGCCCGATGACTCCGGGACGGACGACCCGCCTGGTCACCACCGGCGTCTACGCCTTCAGCCGCAACCCGATGTACCTCGGCATGCAGCTCGTGCTGCTGGGCTGGGCGGCCCTGCTGGCCAGCCCGGCCGCCCTCCTCGTGTCGACCGGCTTCTTTCTCACCATCGACCGCTTCCAGATCGCGCCGGAGGAACGCGCGCTCGCCGCCGGCTTTGGACCTGAGTTCCTCGAGTACAAGGCCCGGGTCCGCCGATGGATTTGAGCGCCCCAGGATCCCGGCGTCGAAGTGATTCAGGCGTTCATTGAACAACCACGGCGCTCATGGTATACCGCGATGCACGACGAGCCCCGCGCTGGTGCGGATCCGTGGAAACACTGTTGGATGGATAGACAGTGATCAACATCATTACGGCAATTGGTATAGCTAGTAGGTGGAGGTATCGCAGTTGCGCTGTTCCTCGTTGTCATCCTCCCATTGTTCGATAGAATGGTCCGGTCAAAGAACGAGTCAGTTGCGCTGGAAGCCTTTGCAGAAAGATTCCCTGACCAAAAGCCAGGATTCACATCAAAGACAATGGACGACGGAAAGATGATTGACATGAGAGAACAAGTAGTAGCCAGGATTCAGGCGTTTGACTTTCATGACGGCAAGGTGGTGTCTGTTCATCTCGACGGCAAGGACGCCGTCATGTCTTTCAGGAACTGGCAAGAGATTCTTTTCCGCATCACATTCAAAGGCGTGGTCGGATTCCAATCCTTCCTGTTCCCCTCGACCCCGGAGGTCGTGACGTTGACGGACTCACCTTTTATGAGAAAATGCATTGAAAGCATCGAGTGCGCCAAAGGATCTCCCGAGGGTTACGCGGGCTACCAATTCACGGAGGTGGCGATTGAATGCGATGGTCATCCTATGTGCATCGTCTTTCAGGACATCGAGATTCAAGCGGACAAGCCGCGGCGCTTGGGCTTATCGTCAGGTGACGCAGTGGGCCATTACATTCTGTCTGTTGGCGAGCCATGGAATTTTGAGGGACCTGATGGCCATAACCGCATTCGGGTGAAGCTAGCAGGAGTGGTTAGCGGGCCAGGGAAGCCGAATTGGGACTCGAGATATTTGCTTTTGAGCGTGGTCAATCCATTCGAGATGAATGGCGACATGGTTGAGCAACTTGTGGCCTCTCCCCGATATGAAGGCGACACGCTTGAGCTTCTGAAAGAAGTTGGCGGAACCGTGGGCTGTGCGAGCGTCCGTCCAGGCATTATCCTTTCCCCAGATGACTCCTTCCAGGCGGATGCGGTTGCATATTGCATCATCGGCGGCATATCACCGAGCGTCACCTAGCCATACGCTGTTGCGGACGCCCCTCACGGGCCGCCGGTGTTCTCGGTTGTTCGGCACCAAGACGATGAGAGATGGACTGAAAGAAATGCTCGCAGTCTTGGAGAAACGAAGGCGTGGAAGGATCCTCGGGAGCGCCGCCGGATGGGAGGTGACAGAGACATGCAACTGATTCAGGAAGTCCAAGCCGCGGAGGCGCCCATGGCGCTGTTGCTGATTGCCGACCCTTCGGAAGACAAGGTCCGGTCCTATCTTCCCGGGTCGAGGTGCTTCGTGGTTTCGAAAGACGGCGTGATGGTGGGCGCGTGCGTGGTCGCGCCGCTCGGCGACGGAGCGCACGAGCTCATGGCCATCGCCGTGGCCCCGGACCACCAGAAGTGCGGACACGGCACGGCGCTGCTGCAGTGGGTGATTGAGTTCTTTCGCGTTGCAGGCGCCCGGCAACTGGAGGTGGGCACCGGCACGTTCGGCTACCAGCTCGCCTTCTACCAGCGTCAGGGCTTTCGCGTGACGGGCATCGACCACGATTTCTTCGTCTTGAATTACCCCGGACCGATCTTCGAGGACGGAATCCAGCTCTTCGACATGCTGCGCCTGACGCTGACGTACCCGGCTCCGGATGCCTGACGGCGGCCCTCAGTCAGAGCCGATGAAGCGGATTCCAATCCGGAAGCCGGGTCATCTGTAAAACGGCCGCTTGACCCCGTGCCGACCCTCGACTACCCTGGTCCGACCGTGCAGCTCCATCCCTGCACAGAGGAGAACTGCATGTTCTTTGCCCGTCGATTCACCGCTCCCCTGCTCGGCCTCGCCGCGCTCCTAGCCACGTTCACCCTGGGCAGCGGGACCGCCCACGCCTTTTGCCCTCCTTACGGATCGGGGATGAACTACGCGTCCTTCGAGTGCTATCTGGACGCCATGAGCATGACCCCATACGTCTTCACCGATTCGTCCCCGATGCCCTCCTCCTTCGCCCTCGAGGATGAGACGTATTGCGTCAACTTCGTGTGCGCCCCTGGCTACGCCAGCCCGGGCTTCAGTGCCATGCTCTTCTGCGATTCCATGGGTACCTGGGCCTGCACCGGGGACTGCTCGTGCACCGAGCTCCCCTGCAGCGGCGCGCCGACGGCGCCGACCGGCTACGTGTACGGGTCCTGCTCGGGCACGACCCCCGGCAGCACCTGCCCGGTCACGTGCGACGCCGGCTACACGGGACCTGATGGCCAGATCGTATGCCACCTGGGAGCGTGGTCGACGCCCGGCAACACCTGCACCATTGCCCTTTGCGGTGTGAACCAGCATGTGTTGAACCACGTCTGCGTCGCCTGCGCTCCGGGAAGCACCCGCTCCGCCGGCGACGATCCCACCGGCGACGACACCGCCTGCGCGGCGACCCTGTGCGCTGCGGACCAGTACGTCCTGAACCACACCTGCACGCCCTGCCTCCCCGGCAGCACCCGCGCGCCCGGCGACGACGCCACGGGCAGCAACACCGCCTGCGCGCCGATCGTCTGCGGCGCGAACCAGCACGTCCTGAACCACGCCTGCCTCGCCTGCGCCCCCGGCAGCACGCGCCCCTCCGGCGACCACGCCACCGGCGTCGACACCACCTGCACGCCGACCCTGTGCGAGGCCGATCAGTACGTCGAAAGCCACGTCTGCCTCGCCTGCCCGGACGGGGCCAGCCACCCGGCCGGCGATGACGCCACAGGCGGCGACACGAACTGCACCGCCATCTTCTGCGGGTCGAACCAGTACGTCTTTTCCCACGCCTGTCTGGACTGCCCGGCAGGCTCGACCCGCCCCGCCGGCGACGACGCCACCGGCGTCGACACCGCCTGCACCCCGACCCTGTGCGACACCGACCAATCCGTCGCCGGACACACCTGCGTCGCCTGCGCACCCGGCAGCACCCGCCCCGCCGGCGACGACGCCACCGGCGATGACACCACCTGCGCGCCGACCCTGTGCGACACCGACGAATCCGTCGCCGGGCACGCCTGCGTCGCCTGCGCACCCGGCAGCACCCGCCCCGCCGGCGACGACGCCACCGGCGACGACACCACCTGCGCACCGATCCTGTGCGACGCCGACCAGTACGTCCAGGACCACGTCTGCCTCGAATGCCCGGCGGGGGCCAGCCACCCGGCCGGCGACGACGCCACCGGCGCCGACACGAACTGCACCGACTGGTTCTGCGGGGCGGACCAGCACGTCGCCGGACACGCCTGCGTCGCCTGCGCCCCCGGCAGCACCCGCCCCGCCGGCGACAACGCCACCGGCGCCGACACCGCCTGCACGCCCACCCTGTGCGATGAAAATCACGCCGTCGAGGACCATGCCTGCGTCGCCTGCGCCCCCGGCAGCACGCGCACGGCCGGCGACGACGCCACCGGATACGACACCACCTGCGAGGCGACCCTGTGCGACGCCGACCAGTACGTCTTCTCCCACACTTGCCTCGAGTGCGCCCCCGGCTCGACCCGCCCGGCCGGCGACGACGCCACCGGCGAGGACACCACCTGCTCCCCGACCGAGGAGACCGACCCCCCCAAGGGCGATGCCTGCTCCTGCCGCTCCGCCGGCGGCGGAAACAACCCCGCCCTCCCCCTGCTGCTGCTGCTGGGCCTGGCCCTCTTCCGGCGCCGCCGCCGCCCGACGCCGCGGTCGTAGCCACCCCTGCCCCTTACAGCCCTGGGAGCCTGTCGGGAAAAAACCTCGGTCGCCCCGCGTAAAGCCTGTCGTCTGGCTCAGGGCTGCGAAACCCCGTCTAATTCGTTTTTTTTCGGTCGAATATGACCAATTTTCCCCTCAAAACGCCTCATTTCCGGGATTTTCTCGCCAGTCGGTGCGAGGTTTTCCCATCGGTCGGCGGCTTCACTTCCCCGCGGGCTCGTCGGGGGTCTTGGCGTCGGCCTCCTTCGGGGATTCCGGCGCGGGGTCCTCACGGACGCTGTCATCCACGGGCGGGCGGTGACGGATCTCCACGGGCTTGCTGGACCCCGAGGCCCAGCAGCCGGTGAGGGACGTCAGCCCCAGCGCGGCGACCATCCCCGCTGCGGCCACCCGCGACAGTCTGCCCGCCCCCGGCGCATCCACGGGCAGGTACGACGGCGCGAACTCCTGCCGCGTCCAGCCGTGCACGTGGAGCCGAAGCCGCGCGCCGCCCACCACCAGTTCGTCCTGATCCAGCAGGACCACGGGCTTCCCCTCGGGGGCCGTCGTGCTGCGGCCGTCGCGCAGGACGGTGACGCGCCCCGGGGCGCCGGCTTCGCGCAGGCAGACCAGGCGCTGGTCCCTGGAGACCACCAGCCGGCAGGCCGCGGGCGCGTCGGTCTTCCAGGCGATGGTCCCGTCGGGAGCCAGCGAAAGCCCCGGGGCCAGGCCGTTCAAAACGCAGCAGCGCAGGGTGCGCGCCCCTTCGTGTTCAGGGTGGCAGTTCTCGATGCAGATCGACAGGTTGTCGCTCATGTGGGATCCTCCAAAGAGTGGTCTGGCCCTGTGAAAGTGGACACCTGATTTATGGGGTGTAAAGTCCCCGTAGGAGGGTTTCATGGCCGGGAAAA
>PHAZ01000069.1 GCA_002841825.1 Deltaproteobacteria bacterium HGW-Deltaproteobacteria-22 | reverse complement strand
TCGTTCTGTCCTTCGACCAACTATCCAGTTTTCAAAGACCAAAAGGCGTTCCAAACTCACTCAACCTCGACTCACCACACGCCTCAACAGGAGTGCTAATATAGGGAAAATTTCCAAGGTGTCAACAAATTTCGACAGGTTTTTCAGGAACTTGTCGTTTTTTTGTAAGTCATTGAAATTATTACGGAAATTATCTTGCTTTTTTGCTTCGCGGAGGGGAATTCGGACCTGGAGATCAAGAAATAGTTACTTCGATGCGGGCGTCCGGGATCGCTTTTCGGATCTCATCTGCACAGGCTCCACGCGACGACGCGATTCGGGAGTGGTTTTGGGCGGCGTCATGGCCTGCTGGGCCCGTGCGGCCGCTGCCCGGATGCGCTCCAGTTCGGCCTGCAGCGTCCGCACATCGGCGAACCTCTGGTACATCCCGGACGATCCCAGCACGACGAAGATGACCTGGCCGTACACCGGCAGGTCCAGCAGGGTCGCCACGCAATATCCTGCTGCCGAGTTGAAGCCCGTCTTTCCGGCGAGCACCTTGGCGCGGCGACTCTCACGCGTAAGTATATTGGTGTTGTTGTAGACGATCTGCCGGTTCGACGGTTTCTCCACGACAGTGTACGTCACAGTCTGCATCACGTCTGCGATCGTCTTGTTTTCGGAGACCGCCTTGAGGATGCGTGACACTTCCCAGGCGGTGGAGACGTTCTCGTGGGCGATGCCTGTCGGATCAATGAAGGTTGTAATCTTCAAACCCATCACCCGCGCACGGGAGTTCATCTTCGCGGTGAGGGCCTGCGCATTGAGACCCACCGCGCGACCCAGCGCCAGCACCGCCCGATTGTCCGAACCCAGCAGCGCTGCATGAATGAGATCCTTGTTCGGATAGGGTATCTTCCGCTTCAGACGGGTGCGCGACCCCCCTGCGGCCAGCGCCCAGTCCGAATCCGTGAGGACGGTCTTGTCATTGAGATTCAGGCCCTGCTCCACAATCACGAGGAGCGCCATCATCTTGGACAGGCTCGCGATGGACCAGGTCTTGTCCTTGTCCTTCTCGAGGAGGACCCGCTTGCCGTCTGCCGAGGCGACATACCAGATCTTTCCGTCCACGGCGGGTTTTCTCGGCTTGACCCGGCGGGCGTTGGCGGGATTGACGAACAGCAGCAGACCGAGAAAACAGGAGAGGAGGGAAATGACTTTCATGCCAAAAACGCTACAACAAACCGTCCGCCGGATGAAATTTTGCGACTAAAACAGTCCTAATACACTGAAATCATTTCACTATTTCCTTTTGCAAAAATCTCTTCCCCGATTTTTCTTCACTTTCCGCTTTTTCGAGTCTCCTATTTTTAGTAGATTCTGTTACCTTAGTGGTCACTTTTTGTCATCAGACCCCGGAGTTTTTCTGTCCCATGCGTTCACCGCTTCTTGGTTTCAATCATAATTTGAAGTATCGCGGTCGGGTGTATCATATCCAAACTGAGGACTCCGGAGAGGCCAATCCGCACATCTTCACGCACCTGTTCCACAACGGCATCATCCTGTCCACACGCAAGACCGAATACGGCCACCTCCTGGGTGCCGAGGATGTGGAGGATCAGGTCCGCAAGTTGATGCAACTTCAACACAAGGACATGATGAAGGGCCTGCTCGGTGGTCAGTTCGACGACAAGATCGTGAAGTATTTCGGCGAACTCACCGTACCCGAGAGCGAGGCCGATGCCGCCGCCCGGCAGGCCGCGGCCGACAAGCCGGCACCCGCCCCTGCTGCCCCGCCCCTGCCGCCGCCGCACCGCAAGTCCGAGAAGGGTGGTTCGGCCCGCCCGATACCCAACGCAGCGGCCTTCGCGCAGGAAGACACCATGCTCGGCATGGGCCAGGGCGCGGCACCCCCGCCGGCCCCGTCCGTCCCGAAGACCTCGACCACGACGCTGCGCGAGCAGTCCGTCTCCGCGCTGGGTCCGGCGTCCGACGCCCCCGGCGGACTTCCCAGGACGCGCCCGCCCGCAACGCCCGATCCGGGCAAGTCCGAGCCGGCCCCCTCGGTCGTGATCGCAAGACCGGCCATCATCCTTACTGGTGACGAGCCCACGTTCGGCTCCTTTTCTTCTCCGAACTCCCAGCGGCCATCAACACGGAAACCCGACAAGCACGTGGAGATGTTCGATTCGCCCGACACCCAGCTGGATCTGACCCCGGTGGGCCTGAAGCAGCCCGAGGAGCCGCCCGTGGTCACTCCGCAGGTGAAGCCGCCACTGCCGAACCCGAATCGCCTCACGGGACCGATTCAGGCCCCGCCGGGCCTGTTCAAGCCCGAGAGCTCCAAGCAACTACCCGATGAATTGATGCAGTTGAGCAACTCCGACACCAAGGTCGATGACATCATCCTCGACTTCCTGATGGCCGAGTCCCTGTCCAAGATCTCCGGAGACGATGACCCCCAGCCCTGAATCCGGCCCGGGAGATCATCTGCTGGTGCCGCTGACAATCCAGGTGGATCCGGGGGGCCGGGGCCTTCGCGCGGACCTGTATCTGGCTGGCAGGCTCGGTCGCATCAGCCGTTCGAGGATCCAGGCGATGTTCCGCAGGGGTCACGTGTGCTGCGGGGACCAGGTGCTGCGGGCCTCCCGGCGGCTGCATGGCGACGAACTCCTGACCGTCTACAGGCCCGCCCCCCCGCAGGAACGACCGATGCCCGAGGTGCCCATCGTCTTCCGGGACGAGGCGATCGTGGTCGTCGACAAGCCGGGTGATCTGACCGTGCACCCCACCGCCAACGCCTTCTCCCGTACGCTCACTGCGTTCCTCCAGGAACTGGCGGGCGGACCCTTTCATCCGGCACACCGCCTCGATCGCGAAACCTCCGGACTGGTCATCTGCGGCAGGCCGGGGCCCGTCAGCGCAGCCCTGAAGGCGCAGTTCTCCGAGCGCTCCTCGAGGAAGATCTATGTCGCCCTGGTCCTCGGCTCCTTCGAGGCGGCCCGGGAGATCGTGCAGCCCCTCGACTTTGCAAGGGATTCCCCGATTCACATCAAGATGGGAGTGACCTGTGACGGGGCCGCGGCGTCCAGCTCATTTTCCCCTCTGCAGTTCAACGATCTGGCCAGCCTGATCATATGCATCCCCCACACAGGACGCCAGCATCAGTTGCGCGCGCACCTGGAGTGGTGCGGCCACCCGGTCTGCGGAGACAAGATCTACGGCGTGCCCCCCGAATGGTTCCTGGAGTTCATCGAGACGGGCTGGACGCCGGAACTCGGCCAACGCCTGCTCTTCCCGCGACACATGCTGCACGCTGCCTACCTGCGCATCGCGCATCCCGTGTCCGGAGAGACTCTCGAGTTCTTCACCGACGTGCCCGCGGATTTCCGTTCCGCCTGTTCACATTTCGGGTTCGAGTGTCCGCCCGCCGAGGCGCTGCTTGAGCTGCTCCGCACCCATGTGGCATCGTCTTGAGAAGGTGGTGCCAGGAGTTGTCGACTCTTTCGAATTGCGCAGGAAGCACTAAAACAACTCAGAAAACAGCAGTTCCGGATCCTCGAGGGGCAGGAAGTGACCTGCAGAGGCCACCAGGTGGCAAGAGGCGCGCGGGAAGGCCGAGGAGAGCCGGGACGCCAGTTGGGCATCAACCAGGCTGTCCTGGCGGCCTGCAAGGACCTTCACGGGCTGCTTCACATGATCCAGATGGCGGGAGAAGGTGCTCACCAGCTTGCCGTCACACTCCTCAAACACGCGGCGCAGGCGGGTCCTGGCTGTGGGACTGTTGGCAAACGGGCGCCAGAAGTCCTCGATGGCCACGTCGTGCTGCGGTCCCGGCGCGACGAAGGCCTGGCGCAGGTGACGCTCCACGATGGCCCGCGCCAGCCCGGAATGAAAAAAAGCCTCCCAGGAGAGGCGCGAGCGGGCGGCCCACATGAATGGGCGCACCAGCGGACCTGGGAAGTTCTCCGCAAACACGGGGGAAAGCAGCAACAGATCCCTGACAAGCCCGGGCTTCTGCATGGCCAGCATCAAGGCGGGAATGACACCATGGGAGTGTGCGACGATCGAAACCGGCTGCAGGCCGCAGCGGGCGAGCAGGAACTGACTGAGGAACTCCGTCTGGCGTTCAAAGCCGAGATCGAGCTGGGACGGGCAGTGCGTGTCCCCGAAGCCCTCCAGATCGGGCGCCAGGAAGCGCCGGCCGTCCCCGTGGGCCTGTGCAAGCTCGCGCCACAGGAAACAGGATGTGAAAAAACCGTGGATCAGCAACACGGGCGCTTCGCCGGTGGTCTCCAGGAAGGCCACGCGGGAACCGGAAATGTTCTCGAACCGGCGGGACACGGGCATGTTCAGAACAACTCTCCGCGCAGGTGAGCCGACCCCTTCTTCACCTTCACCCAGATGCCCTTTCCTTCGGAGGACTGGGCAAGCTTGACCGGTGTGGAATTCTTGACCTCGGGCGCCTCCAGGCGGATGCGACCGGTGTAACCCTGGATGACCTCGAGGATGACCTCGCCCGAGTCCAGCTCGATGACGATATCGTCCATCGGATCCTTCAGCCTCTGGCGAAGGGATATCCGGCCGTCTTTCATGTGGATCTTTCCGCCCTCCAGGTTCATCCCGGCCGTGATCTCACCGGAGTCCAGCTCCAGATCGAACATGCCCTGGAAGGCCTGCAGCGTGATCTTGCTCTTTCCCGGAGCCCTGACCTTGAGGTTCGAGGACAGGCCGGAGACCTCGAGGCTGCCGCCGGCCAGCGCGATACTGATGGGAATCCGCTGGTTCAGCGGCAGGAGCACGTCAAGGTGCGTGAACACCTTCTCGCCGGACCGGATCTCGGGGTAGGTTGGCGTGTACTTCACCAGACCGTCCTTCTCCAGCGTCGGCACCATGGCGATCCGGTCCAGCAGCTCGGCGGCGCGGGTGCGACCGGCCGCTGCGGCCTCGCGGTGGATCTGGAACACCGTCGTGTCCGGCATGGATCCCTTGATGCGGACGTCTCCGACATTCTCGATCTGCAGCCGCAGTTGAATCTCCTGCGGGGTCAGAAACGTGAACGAGGCAGGCTTCTCGGACTTCTCAACCACGATCGGCTCGGACTTTCCACAGGAAACGAGTCCCCCGAAACACGCGGCGGTGATCAACAAGGTGATGGATAATCGTGTCATGGAGAACTCTCGCTACTGGTTCACGACCAGGTTCGTGGTCTGCCAGACCAGCCGGGCGTTGCCCAGCGATCCCGCAAACCGCAGCCGGATGACCCGGGCAGTCTCGGGCAGCACTTCCTTGCCGCCGACGGTCCGGGGAAACCGGATCACGAACAGGCGGTGGAAGTACCCGATATAGGGAAACATGTCCTTATGCAGTTTTGATATGGGCTCGATGGCCTTGATCTCCAGCGGTGTCACCGGCTCAGCGGAATCAACCTCCAGTGTCACCCGCCACAGGCTCCGCTTCACGGGCTGACCAGGGCCGGGGAGATCCGGCGTTCCCTTCTCGAGATCGTTCCAAGAGCTCTCGGTGGAGGCCGTGGCGACGACGAATTCCACGCTGGACTCAAGCTCCTGCTGCGCGGTGGCCCACAGTTTCTTCTTTTCCGTCTCGGTCAGCCTGAACCACCGGGACACGGCCACCGTGTAGGCCCACCTGAACTCCCAGGACAGCAGCGTGGCGTGGATGTCGAGGGTGGTGTCGAACTGCTGGATGATCCGGTACTGGCGGGTCCACCGCTTCAGGATCCGGCTGTAATCAGCGGGGGTCAACTGCACGGGCGAGTGGCTGATGTTGACCAGCGATTGCCTGCGGTTGCAGGCGCCCATCAACGCGAGGGCCATCAGGAACGTCGCAACGGATCTCATGAATTCCTTCGTGCCGCGCCGGCGGCCATGATGTCGGTCCGGGTGAAGACCGCCACGAACGGCAACTGGGCCGACAGCGTGGCGGACGCCTCGTTCTCCTCGCGGTCCACGAGGGCCACGACGCCCACGACCTCGAGCCCCTCGGACCGGGCGCTCTCGATGGCCTTGAGCGTGGATCCTCCGGTGGTGACCACGTCCTCAACGACGACCACGGGCGTTCCCTGGGTCACCGGACCCTCGAGGAGCCGGCCCATGCCGTGCCCCTTGGGTTCCTTGCGCAGGTAGAACGCGGGCAGCGGCGTCCCCTCGGCCGCGCTCTGCAGCGACACGGCGCTGGCGATCGGACAGGCACCGAGCACCACGCCTCCGACGGCGCGCGCGGAGGGAAACTCCCTGCGGATGATGTCCAGGAAGACGCGCCCCGTGAACAGGTGCCCCTCGGCCCGCAGCACGGTCTGGCGGCAGTCGACGTAGAAGTTGCTCTTCTTGCCGGAGGCCAGGGTGACCTCGCCCTCGACGTAACTGTACTTCACCAGGAGTTCGAGCAGCTTTTCGCGATTCGGATCCGACATGAAGACCTCCCTGGGTCGGCTCACTTCAGGAGCGATCCCGGATACACCTGCACGGCCTCGCGCAACAGCTCCATCGCACGGCGGCAATGGGCGCTCTCGAGCACGTAGGCCAGACGGATTTCCTGTTTCCCGGCGCCGGGGGTGGCGTAGAAGCCGGCTCCGGGCGCGACCATCACGGTCTGTCCGCCGCTCTCGAAGTCGGTCAGCAGCCACTGGGCGAACCGGTCGCCGTCGTCGATGGGCAGCTGGGCCATGATGTAGAACGCGCCGGCGGGCTTCTGGCAGACCACCTGCGGGATGGCCATCAGCCCCTCGAAGATCGCGTCGCGTCGCGCCATGTACTCGCGGCGGACCTGCTCGTAGTAGTCCGGACCCAGCGTGTACAGCGTGATCGCACCCATCTGCTCGGCGGTGGCCGGGCACAGCCGCGCCTGCCCGAACCGCAGCACCGACAGGTACACCTGCGCGTTCTTGGTCGCCAGGTTGCCGATGCGGGCGCCGCAGGCGGAGAACCGCTTGGAGATCGAGTCGCACAGGATGATGCGGTCCCAGGCCTTCTCGATGGCCATCATGGAGGTGGGGAGCTGGCCATCATAGGCGAACTCACGGTACACCTCGTCGGAGATCACGAACAGGTCGCGGTCCACCGCGAGCTGGCCGATCATCTCGAGCTCGTCGCGGGTGAGCACCGTGCCTGTCGGATTGTTCGGCGAGCAGACCAGGATCGCCCTCGTCCGCGGCGTGATCAACTTCTCGAGCTCGGCGCGCTCGGGCAGGTGGAAGCCGTTCTCGGCCCGGGTCGTGAAGGGCACCAGCTTCACGCCGGCGTAGATCGCGAAGCCGATGTAGTTCGTGTAGAACGGCTCGAACACGATGATCTCGTCGCCGGGGTTGGCCACCGCCAGGAAGGCGAAGAAGAGCGCCTCGGAGCCGCCGACGGTCGCCATGATCTCGCCGGTCTCGAAGGGGATGCCGATGCGCTGGTAGTATTGCGCCACGGCCTGCTGGAACTCAGGCAGCCCCTGGGACGGTCCGTAGCCGAGGACGGGGGGCAGATCCGTGTTCAGCGCCTCGAAGAACCTCCGGGGCGTCTGGACGTCGGGCTGGCCGATGTTGAGCTTGAAGACCTGGATTCCCCGTGCGCGCGCCTCCAGTTCGAAAGGCAGCAGCTTGCGAATGGGAGACGGCGGGATGTCGAGGGCACGCTGGGACAATTGAGTGGTCATATTTCCTGATACCTCCCCTGCGGCCAAGAAGTACTAGACCCCTCCATTCATTGCAAGTGAAACCGTTACGCTCAGAGCTCGTTCAAGAATCTGGTTGTCTATCGAAGGCGCGGATGTGCCATGACACAGCGAAGAGCGGTGGATCCGTCAATGGGGACGCATCCAATAGATAGCCCCACAAGAATAGTAGGAAAGAATCACAAACGATGTTGAACGCAAGACTGGTGGAAAAAGGAAAGCAGTTCACTTTGTCGGCGGTGACGAGATCCGCGCGAAGTTCAACAAGGACCTGCTGCATCGCGGCCACCGCACCCGGGCCAAGGCCGATCCCGCTTCCCCTCACGTGGTGTAATTCCCAGTACAGTCGTCCAAGGAGCGTGTCGGGAAAATCCGACCGAGCATCCACGATGCGAGAAAATACCGGAAATGAGGCGTTTTGAGGGATAATACCGGGAATATTTGACCTAAAAACAACAAAATGGACGGCATTTCGCAGCCCGTGGTGCGACCAAGGTTTTCCCCGACACGCTCCTAGGAGTGGCGGGTTCCGGTCGGCGGACCGCCTATGAGACGGGCTCCATGCGTTTCCATAAGGTTTTTCATGTCGGACTGCTCCAGAAGGGCTCCGCCGCACGCGAACCACGAAAGAAGTGCGGGTCCTTGTTTCGTATCACGAAACGGAGGTCCAGGCTAAAAGCCTTTTATGATTATTAGGGAGTGTCAGGAGATGAAAAAGAGGGGAGCGGGGAGACTACTGAACGCAGATACCGACGCCGGCCGGGAGACCGCCCTGACCGATGGACTGACAGGTACCAGCGCTACAGGTTGAAGTGCAGAGTTCAACACAGACATTGCCATTCCCGAGATCGGCGCATAAGTTGCCCGCCGCGCATTGACCAAAGGCGGTGCAGGAATCACCGGTATTCGCCGTGCCGTTCACATCGCACAGTCCCGCATCTGCAACACCGACATAGAAACAACCATCACCGACGGTCGCGCAGCCAGTGCCTTCAATCGGATCGCAATCGTCGGTCGGACCGCAGAGGCCGAGGACATCAGAACCTTCGACGCCGTAATAGCAGGCTCCTCCCACCGGGCAGTCCAAATGGGTATCGCTGCAGTAAGGCGCGCACATACCACCATCAATATTGAAGCAGCCGGAGCCCTTGGGGCACTCGTTGCCGGCACCACAAGCGCCATAGAAGGTGCCGCCGGCGAAGTTGGCCTCGGGCAGGCAGGTGGGCTGATACTGCTCGTTGACGCCGCAGATGAAGCCGGTGTCGCAGGTCTGCGGGCTGTCGGAGAAAATGTTATCGAGCGTGCAGGAGCCGGTCTGGCAATTGGCGGCCGTGGCGCAGTCGGTGTCGTTGCAGTCGATGGCGCCGTCGTCGTCGTCATCCACGCCGTTGGTGCAGTTTTCCTGGGTGGCCTGGCAGTTGGTGGCCGTGGCGCAGTCGACGGTGTCAAGGCAGTCGACCAGGGTGTCGCCGTCGTCGTCGGTGCCGTTGTTGCAGATTTCGGGGTTGTTGACGTTGTTGGTGGCGCAGGCGGCGTCGTTGGCGCAGTCGGTGTCATAGCAGTCGACGCGGCCGTCGCCGTCATTGTCTTTGGCGTCGTTGCAGATCTCGGCGGTCGTCTTTTTTCCGCCGCCATCGTCGCAGGCGGACATTCCGAAGGACATCACGAACAGAACGGAAAACAGAATACGGAAAGACTTCATTGTAACTTGCCTCCTATGTGCCTTTCCGCAATGGAAAGGCGGGAAATGACCCACAGTGCATACCGCAGATCGGAAACCTGTCAAGAATTTTTTTCCGCGCTTTGGCAAGGGTCCGTTCGATTTTCAGGTGGATCGCGCACGGCGCCTGCGATACAAAGGCCCCGCGATGGAAACCAGCTTCCGCACCCGCCTCCTTGAAGCCTCCGCAGACCCCTGCGACGAGCGCCTCGCCCTGCTCTCCGAGGCGCTGCCGCACGTCGTCACGAAGGATCCCGCCGGGCTGTCCTGGATCGCTGAATTTTCCTCGCTGGAAAAAGATCGCCGCAGGGTCTGGGCCTCCATCGGGCTGCGTCTCTGGGACATGGGAAAACTGAAGTGGCGCCCGCCAGCGCCCGCGAGGTCCGCCACATCATCCAAGAAGGCGGCGACGACGCCCGTCACCGACTGGCGGGACCTGTGGTCGGCGCCCGTGTCCGACCTGAAGGGCTGCGGACCCGCCACGACGGCGGCCCTGTCCGAGGCGGGCATCGTCAGTTGCGCGGACCTTCTGTTCAGCCTCCCCCGCGGCTATCTCGACTTCCGGACCGTGGTCCCGGCCGGCACCTGCGAGGAGAAGAAGCCCCAGCTCTTCTTCATGACCGTGGACAAGGTCCAGCGCATCGGCCGCAAGTGCTTCGCCCAGGCCCACGACGACTCCGGGGTGATGCAGTTGATGTGGTTCCAGTTCGTGCCGGGGCTGGCCCAACTGCTGCGCACCGGCGCCGAACTGTACTTCATCGGGGAGCCGCACTTCCATAACGAACGCCGCCAGTTGGTGCATCCCCGGGTGCTCGCCGAGCGCCCCTTGGGCGTGGGTGTGATCTATCCCACATCCACCGGTCTGGGGAGCGGCCAGTTCGCCCGCCTGATCGCCTCGGCGCTGACCCGCATCCCCGATGCGCGTACGCTCCCCGCCGAGGTCGAGGCGAGGCAGGAACTGTGGCCCCTTCGCGAGGCGCTGGCCTGCATCCATCGTCCCGATGAGACGCTGACCACCGACGATCTGCGCCGCCTCCAGGAGGGTATCCACCCGGCCCAGCGACGCCTGCTGTTCGAGGAGGTGTTCGGCCTGCAGTGCGCGATCGGCCTGCGCTGCGGCCTGGCCGCACGGTTTGAGGCCTGCCGCGTGGACGCGGACCGGACGCCGGAATTCGCCGCGGTGTTCGGCTTCGATCTGACCGGCGCCCAGCGGCGAGCCATCACCGACGTGCTCGGCGACCTCGCCACAGGACACCCCATGCGGCGCCTGCTCCAGGGCGACGTCGGCTCGGGCAAGACCGCCGTCGCGTTCGTGTGCGCCGCCCATGTCGTGAGCACCGGCCGCCAGGTCGCCGTGATGACCCCCACCACGCTGCTGGCCGAGCAGCAGTTCCGCTCGTTCTCCGCCTGGTGCAGGCACTTCGGTTGGCAGGCGGCGCTTCTGACCTCGGACACGCCCGCGGCGGTGCGCGAGTCCACCCTGGCTCTGCTGGAGGCGGGGAAGATCCAGATGCTGGTGGGCACCCACAGCCTGATCGCGGACCGCATCCAGTTCGCCGACCTCGGGATGGTCGTCGTCGACGAGCAGCACCGGTTCGGCGTCGACCAGCGCGCCCGGCTGGTGAACAAGGGCGGCGCCGGCCTGCAGCCGCACCTGCTGGTCATGACGGCCACGCCCATTCCTAGAAGCCTGGCGCTGACGGTGTACGGGGACCTGGAGAGCTCGCGGATCGACGAGCTTCCCCCGGGACGCCCCAGGGTGGCCACCTCCGCCCATACCACCAAGACCCAGAAGAAGCAGGCGCTCATGCGCTTCGCCCGCGCGGTATCGGGCTCGGAGAAGGGCTTCGTCATCGTCCCGCTGATCGACGCCGTCGAAGACCCGGAGCGGGCCAGCATCGACGTGGCCGTGGACTACATCAGCCGCCAGTTCCCGGAGCTCCCGGTGGGCGTGATGCACGGGCGGATGTCGCTGCGCGAGCGGGAACCCGTGCTGCGGGACTTCGAGGAGGGCCGGCTGCGGGTGCTGGTGGCCACCACCGTGGTGGAGGTGGGCATGGACATCCCCGACGCCAACTACATGATCATCCTGGAGGCGGACCGCTTCGGCCTGGCCCAGTTGCACCAGTTGCGCGGCCGCATCGGTCGCCGCAGCGCTCCCGAAGCCGAGTGCATGCTGTTCGGCAGCGCCAAGCCGACCGACGAGGGCCGCCAGCGGCTGGACTGGATGGTTCGCTCCTCCAGCGGCTTCGAGCTCGCCGAGGCCGACCTGGACATGCGCGGGCCCGGGGACGTGCTCGGCGGCAAGCGTCAGGCGGGCTTGTTCAAACCCGCATGGATCCGCAACATCGAACTGCTGCAGATCGCCCGCGCCGAGGCCCGGGAGCTGCTCGTCCGCGATCCCGATCTGAGCGGGCATCCCGATCTCGCCTTCGTGGTGCGCACCCGGTTCGGCGAGGATCTCTTCGACGAGAGCGGCGGCTGAACAAAAAGCTTTTTCAGAAGGGTTTGACCGGGCATCCCGGGGAGGTCCTGACGAACCGCACCCGATGGCGAGGGCCCATCCGTGGCCAGCAGGGAGACAGCCGCTCCGGCCTGGCGCACCGAACCTCGATCTGCACACCTGACGGAAGGCTGACGATCGTGATCTGCACCTCCTGGTAAACCGGATGCACGATCTTCATATGAATGCGGGGCACCGTCCCCGGCTCGAAACGAACCTCCCGCAGGACCGCCCCGGGCCTCAACGAGCCGGCCGGCTGAAGGCAGAAGTCCTGCATGACCGACCCGGAAAATGGCGTCCCGGCTGCCCGGAACAGCACGGACATCCCGGGGCGACCCATGGACTCGGACCGGCCTGTCGCCGGCCCGGGTGGCCACCCCCCCGCCACCCCACGCAGGCGAACAGGCATCCGGACAGTTGAAAAGGGAACGCCGATGGAACATGATTGGGCGGAACTGATGCGCATGTCCCTATTATCACCCATGAGAAAATGCGGTTGCAGAAAAACACATTTCTTGGTTTTATCCCTGTCCTCGCCGGACCGGGTCCGGCGTCGGTTCCCTATTTTTTAAAAAAGGATTTCCAGAATGCCTTTCCGGAATGTTGCCGTTTCATTCTCCACGCTGTGCTCCATCTTCCTCGCCGGCTATTTGGTGCTGCCGGCCGGCTGCAGCCTTCAGACCGAGATCATTTTCATCTCCTCGGCCTTCGAGTGCGACACGGATTCCCAATGTCCGGCTGACACCACCTGCGGCAATTATTTCGATGTTTATCTGAACTCGATTGACACCAGGGCCCAGCCAGTTGGTCACGGCGTATGGGGCATCTGCCTGTCGAAGGCCGACTACGACTTCATCGAGAACTCCGAACTGGCCCTCGAGCGCTGCGACAACGGCCGCGATGACGACAACAACGGACTGACGGACTGCCTGGATCTCCAGTGCCAGACCGCCCCCCCCTGCCGGGCGTTCATGGCCGATACCTGTCCCGAGGGCGCCACCGGTTCGATCTGTGACGGACGCCTGGGCTTTCCTCTGGTCCGCGACAGCGGCCTCGACATGGATCTGGCGTGTCCAAAAGGTGTGGGCCACCGCGTCACCTCCGTCGACGGCGCGGAATTCTGCCTGCCCCGATGTCGCCTGTATTTCAATCAGACGTCGTCGGGCACGGAAAACCACATCGATGCCGACTTCCTCGGCAGCGACGACTACTGCGACCAGGTGGCTCCCATGTACGCCACGGACGGGTCCTTCCGCGGTTCGTTGCGATGCCAGCAACTCGGCACCGACCAATCCCGGTTCGGGCGGATCTACCAGAACGACGCCTGCCTTCCGGAAACACCGGACCTGGTGGTCGACACACCCTCTTCGGGGCAGATCACCGAGACCTGCCTGTCCGTCTGCAGCTCGACGTCCTGCCTCCGTGTCCAGTACGTGCAGCGGACATGGACGACACTGGACTTCGACTCCACGCCCGTGATGATTCCGGGGAATGACCCCGAGCGATACGTTCAGACGGCTTTTTATTGTCTTGATTGACGCTTCACGGGCGCGCATTTTGAGGACACAAAGACCCTCCAAAGGAGCTTGGAAATGAAACTTTCTGCCTGGATCCTGCCAATCGTGGGAATCCTCTGGATCGCGGCGGGTGCATCCGCCCAGGAGAATCTGACGCCAGAGGTCCACGCACCGGCCATTGAAGCCGTCGCCAAGAATGCCCCCGCGACGGAAGGACAGGTCCGCCGCCCCGATCCGTTCGCCACATCGATGCCTGGCAAGAAAGATCCGTTCGCCGAAATGCTTCCAAAGGCCGGATCAAGCTCAAGCGGGCCCAGGAACCTGCTCACCTTCAACGTGCTCGGGGCCGGCTTCGGCAACTACCAGATCGAGTACCAGCGGGCCGTGGCCAGGCACCTGTCGCTGGTGTTGACTCCCTCGCTGTGGATGCTGTCCGAGAAGATCGTGCCGGGGCGTGAAATCTCGATCACCGGAATCAGCCTGCACGCCGGCGTGGCGCTCTCCTATCCCCGGGACTGCCTGAAGGGCCTCAACGTCCTGGTCACCGGGGGGTTCCTGTACGTGGAAGGAAAGGACCAGCTCACGGAGACGGCCACCACATGGAGCATCAAGGCCACCATCGGCTACCGGCATATCCTCGGGTTCGGCCTCTCCCTGGAAATGAATGTCGGCGTCCTCTACATGCCCACGATCGAACTCAATCCCCTGTCCGGCGAAACCGGGGCCTTCGTGAACGGTGGTCCGGTGGCCGAGCTCGCCCTGGGCTGGGCATTCTGACGCTCAGTCGCGCAGCGTCTTCCGCAGCCAGAGCTCCTCGTACAGTTCCATCAGGCGGTTGGCGACCTCCCGGGCTCCGTACTCGCGGGCGATCGCGGCCGACACCGCGTGCATGTCCGGTGGCGAGAAGGCCGCGCGCTCCATGGCGTTGCACAGTTGCTCGTCCTCCCAGGGTGGTGCCAGGGCCGCCCGCTCCTCGCCGGCGGTGATGTCGGCGATTCCTCCCACGTTGGTGCAGGCCGACGGCACGCGGGCCGCCAGCGCCTCGACCAACGCCCCGGGCGTGCCCTCGGACGTCGAGCTCATCAGGAACAGGTCGCAGCCCGACAGCACCCGCGCGATGTCCTTGCGATGACCCAGGAAATGCACCCGGTCGGCGATGCCCAGCTCCTGCACCAGGCGACGGATCTCCTCCTCCAGGGGCCCCTGCCCGGCCAGCGCCAGGTGCGCCGGCGGCTCAGGATGACGCTTGGCGAACCGGGCGAAGGCCCGCAAACCGCCGGCATGGTTCTTGGGCGTCTGGAAGTTGGCCACCATCACGAACAGCCGGCTGTGCAGGGGAATCCCCCAGCCCTGTCGCAGCCCCGGATCGCGCGGCTGGCCGGAAAACTCCTCGAGGTCGAAGGCGTTGTTGAGCACGAAAGTTTTCCCGCGCGGCGCGAGGTGGTAATCCTCGACGGCCTGCCTGTTCAGGCCTTCGGAGATGTTCAGGATCGCGTCGGTGGTGTGGTTGAGCGCGCGCTCGATACCCAGGAACACCGGGGCCAGCAGGTTGCTCTGCTTCCCGAAGTATCCCCGGCCGTAGATGAAGCCATGATAGTGCCTCAGCACGATCGGGGTGCCGCAGGCGAACGCCGCCACGCGGGCCAGCAGGGCGTCCTTGCTCTCGTGGGTGTGCACGATGTGGGGGGAGAAGGAGCGGAACTCCCGGGCGAACGCCGCCAGGGCCACGGCGTCGCGCAGCGGACGGATCTCTCGCTGCATCGCAGGAATGTGCACACACGGATACGGCGCAGAACGGACGATCTCGTCGTGGCTGGAGGGGTCCCATGCCGAGGTGGAGCCGTAATACAGCCGGGTGTCGAAGCGGTCCGGATCGAGATACCGGATCACGATGTCGGTGCGGTAGGCTGGTCCACCGGCCAGACGGGTCAGGGAATGGGCGACTCGGATTTTCATGGGATCACCGATCCGGCGCCCTTTTGCGGGCACCTCCACAGCTGCCTGTCGGCAGGCATGATTCCGGGGTGAAGGGAACGGAAGGGCCGAACCTTCTGCCCGGA
>PHAZ01000068.1 GCA_002841825.1 Deltaproteobacteria bacterium HGW-Deltaproteobacteria-22 | reverse complement strand
GAGTTATGGCTCGTTCTGTTAAAAAAGGACCATTCATCGATTCCCATCTGGCGAAAAAAATCCAGACCGGACCTGAAGAGACCCATCGCAAGGCGATTCAGACCTGGTCCCGGCGTTCCACCATTGTTCCCGAGATGATCGGCATGAACATCGCGGTTCACAACGGACGGAAATTCATTCCGGTTTACATCACCGACGAAATGGTCGGTCACAAACTGGGTGAATTCGCCCCTACTCGTACCTTCCACGGCCACGCAGCCGACAAGAAGGCCAAGAAGAAGTAAGGAGACGTGCGATGTCATTGAATCCAAAGAACACCGTCAAGAAGGTCCGCATCGCAGCGGACCGGAAAGAGTTCCCGCGGGCGCACCTGAACTCCCTGCGCGTGGCTCCCCGTAAAATGATGATTCTGGCCGACATGATTCGCGGCAAGAAGGTCGAAGAGGCCATGTCGCTGCTGGCCTTCACACCCAAATCTGGTGCGAAGATCCTGCAGAAGCTTTTAATGAGCGCGGTTTTCAACGCCGAGAACCAGAATCACCAGGGTGAGGACCTGTTCGTGAAGACCATCTTCGTGGACTACGGCCCCATCATGAAATGGCGCCGGCCCCGTGCGCGTGGCCGTGCATTCCGGATCAACAAGCATACGAGTCACATCACAGTGATCGTCTCCAGCCAGTCGGGCAAATAGAGGAGGAACCGTGGGACAAAAAGTTCATCCTGTTGGATTGCGTTTAGGAATTATTCGTACCTGGAGCTCCAAGTGGTACAGTGAAAAGGATTACTCCAAGTGGCTCGTCGAGGATCTCAAGATCCGCGAGTTCATCTTCAAGCGTATGCCCGATGCCGGCATCGCCGCTATCGAAGTCGAGCGCCGCACGGCCGAAAAGATGAAGGTCATCATCGTGACCGCGTCTGCCGGCAAGGTCATCGGCAAGGGCGGCGCCAACGTCGAGAAGCTCCGCAAAGACCTGCAGGGTCTCTCCAAGAGCGAGATCTTCGTGGACATCAAGGAAGTCAAGCGCGCCGAGACCAACGCCCAGCTCGTGGCCGAGAACATCGCCCGCCAGCTTGAGCGTCGTGTGAACTTCCGCCGCGCGATGAAGAAATCCATTCAGACCTCCATGCAGATGGGCGTCAAGGGCATCAAGGTGTATCTGTCCGGCCGCCTCGGCGGTGCCGAGATCGCCCGCCGCGAATGGTACATGGAAGGTCGTGTTCCGCTGCACACGCTGCGCGCGGACATCGACTACGGCACCGCCACGGCACGCACCACGTATGGCGCGATTGGCGTGAAGTGCTGGATTTATAATGGTGACGTGTTGTCATACGACAGCAGCACGGAAAGGGGTTGGTAACCCATGTTAGCCCCGAAGAAAGTCAAGCATCGCAAGGTACAAAAAGGCCGTATGAAGGGTCGCGCCAAGGGCGGAGACCGGGTGGCCTTCGGTGATTTCGGTCTGCAGGCCGCTGAGTGCGGGTTTCTTTCCTCGCGCCAGATTGAAGCCGGTCGTGTCGCCATCACGCGTCATATCAAGCGCGGCGGTCAGGTCTTCATCCGCATCTTCCCGCACAAACCGCTGACGAGCAAGCCCGCTGAAACCCGCATGGGTAAGGGAAAGGGCGCACCGGATGAATGGGTAGCCGTGGTGAAACCCGGCCACATTCTTTATGAGGTTGTGGGCGTGGACGAGGAGAGTGCACGTGAAGCGTTCCGCCTGGCGCATCACAAGCTTCCTATCGATACCCGTTTTGTGTCCAGGGAGATGGTCATATGAAAGATTCACCGTACGCCCCGAAACAGTTGCGTGATCGCACCTCTGAGGAACTCAAGGGGATGCTCTCCACGCTGAAACATGAAATTTTTGAGCTGCGCATCATGCACACGACGAGTCAGTTGAAGGACACGAACAAGATGTGTGCCACGCGGCAGAATGTCGCCCGCGTGCTGACCGAAATCAGCCGCCGCGCCGCTGCCAAAAGTGGAGGAAAAAATGTCTAACGAACGCCGTCACAAGAGAACGATGCTGGGAGTCGTCACGTCTTCTGGCAAGATGGAAAAAACGGTGAAGGTGCGCGTGACGCGCCGGATGCTTCACCCCCTGTACAAGAAGTACCTGACCCGGTATGCCGACTACCTGGTTCATGATGAAAAAAACGAATACAAGGAAGGGGACAAAGTCGTAATTATCGAGTCCCGCCCCCTGTCCAAAATGAAGCGCTGGCGTGTGCAGAAGCTCGTCGAGCGCAAAACCGTTGTGAATCTGTAGGGAGCGAGGTGTTTCGATGATTCAGATGTTAACCATCCTCGAAGTGGCCGACAACTCAGGCGCCAAAAAAGTCATGTGCGTCAAAGTTTTGGGCGGCTCCAAACGCGAATTTGCGTCGGTGGGCGACGTGATCGTCGTTTCCGTCAAGGAAAGCATTCCCACCGCGAAGGTCAAGAAGGGCGACGTCCTGAAGGCCGTCATCGTCCGTACGTCCAAAGAAATCGTCCGTCGTGACGGGTCCTACATCAAGTTCGACAACAACGCCGCCGTTCTCCTGAACGGAGCGATGGAGCCCATCGGTACCCGCATCTTCGGACCCGTCGCACGCGAACTGCGGGCGAAGAAATTCATGAAGATCGTATCGCTCGCCCCGGAGGTCATCTAATGTTAGCGCGTATTCGTAAAGGCGATGTTGTCAAGGTAATCGCAGGCAAGTACAAAGGCAAGACCGGCCGTGTACTCCGCATGCTGGCCAAGGGTGATCGCGTCATCATCGAGGGTGTGAACCTCGTGAAGGTGAACAAGAAGTCCAACGACGCGAACAGCAAGGGCACCCAGGAGACCAGGGAAGCTTCCATTCACATCTCGAACGTGCAGCCGGTGGATCCCTCCACGGCTTCCCATATCGGGTCCAAGGATGAGAAGAAACTGGTCAGGGGTGTGCGCGTAGGTGTGAAAGTACTGCCGGACGGACGCAAAGTGCGTGTAGCACGCGGTTCCCAAGGTAATGGCGAAATCATCGAGAACGCCAAGTAAGGGTGGAGAATTATGATGGCTAAACAGGATACGAAGAAGAAGGCTGATGCGGGCAAAAGCAAGGGCAAGCCTAAGTTCCAGGAACGCATCGTTCGCAAGGAACCACCCCGCATGCAGAAAATGTACAATGAGACGATCACCAAAAAGATGATCGAGGAATTCCAGTACAAGAACATCATGGAAATTCCCAAGATCACCAAGATCGTCATCAATGTCGGCCTGGGCGAGGCGATTGCCAACCCGAAACTGCTCGACAGCGTCGTCGACGAGCTCCAGTTGATCTCCGGCCGCAAGGTCGTGGTCACCAAGGCCAAGCAGTCCATCGCCAACTACAAACTGCGTGCCGGCATGAAGATTGGTGCCATGGTGACCCTGCGCCGCGAGCAGATGTACGAATTCCTGGATCGCCTGCTCACCTTCGCCCTTCCGCGCACTCGTGACTTCAAGGGTGTGTCGTCCAAGGGCTTCGACGGACGCGGGAATTATTCACTGGGTATCCGCGAACAGATCATTTTCCCGGAAATCAGTTATGACAAAATTGAAAAAATCCGTGGTATGAACATCACGATCGTGACCACTGCGAAATCGGATGACCATGCCCGTGCCTTGTTGCGGCATTTCGGTATGCCGTTCAGGAAGTAAGGAGGACTCGCGTGGCTCGTCTCTGTAAAATGCTCGACAAGACTGAAAAGTTCAAGATTCGTCACCGCAACCGCTGTCCGCATTGTGGTCGCTCCCGCGCCTATATGCGCAAGTTCGATATGTGCCGGCTTTGTTTCCGGAAACTGGCCTTAAGTGGCATGATTCCTGGCGTTATCAAGGCCAGCTGGTAGGGAGAACAAGCAATGTCTATGACAGATCCTATTGCAGATTTCTTGACCCGTATCCGCAACGGCCTTCAGGCAAGGAAACCCTCGGTTGCCATGCCGTCCTCCCGGTTGAAGTGTTCGTTGGCTGAAGTCTTCAAAAAGGAAGGCTACATCGCCGACTATCGGGAAGAAGCCATCGGAAAACTCAGCAATCTCGTCATCGACCTGAAGTACGACGAGAATAACCAGCCCGCCATTGAAGGGCTCAAACGCATGTCCAAGCCCGGACAGCGCGTATACGTGGGCAAGGAAGATCTGCCCAAGGTACGTTCTGGTCTCGGCGTGGCCATCGTCACCACGAGCCGTGGCGTCATGACGGATTCACAGGCCCGCAAAATGAACATCGGCGGCGAAGTGATCTGTACGGTCTGGTAAGGGTAGGAGGAAACGATATGTCTCGTATCGGTAAATTGCCCATCATTATCCCCTCGGGGGTCGAAGTCACCATGGCCGGCAACAAGGTCCAGGTGAAAGGCAAACTGGGAACGCTCTCCCAGGAAGTCCCGACCGGCATCTCCGTGGTGAAGGAAAATAACCAACTTCTGGTCAAGCGTGAAAACGACGAGATCCAGATGCGCGCCAATCACGGTCGCGTCCGCTCCATCCTGGCCAACCAGGTCAAGGGCGTGCACGAAGGTTTTGCGCGTACCCTCGATATCATCGGCGTCGGCTACCGCTGCGAAATGAAGGGAAAGTTCCTGGTGCTGTCACTGGGTTACTCTCATCCCATTTATTTTGAGTTTCCGCAGGGTGTGACCGGCGAGGTGCTGGAGAAGGGGCTTCGGATCATGATCAAGTCCCATGACAAGACTCTGCTGGGCTCCGTCGCCGCGGAAATCCGTGGGTTCCGGCCCCCCGAACCCTATAAGGGCAAGGGCATCCGTTACACGGATGAAAAGGTCAAGCAGAAAGAAGGAAAAGCGAAAGGCTAACAGGTGTTCGTGATGATCTCCAAGAAGAAACTCAACATGCGGCGCATTCGCCAGATTCGTGTGCGCAAGCACGTCAAGGGACTTTCCGAGCGGCCCCGCCTGGCGGTTTTCCGTTCCAACTCCCACATCTACGTCCAGGTCATCGACGATGTGACCGGCCAGACGCTGGCCAGCGTATCCACGCTGACTCCGGACGTGCGCGATGGGATGAAGGGCCTCAAGAAGAAAGAACAGGCCAAGAAGATCGGCATGAAGATTGCCGAGATCTGCAAGGCGAAGAATATTGAGCTGGTCACGTTCGACCGCGCCGGGTATCTGTATCATGGCCGGGTGGCCGCGCTGGCCGAAGGCGCCCGTGAGGGTGGATTGAATTTTTAATTGTTCCACGGGGAGCTTGGCTCCCTTGATGAGGAATTGAATGTCGCACATGACCGAAGAACCCAAGGAATTCATTGAGAAGTTAATCTACATTAACCGCGTCGCCAAGGTCGTCAAGGGCGGTCGTCGCTTCTCCTTCGCAGCGCTGGTGGTAGTCGGGGACGGCAAAGGCCGTGCCGGTTACGGCCTCGGGAAGGCCAATGAAGTGCCCGAAGCCATCCGCAAGGCCACCGAGCACGCCAAGCGCACGATGATCTCCGTGCCGCTGCTGGAGTCCACCGTTCCGCACGAGGTCATCGGTCACTACGGTGCCGGTCGTGTCCTGCTTCGTCCGGCCGCCAAGGGCACCGGTGTCATCGCCGGCGGCGCCGTGCGAGCGGTGATGGAAGCCCTCGGGGTTCACAATGTCCTGACGAAATGTCTGGGCAGCAACAACAACCATAATGTGTTGAAAGCGACTTTCGATGCGCTGGGCGCCATGCGCAGCGTGAAGGAAGTAAGCGCCCGCCGCAGCATGGAAATCACGAACTGATTCCCCGCTTGGTGGTTTGGACAGGAGAGAAGAACATGGCTACGCATATCAAAGTCACACGTACCCGGAGCACCATCGGCCGCACCGTAAGGGAACGCGAAACGCTCAAGGGCCTGGGCCTGACGTACACCGGACGCATTCGCATCCTCTTGGACACCCCGGAGATCCGTGGAATGATCCTGAAGGTGTCGCATCTGGTCTCCATTGAACCCTATGATCAGGAAGGGAAATAGATCATGACCAATTTATCGAATTTACATCCCTCAAAGGGTGCCACCAAGCGCAAGAAGCGTGTGGGTCGCGGTCAGGGTTCGGGCTGGGGTACCAACGCCGGTCGTGGTGGCAAGGGACAGACCGCACGTACGGGTTCGAGCATCCGCCCCGGCTTCGAAGGCGGGCAGATGCCTCTGCAGCGTCGTATTCCCAAGCGCGGCTTCAAGAATGTTTGTCGCGTCGAGTATGCCGAAGTCACGCTCGAAGAGCTCGTGCGCGTGTACCCGAAAGGCGGAACGATCACCCTCGACTCCCTGAAGGAGAAGGGCCTCGTCACCGGCACTTCCACCAACCTGAAGATCCTTGGTGAGGCTGAATTGAGCGCCGCCTACGAGATCACGACCCACCGCATCACGGCCCCGGCCCGCACGGCCATCGAGGGCAAGGGCGGTTCCGTGCATCTGCTGACCGCCGCGCGCCAGTATCGCCGCATCACCCTGGGCAACATCTCCAAGAAGTTCCCCAAGAAGGCCGATGCCGTGATCGAGGTGACTCCAGCCTCACTTCTGGCCGCCGGCCTGCTGAAGACCTCCGAAGAGGCCTATGAGATCGTCGCCGCCGGCACGATCTCCGGCAAGTATGCCGTTTCCGCGCACCGTGTGTCGAACACGGCTCGCCTGATGATCGAGGGCAAGGGCGGCCGCGTCAGCGTGCTCGACCCCGCCAACGATGTTCTGAAGATCAACTTCGACCACCTGCGCTCCTGGTTCCCCCGCGGCGGCGCGGTCACGCCTGAAACCCTGAAGAAGCTCGGCGTGCTGAAGGGCAGCCAGCGGGTCCGTCTGACGGACGCGGGTCGCGTGACGCAGGCCTGGAAGGTGGAAGTCCACCAGGTCGGCCGGCTTGCGAAGAAAAAACTCGAAGCCGCCGGTGGCAGCGTCACGGTTCTGCCGACCCGGTAGTCGGGTGCGTTTCCCGGGCCAAAGCCAACCCACCAACGACTGGTAGAAAGAACAACCCATGGCTAGTGGTTTTGCAAATATCCATAAAATTCCGGAACTGCGGAAGCGTCTGCTGTTCACCCTGGGTCTTCTGGCGATTTACCGCATCGGCGTGTTCGTAACCGTTCCCGGAGTGGATCGCGCGGTCATGAAACAGATCATGGCCGGCGCATCGGGCACGTTCCTGGGCATGATGAACATGTTCAGCGGTGGCGCGCTCAAGCAGTTGTCCATCTTCGCGCTCGGCATCATGCCCTACATCAGCGCGTCCATCATCATCCAGTTGCTCACAGTGGTCGTTCCTCATCTGGAGCAACTCAACAAGGAAGGCGAGGGTGGTCGCAAGAAGATCAACCAGTACACCCGCTACGGCACGGTGTTGCTGTCGCTGATCCAGGGTTACTTCATCGCCACCTGGCTCGAAGGACAGAATCTGGCCTATCCCGGCATGGTCATTGAGCCCGGACTGGGCTTTCGGCTGATCACGGTCCTTGCGGTCACCTCGGGCACGATCTTCATCATGTGGCTCGGCGAGCAGATCACCGAGCGCGGCATCGGCAACGGCATCTCCCTGATCATCTTCGCCGGCATCGTGGCGGACCTGCCCGACGCCCTGACGGTGCTGTACCGTCAGTTCAAGCGCGGTGACATGGGCGTGCTCAACCTCGCCATCATTGCATCGATCGTGGTGGGCGTCATCGCCGTGATCACGTTCTTCGAGCGGGCCTACAGGAAGATCCCGGTGCAGTATGCCAAGCGAGTGGTGGGTCGTCGGCTGTACGGTGGTGCCTCGTCGCATCTGCCGCTGAAGGTCAACATGGCCGGCGTCATCCCGCCGATCTTTGCGTCCTCCCTGCTGATGTTCCCGGCCCAGATCGCTTCGTTCACCGAGAGTCGCTGGCTGCAGCAGTTCTCCAGCATGTTCCAGCCGACCGACTGGCGGTACAATATCATTTACGTCACCCTGATCATCTTCTTCGCGTTCTTCTACACCGCGGTCACCTTCAACCCGAAGGACGTCGCGGACAACATGAAGAAGCAGGGTGGCTTCATCCCGGGCATCCGGCCTGGTCAGCGCACCGCAGACTACATCGACCGCGTCCTCACCCGCCTCACCTTCGGCGGCACGTCGCTGCTGATCGTCGTCGGCGTCGCGCTCGACACGGTGCAGCAGATCGAAGGCCACCTGATCACCCGCCATTACGAAGGCCTCAGCGGCCCCCGGGGTCCGCGGCTTCGCGGCCGTCGCGGCTAAAAAAAGGTGAATATGATGCGGTTGATTCTTCTTGGAGCGCCGGGATCCGGCAAGGGCAGCCAGGCCGGTCCGCTGACCTCCAAATTCGGTATTCTTCAAATCTCCACCGGCGACATGCTGCGTGAAGCCCGCGCCAACGGCACCGAAATGGGAAAACTGGCCGCGTCCTTCATGGATGGTGGACAGTTGGTCCCCGACGAGGTCGTGATCGGCATCGTCGAGGAGCGCCTGAAGAACCCGGACTGCGCCAACGGTTTCATCCTCGACGGTTTTCCGCGCACGCTGGTTCAGGCAGCCGCGCTTGATGAAGCTCTCCATCGACTGGGTATCGCGATCGATCGCGTGGTGGAAATCCGCGTCGACGACGAAGTCATCCTGCCGCGGATCACCGGACGAAGGTCCTGTCCGCAGTGCAAGCACCCGTACCATATCCAGTTTGGACCGCCGAAAAAAGATCTCGTGTGCGATACCTGCAACGTAGAGCTGGTTCATCGGGCCGATGATACCGAAGCCGCCGTCGTCAAGCGGCTTGAGGCGTATCACCAGATGACGGCGCCCCTTGTGGAATACTACGAGAAACAAGGGAAATTGCTGGTCGTGGATGGTGTGGGCAAGGTTCCGGAGGTCACGAAGAGAATTTTAGAAGTTCTCTCTTGATCTTCGAAGGGAATGACACTAATAATGCACGTCCGGTTGAAAGCCCGCTCCGAGATTGAAAAACTCCGACGGGCGAACTTGATGGTGAGTGATGTATTGGATTTGTGCCAGGAGATGGCACGCCCGGGTGTGAGCACCTGGGATATGGAGGAGGCCGCCCGCTCCTACATCCAGAAGGTCGGTGCCCGTTCGGCGTTCCTGAACTATCAGCCTGCGCCCGACATGGCTCCGTATCCCGCGGTGCTGTGCACGTCTCGTAACGAGAAGGTGGTGCACGGAATACCGGACCGTCGGGAGATCCTGGAGGAAGGCGACATTCTCAGCGTGGACTGCGGCATTTTCTACGATGGATATTGTGGAGATGCCGCCCGGACCTATGCCATTGGCAAGGTGAGCGAAAAAGCCGCCCACCTGATCCGGACCACGGAAGAATCGCTGGAACTGGCGATCGCCAAGATGGTGCCCGGCAACCGGGTGTCGGACGTGGGCGATGCCATTCAGCGTTTCGCGGAAGGCGCGGGATACCAGGTGGTCCGCGACTTCGTCGGCCACGGGATCGGGCAGGAGATGCACGAACCCCCGCAGGTGCCGAACCTGGGTCCTCCAGGAAGGGGCCTGCTGCTGCAGCCCGGACTCGTTCTCGCCATCGAGCCGATGCTGTGCGAGGGAACCTGGAAGGTTTCGATTTTGGATGATGGCTGGACCGTTGTGACTCGCGACCGCAAGCTGGCCTGTCATTTTGAACATAGTGTCGCCGTTACCGATGGCGAACCGCTGGTGCTGAGCCGGCGATGAGGAGTAAGATAAGATGAAAGTGCGTGCATCCGTTAAAAAAATCTGTGAGAAATGCAAGATCATCAAACGCAAGGGCGTTGTGCGCGTCATTTGCGAAGACCCCAGGCACAAGCAACGTCAGGGATAACCAGTTTTAGGAACTGTTTGGAGGAGGAGTACCATCATGCCGCGTATCGCCGGTGTCGATCTTCCGCGCAACAAGCGTATGGAGATCGCTTTGACTTACATTTATGGAATTGGTCGCAAAACGGCTCATGACATTCTGGGGGCCGCCGCTGTCGACTTCGCCACCAATTCGGATGAATTGAACGAAGACGAAATCAAGCGCATCCGTGAAATCCTGGATGCCAACTACAAGGTCGAGGGAGATCTCAGGCGCGAGATCAACATGAACATCAAGCGCCTCATGGATCTGAAGTGTTATCGCGGAGTGCGCCACATGCGTGGACTGCCTGTCCACGGTCAGCGGACCCATACCAACGCGCGTACCCGGAAGGGTCCCCGTCGCGCCACCGTCGGCAAGAAGCAAAAGGCAGGTAAATAATGGGAGCTCCGCGTAAAAAAGTAGGCAAGAAGAAAGTCAAGAAGAATGTCATTGCTGGTGTGGCGCACATCGTTTCGACGTTCAACAACACCATCGTGACCATCACCGACATGACTGGAAACGTGATTTCCTGGTCTTCGGCGGGCCTGCGCTTCAAGGGTTCCCGCAAGTCCACGCCGTTCGCGGCGCAGATGACCGGTGAAGATGCCGCCAAGAAGGCAGTCGAGCACGGCATGAAGAGCGTGGTGGTGTTCCTGCGTGGACCCGGCGCCGGCCGTGAGAGCGCCCTGCGCGCCGTGGCCCAGTCGGGCCTTCGCATCTCCTCGATTCGCGACGTCACGCCGATTCCGCACAACGGCTGCCGTCCTCCGAAGCGCCGTCGCGTTTGATGCGCGCTTGAGCAGGCGTTTGACGTTCCAGCGGACGCATCAAACGCTCGGCCTTTTCTCGGACCGACGGTCCTCGAAAACGCCATGCTTCGTCTGATCATCCACGTCGGTTTTGCCGGCCTGGGTCTTTGGAAAGGCTTGAGGATGAGAGAAATCTCTCCGAAGGCTTTGATTTGATTGAGTTATTTACCGTGTACCTGCAGTGTACGGTTATTTAGCATCGCCGGGAGTGGTTCCTGCTGCAGAAGGAGTGGTACCCGGAGATGGAGGAAAAGATGGCTGGCAAGGAACAGATGATTTACACCTGGACAGCGCGAAACTGGCGCGAACTGATCAAGCCGATGTCGGTCCGCATCGACGACGACACACGTTCCGCGGTTTACGGGAAATTCACGTGCGAGCCGCTGGAACGCGGCTTCGGTATCACCATGGGCAACAGCCTGCGTCGCGTGATGCTATCCTCGCTGCAGGGCGCCTCGATCACCGCCGTGAAGATTCACAATGTTCTCCACGAGTTCACCACGATTCCCAACGTGGTCGAAGACGTCGCCGAGATCATCCTGAACCTCAAGGGCGTCGTCATCAAGAAGCCCAACCCCAAGGCAGTCCAGTTGATCCTGGACGTCAAGGGGCCCGGCGTGGTGACGGCTTCGGACATCCAGTTGGTGGACAACATCGAGATCCTGAATCCCGCACACTACATCTGCACGCTGTCCGACGGCGGCCGCCTGCGCATGGAAATTTCCGTGCGGTCCGGGCGCGGCTACATTCCCGCCGACGTGCACAAGGATGAAGTGCTGGGTGTGGGTTCCATCCCTGTGGACGCCCTCTATTCCCCCATCATCAAGGTGAACTACACGGTGACCAACGCCCGCGTCGGTCAGCGTACGGATTATGACAAGTTGACCATGGAAATCTGGACCAACGGAACGGTGGAGCCCAAGGATGCGCTGGCCTATTCGGCCAAGATCATCAAGGAACACCTTCAGATTTTCATCTCCTTCGACGAACAGGATGAGCCGATTGAATCTTCCGAGTCCGGCCCGGATTCCGAGATCAACCAGTACCTGTTCCGCTCCGTTGACGAGCTGGAACTATCGGTACGTTCGGCGAACTGCCTGCAGAACGCGAACATCAAGTACATCGGCCAGCTTGTTCAGAAGAGCGAGACCGAGATGTTGAAAACCAAGAATTTCGGCCGTAAATCCCTGAAGGAAATCAAGGAGATTCTGGCTGAGATGGGACTTTCGCTGGGTATGAAGATCGACTGGTGGCCGGTGGACGGCCCGCCGCCCAAGCAGCCCGGTGGAAGCAAGAAGTAGTTTACTTGCAGAAAGAGTTGAGGTAATTCGATGAGACACCGTCATAGTGGTCGCAGACTTGGAAGAAACTCCTCGCACCGTAAAGCCATGTACATCAACATGGTGAGCTCGCTGATCGAGCACGGTCGCATCATCACGACGCTGCCGAAAGCCAAGGAGCTTCGGTCGTTCGTGGAAAAAACCATCACCTGGGGTACGTCGCTCGGCGAACTGGTGACCATGCCGCAGGATCAACTGACCATGGAGCAGCGCATCCGTGTGCTGCATCACTACCGCATGGCCCGTCGCATGGTGCCCGACCGCATCCTGTTGACCCGCCTGTTCCGCGAGATCGCCCCGCAGATGCTGCAGCGCCCCGGCCAGGGCGGCTACACCCGCATCATCAAGGCCGGCAATCGTCGCGGTGACAACGCCCCGATGGCCATGATCGAGATCATCGGCATCCAGAAGAAGGCTGCTCCGGTCGAAGAAAAAGCCGAAGAAAAGAAAGACTAGTTTCTTCTTTTCAGGTTTTCCCCCTCTTTCACCCCTGTTTTCGTCAAGGAATGTGCTATACACACTGGGGCCGAGTACGGCTCTTCAGGAGGTTTTTCATGCGTAAGATCACACTTTTCTTAATGGTTACCCTGTTTGCTTTCGCTGGTTGTCGTGAAGACAAGAAGACCAATCCAAACAACAACAACAACAACGTCAACAACACCAACAACGGAGACACCATCTTCATGGTGCAGGACGCCTCGAACCAGTACTTCGTCCAGGACGGGGATGAGGTCGTGCTGTCCAACAAGATCGTCACCGCCGTGGACAAGTATGGCGACCGGACCGGATCCTTCTGGATCTCCGAGGCCAACGGCGGCGCCTTCTCCGGTGTGCAGGTGTACAACACCGACACGACGAGCACCTGGTGGTCCGAACTGCAGGTCGGCGACCTCGTGACCGTGCATGGGCGCAAGATGGAATATTCCTACCTTGATCCCGACACCAACGAACCCCTGTTCGATGATCCCCTGACCGAGATCACCGAGGCCTCCGTCACGGTGCTGGGCGCCGGCACCCCGCTGACCCCCACCGACATCACTGCTTCGGATCTCACCAGCGTCGCCATGGGCGAGAAGTGGGAAGGCGTCCTGGTCCGGCTGACCAACGTCCGCGTGTCCACCATCACCGAGCGTGACGGTCGCCTGGAAGTCAACCTGTTCGGCTCCACCAAGGCCCAGGATGATCTGGTGGATCTGTCCACGGTCTCCGAGGGTGTCTGCCTGTCCCGCCTGTCCGGCGTGGTCACGTACTTCTTCGATTATTATGTGCTGGTCCGGTCGGCCTCCGACATCGAGATCGCCGCCAATGACGCCGACTGTGCCGAGATCGTCGACGAGATCTGCGACAACGACATCGACGACGACGGCAACGGCTTCACCGACTGCGACGACTTCGCCTGCACCGGCAACATCGCGTGTCCGGGCAAGGCCGAGAACACCGACGAACTGTGCAGCGACACCATCGACAACGACGAGGACGGTCTGACCGACTGCCAGGATCCCTCCTGCTTCGGCCACCCCGACCTGACCGCCTGCATCGAGACCAACTGCACCGACACCGTGGACAACGACGGCAACGGCTACGCCGACTGCGAAGACTACGACTGCGGCAACGACGTGGCCTGTGCAGGCGACTTCGAGCAGAACTGCACCGACACCACCGATGACGACGGTGACGGCTTCATCGACTGCGACGACTTCGACTGCGCCGACGATGCGGCCTGCATCGAGGTTGACTGCGCCGACGGCAACGACAACGACGGCGATGGCTTCATCGACTGCGCAGACTTTGATTGCCTGTACACCGCTGCTGCCTGCGCCGAGGGCAAGGAAATGACCGATGCGACCTGCTCCGACGGTGTGGACCAGGACAGCAACACGTTCATCGACTGCCGCGACTTCTCCTGCCAGAAGAGCCCGCTGGTCACCGTGTGCGAAGGCAACGCCGTGACCTGCTCCGATGGTTTGGACAACGACGGCAACAACTTCATCGACTGCGCGGACTTCGCCTGCCGGTACTGCCATGCCACCGATCCGACCAAGGATCGCGTGGTCGCCACCTGCCCGCCCTGCGTCCACGAGTAGTAGATCCGTTCTCCACTCCTTCTGTACTGAAAAATTGAAATTCCACTCAAGGAATGATAAGTTCCCCGCTGGGGTCCAATGTGATCCCAAGTAAGGAATCTGTCGCCAATGGCTGAGACGAGAAAGAAAAAACCCGCCCGGAAGGCCACGGAAGCGCCCCAGCTTCATCGGGAAATGTGGGGGATCATCTTCCTGGGTTTCGCCTTGCTGCTGGGCGGCGCGCTGCTGTCGCTGCAGTTCGGCGACGGCCGCCTCATGGGGCCCTTCGGACAGGCTTTGGCGCTGGGCCTCTTTTCGTTGCTGGGCCTGGGAAGCCACCTCGTGGTGGTCGCGCTGTTCTCGGTGGCCTGGGGCATCTTCTCCCGGCGGTTCTCCGTGCGGGATGGCCGGCTGTGGCTCGGCTATACCGGCGCCACGCTGTGCGGGACGGTCCTTTTTTCCTTGATTTTTTCCAGGTACCGGCTCCAGGGGATGGGCGCCGGCGGAAAGACCGGCGAGATCCTTGGCGCGCTGGGCATTTCCCTGCTGTCGAAGGCGGGCACCTTCATCTTCTTCGTCATGGGGCTTTTGCTGTTCCTGATGCTCGCGACCCAGAGCAGCCCCGCCAGGGCCATCGTCGGGCTGGTGGAAGGCACCCAGTCCCTTTTCGTTCGACTGGGAAGCATGTTCACCGCCATCGGCCGTTTCTTCGTATCCCTGTTTTCCTGGGAGCCCCTCGAGGAGGAGGAAGCCGGCGACGGTGAAGCCGCCGGAGGTGAGGACCACGACGAAACCGACGACGAGGCCGATGACGGTCCGGCGGTCGTGTCTCAGACAGCCCAGCCCCTGAAGAAAGTCCCTGCCAGGGCCGGCTCCTCAGCCCCGGTCGCTTCACCGGATCCCGACACCCTTCCCATGGAGTCAGGCATCACCACGCCGGCCAGAAAAGCGAAGGTTCCCCGGAAAGCCGTGGCGACGGGCGGTACTTCCCCGGCGTCAACGGAGCCTCTGGTGACAGAATCCGGGGTCGGAAAACCATCGGTGCCTGGCGAAAAGCCCGCTGACAAAGAATCCGTTGTGATCAACGTCGGTCCCGGGAACTCCGGAGATGAGTCCGCAGCACCGGTGGACTCCGAGCCCGTACCCGGAGACGGTGATGCCATGATCTCGGCTGGCGGCACCGTACCGCCGGCAGGTGGTCCGGTGATCATCGAGCTGGAATCCCCGCAGCCGGCCACGCTGCATCCGGTGTCCTCGTTCACCGACGAGTGGGGCGAGTTCCGCCTTCCGGACCCGGAGCTCCTGCATTATGAACCGCAGAAGACCGTAGCCCGGGATCGTGAACACATGCTGTCCCTGGCGGCCCGCCTGGAGCAGGCGTTTCTCGACTACAAGATCAAGGGCAGCGTGCAGGAGATCCACGTCGGTCCGGTCATCACGATGTACGAATTCGTGCCCGAGGCCGGCATCCGCGTGTCGCGTATCGAGAGCCTTGCCAAGGACCTGGCGCTGTCGCTGGCTGCCACCCGGGTGCGCATCGTGGCGCCGATCCCCGGAAAGAGCGCCGTGGGCATCGAGGTGCCCAACGAGTCGCCGCAGATGGTGTTCCTCAAGGAGATCGTGGCCGATCCCTCGTTTGCCCAGAGCAAGAGCAAATTGTCCATGGCCATGGGCAAGGACATCAAGGGACGCGCGGTCGTGGCGGACCTGGCCAAGGCGCCGCACCTGCTGATCGCGGGCACCACCGGTTCGGGCAAGAGCGTGGGCGTCAACGCCATGATCCTGAGCATCCTGTTCCGTGCCTCGCCGCGTGACGTTCGGATGATCCTGATCGACCCCAAGATGGTGGAGTTCAGCATCTACAACGACATACCGCACCTGCTGCTGCCGGTGGTGACCGACCCGCAGCAGGCCAACCTCGCGCTGCAGTGGGCGGTGCGCGAGATGGAGCGGCGTTACCAGATGCTCTCGGACATGTCCGTGCGTGACCTCGGCGACTACAACCAGAAGGTCGAGGACATCCGCAAGCGCGGCATCGAGGATGTGCCCGAGCACCTGCCGTTCATCGTCATCGTCATCGACGAGTTCGCCGACCTGATGATGGTGGCCGCCAAGGAGGTCGAGACCTCGGTGGCGCGCATCGCACAGAAGGCCCGCGCCGTGGGCATCCACCTCATCACGGCGACCCAGCGGCCCAGCACCGACGTCATCACCGGCCTGATCAAGAGCAACTTCCCCACGCGCATCGCGTTCATGGTGGCCTCCCGCATCGACTCCAAGGTCATCCTCGACCAGATGGGCGCCGAGGCCCTGCTGGGCAACGGCGACATGCTGTGGTCCAACCGTGGCCTGGCTCCCACGCGTGTCCACGGTGCCTACATCTCCACCTCCGAGGTGCAGGCTGTGGTCGAGCATCTGCGGGCCCAGGGCAAACCCTCCTATGACATGAGCATCGTCGTGTCCGCCGAGGAGGGGTCCTCCGGCTTCGACGACGAGCCCTACGACGTCAAGTGGGAGGAGGCCGTGGACATCGTCGCCCGGGACCGCGTCGCCTCGATCTCCTACATCCAGCGCCGCCTGAAGATCGGCTATAACCGCGCCGCACGCATGGTCGAGCGCATGGAGCACGAGGGTATCGTGTCCGCCCCCAACGGCACCAACCAGCGCGAAGTCCTGATTCCGCAACGATGAGGGCCGGATCCGTCTGCGTTTTCTGTCCCCGTCCATGTCCATTTTTTGCCTCCGGAGACTGCATTTTATGAGAGATTTCCCTTGGATTTTCGGGGCTGTTTGAGTAACATCCGACGAAAGAAAGGTGCAAAATGGCCATTCGAATTTCCATTGCCTGGCGTATCATTCTCGGCACAATTTTTATCATCGTTCTGCTGCTGGGCGGTTTCGGCTACCTGAGCTCCCAGCGGCTGGAGGTCATCTTCCAGAAGACGGGCGCCGAACAGCGCGAAGCGTACATCAAGAACATCCAGCGGGCCGGCAAGGCCCAGCTTTTCTCACTGCAGCGGCTCTCCGCGGTGTTCCTGAAGGCCCAGCAGATGCAGGAACTGATGGACGCCATTCCGCCCATCGGCCGCGAGGATGCCCAGCTCGATGTCGTGACCGTGTTCAACGCGTCGGGCTATCTGGCGTCGTACTATGACCTGCGGTATCCCACCGCGAAGATCCTGCGCGAGGACAAGGCCTACCTCGTCGGCGATCCGGCCTTCACCGGACGGCTCGAGATCAACTTCACCGAGTTTCCGTTTTCCGACGTGCTGACCAAGGCCGGCACCGACGACGCCAAGCCGCCGGCAGGGACCAAGAATCCGCCCGAAGGCCTCCCCGAGGGTCTCGATGTCCGCGCCAAGCGCGTCGACGGCGTCCGCGTCGTCGCCCGCAACGGCGAGGAGCGCATGCTCTTCATCGGCGCCATCGTGGACGAGGGCGTCTATCTAGGCACCGTCGCGATGATGTACAACCTGCGCTCGCTCAAGGACTACGAGAAGAGCCTGGCCGCGGCCCTCAAGAAGAACAAGGAGGAGACCTTCAAGGCCATCGCGATGCTCGGTGGAATCCTGCTGCTGCTGGGCGGCCTGATCTCCGTGATCCTGGGTCTGGGCATCACCCGGCCCATCAAGAGCCTGGTCCGCTCCGTCGCGACGTTCGCCCACGGCGACCTGGCTCACCGCGTCAAGATCAAGACCCATGACGAGATCGAGGTGCTCGGCGACGGGTTCAACTTCATGGCCGAAAACCTCGTGATCCTGCTGCAGGAGAGCGAGAAGAAGGCCGTCATGGCCAAGGAGCTCGAAGTCGCCAAGACGATTCAGGACTCGCTCGTTCCTGCCTCGGGCCTGCACGAGTTCTCCAACATCACCCTCGCGGGACACTTCCTGTCCGCGTCCGAGACCGGCGGCGACTGGTGGTCCTACTACAACATCGGTGGTGGTCGGCTGATGGTCGTCATCGGCGACGTCACCGGCCACGGCGTGCCCGCGGCGATGATCACCGCGGCTGCCAAGAGCGCCTGCGACACGATCCTGGCGATCCAGGATCTCATCCCTGACCTGGATCAGTTCGCCCGCATCCTGAACAACGCGATCGCCGCTTCGGGCAAGGGCCAGTTCTTCATGACCTGCTTTGTCTCGATCATCGACCCCGCCAAGCAGAGCATGAAGTTCGTCAACGCCGGGCACAACTTCCCATACCTGTACCGGCCCTCCGAGGACAAGTTCATCCAGTTGATGGCCCGCGGTCCGCGACTGGGCGAGAAGAACGATGTCGCCGCCTACGAGATCAAGGAGCAGGACCTGCAGCCCGACGATCTCATCGTGTGGTACACGGACGGCATCATCGAGGACATGAACCAGGAAGGTGCCGAGTATGGCGACAAGCGCTTCCGCAAGAGCATCAAGGACGCCAACGCCCTGGATCTGGCCGGAACGCTCAATAAGATCATCGACGACGCGGAGTCGTTCTATGCGGGCGTGCCCCACGCCGACGATCACACCATGATTCTGGGACGCATTTCCAAAGTCAAATGAGGCAAGGTATTGCCATGAGCACCAAAATATTTTCCGTTGTTCTGAGTATGCTGGTTTTTTCCCTGTTCGCGGGCACGGCCTTCGGACAGGCCACCTCCGGCAACATGCGCGAGGCCATGGACCAGTTGAAGAAGGGCGAGCGCTCCTCCGATGCCGGCGATTTCGGCGAGGCCAAGAAGCGGTTCCTGCGCGCCACCGAGCTGGACAACTCGCTGGTGGCGGCCTGGGAGAAGCTGGCCTCGATCTATTACACCGAGGGACAGTACGCCAAGGCCGTCTCCACCGGTGAGGCGGGCCTGAAGGCCAACCCCGGCGCAGCCGAGATCCAGTTGTGGCTGGGCTTGTCCTATCAGATGACCAACCAGATCAAGGACGGCACGGCCCTGCTGGAGAAGGCCGTCGCCTCCAAGCCGTCGATGTTCCTGGCCTATTACGAGCCCCTGCGCAAGATCGGCCTGGGCATCTATTACCAGAAGACCGGAGACATCGCCAAGGCCCTGGCCTCCTACCGCGCCTTCATCAAGTATCGCCCTTCGGCCCTGCGCAAGGACGTGGACTACCTGGTGCTGTTCCGGGTCGGTGAGCTCGAACTCAAGAATCTGAAGGCCGCCGAGGCGCTGGCCGCCTGCGAGGAAGCGCTGAAACTGAACAACCGCTACTCCTCGGCGCTGTGGTGCAAGGCCGAGGCCCTGCGGCAACTGGGCCGCTATGCAGAGGCGGTGCCCTACTTCAAGCGGGTGGCCTCATTCGGCCAGAAGAAGCCGCGCGTGCTCATCGGGCTGGCCGTCTCGCTGCTGCATTCGGGCAACCGGGACGCCTCCCTGTCGACGATGCGCCGCTATCTGGCCTTCCGTCCCGCCGATCCCGAGGGACACCAGATCATGGGAGACATCCTGTACGCCACGGGCAAGCGCGAGGACGCCATCCGTTCCTACCAGCGCGCCATGAAGCTCAACCCGGAGGAGCAGGCGTACTATGTGAAGACCGCGGTTTCGCAGATCCAGCTCAACCAGTTCGTGCCCGCCATCGCGACGCTTGCGCCGGCGATGGAGAAGTGGCCCCAGGACGTGCGGATCCTCATTCCGCTGGCCTTCGCGTACATCCAGGACCGCCGCGCCAACGACGCCTGGAGCCTGCTGTCCAAGGCTCCGGTGGAGACCTCGGCGCCCTACATGAGCATCTACGGCCTCGCTGCACTGCGTTCGGGCAAGTCCGAACAGGCCTACGAGATCCTGAAAAAAGCCGCGGTGTTGCGTCCGGATCATGAGGCCGATCAGGACAACCTCGTCACGGCCATCCTCGACCTGTCCTACCAGGCCGTTCTCGCCGGCGACGTGTCCAAGGCGACCGCCCTGATGAGCGAGGGCCAGAAGCTGCGTCCCAAGGACACGCGCCTGCTGCGCAACCTCGCGATCCTGCACCTGATGCAGAAGAAGCCCGATCAGGCGCTGGTGCTGCTGAACCAGGGACTGGACCTGGCGCCCATGGACTTCTATTTCATCCGTCTGAAGGGACGCACCCTGCTGACCATGGGAAAGCTCGCCGATGCCGTCACGCTGCTGACCGACGCCCGCAACCGCTCCCGACGGCTTTCCACGGACGTGCAGGCCCGCGTCGAGATGGATCTGGGCACCGCGCTGGCGCTCTCCGATGATCTGGAGCGCGCGGTCACGATGTTCCAGGACGCGCTGTCCAATGCCCTGGCCGAACCCAAGCTGGCCGGGCTCATCGAGATCAACCTGGTCCGCGCGCTGATCGGCCGCGCCGCGTCCAGGCTGGCCGACGGCAAGGGCAAGGAGGCCCTCGACGATCTCGAGGCCATCGCCAACTACAAACGGGTCAAGCTCAACAAGGAGGAGTCCCGCCAGATGCAGTTCCTGATGGCGATGGCCAACCTGGAGCAGGGCAAGTTCAAGGAGGCCGAGACCATGATCGCCGCGCTGGGCAAGGCCGGTCCCATCGGCGGCCTGTTCAAGGCGCCCTACGACACCTTCGGCCCCGAGCTGCTGCGGGCCTACATCTCCTATCGCCAGAACCGCCTCGACCTGGCCCGTCGCGACTTCCGGGCCGTGCTGGACAAGGCCCCCACCGAGATCAAGAACCAGGTATATGCGTTCATCCGCTCCTGCGACGCCCTCGAGGGCTCGCAGCAGCTGGCCGCCGGCAAGTCCCAGGTGGCCCTGAACTTCTTCAACCTGATCCCGAAGGGCACCCTGGATGCGCAGACCATGCTCAACTATGGACTGGCGCTGTACCAGACCGGACAGCAGGGCGAAGCCGTCACCGTGTGGACGCAACTGAACACGCCGCAGGCGGCCTGCAACCTGGGTTCGCACTATCACAACACCGGCGACGCGCCCAACTCCTTCAAATGGCTGAAGGTTTGCGTGGGCGCCGGCCTGGGCGGGCCCGAGAGCAAGACGCGCATGGAATTCAAACAGAAACTGTTCAACCTGCAGTAACCCCCGAGGTGCGATGTGAAACGCATTTTTCTTCTGACTTTGCTTGTCTTCCAGTTCTCCGCCGCGGCGTGGGGCCAGACCGCCCCCACCAAACTGCGGTTCGGCATCTACGCCCCCAACGCGTCCTTCGCGTCGAACTCGGATCGCTGGAGCTACATCAAGAACGTCGCGTCCGTGATGCAGTCCACGCTGAAGATCCCGTGCACCGGAAACGCCTACGCCGCCGAGGGCGCGTTCTCGGGCGCCACCGGCCAGCTGGACTTCGCGCTGGTCGACGGCATCTACCTGGCCCGCGGCGGCAAGTTCCGCGTGCTGGCCACCTCGCTGTACGGCGGCGGCTCCCGGTCCCCCTGGGGCCTGTACGCCAAGGCCGGCGGCAACTTCCAGTCCCTCAAGGGCAAGGTGCTGGTCATGCCGTCGTTCGGCGGCAACACGTCCTTCGCCGAGGGCATGCTCGGCGGTGAGATCAACGTGACGCAGTTCTTCTCCTCGGTGAAGAACGTGCCTGACATCGCCGCGGCGGTCTCGGCCGTGCAGACCGGCGGCGGTGACGCCGTGTTCGCGCCGGTGGGCCTGGCCGCGGGCCTGAACCTGATCTTCAGCGTCGGCACCGTGCCCAACGCGTCGTTCGTGCTGGTCAACAGCAAGATCCCGGCCGACATCGTGGCCAAGGTGCAGGCCGCCATCGCCTCGGTGGGCTCCGGCGCCATCGGCGGCATGGGTCCGGCCGCAGCCGGCGGTGTGGCCATGGGACGCTCCACGGCCAAGTTCCTCTCCTCCCAGCCCGGCGTCATGCGCTTCCAGTTCCGTGGCTTCCTGAAGCCCTTCGAGGGCACCTACCAGGAGAGCCCGCTGGTGGATCATTTCTGGGTCCTGCCCAAGCAGTAGAAGAAACCACCGCGGAAAGAAGAAGAAACGGAAGGGGAAAAAGCAGGGGAGTTTCACCGCGGAAAAGACGGAAGGGGATATTCAGAAGAGGAGAAGAGGCGGGCCCGAAAGGCAGTCGGACTGGTCGGACTGGTCAGACTGGTCGGACTGGTCGGACTGGTCGGACTGGTCAGACCCACGATCGCCCGGACCGGGCCGCCCGGGAGAAGCAGAAGGTTAGGGGAGAAAAGAACACCGTGGCCCGCAACGCGGGCATACGAGCGCGCGACCCGTCCTCGGGTCGCACAGACCAGCGAAGGCATGCGCCTTCCCCGAAGGGGCCGGTGCATTCCTGGTGAAGAGGAAAGACTCCTCTGTACCCGAAGAGGAAAGAGATCGTCTCTCCCCCGACCCCATCGGGGTCGCGGTTCCCGGCGACCGTGGGACCGGTCGCGTTCCCGCCTGACGGCGGTTCTGGGAAAATGACGCACCACGAGCTCATCGCAGGGGTAAATAGGGGGGTGTCGGGGGGACTTCCGGCCCATGCCTACCGGTCGCTGCGAGCGTGGAAAACCACTCCACGCCGGGCCGGCGTCCCCCTGACCTGGAGGTCCGGAGGCTGCGCCTCCGCAAAGAAAAGAGAGAATAAAAACAACGACTTCACGCTTGCTGTCAAGCGAAAGAGAAGAACCAGAAAGACAGGAAAAACCGCCGGAAGATGACCGGTCATGGCGATCATAGCCGTGACCGGTGAACACGAAGCAAAGAGAAAGCAAAGAGAAGAAGAAGAGGCGGCCCGGTCGGACGAATCGGACCAGTCTGACCAGTCTGACCAGTCGGACCAGTCGGACCGGGCCGCCTGGGAGAAGAAGGAGAAGAAGAAGAAGGAGAAGCAGAGAGGCGGCCCCCAGTGGCCGCAGTCCCAAACTGGAGAAGAAAGAGACGAAAGTCGGGAATTCGCGACCGCCCGCCCGCAAGCGCAAAAGAAACGGAAAACCGTTGACCATCGCGGGCGCGGGGACTAAGGTGCCGAACCCGGAGGGTGTTGATATGGCTACGCAGTTGTCCATGGCTAGACAGGGCGAGATCACGTTGCAGATGCGGCAGGTCGCCGAAGACGAACACCTGGATCCCGAGGTCATCCGGGAGCGGGTGGCCCGCGGTGAGGTGGTCATCCCGTACAACCGGCACCGCAGTTTCCGGGCCGTCGGCATCGGGAAGGGTCTGCGGACCAAGATCAACGCCAACATCGGCGCCTCGGAGTTGCGCAAGCTCGAGGAGGAGGAGCTCAAGAAGCTCGAGATCGCCGTGCAGTACGGGGCCGACTCGGTCATGGACCTGTCCACCGGCGGCGACCTCGACGAGATCCGCCGGATCATCCTCGAGAAGAGCCCGGTCATGATCGGCACCGTGCCGGTGTACGACCTGGCCACCCAGGGGAAGATGGATCCGCTGGTCCCGGACGAACTGTTCGACGTCATCGAGAAACACGCCCGCGTCGGCGTGGACTTCATCACCGTCCACTGCGGCATCACCAAGCAGTCCCTGAACGTGCTCGACACGATGCAGGCCCCGCGGATCTGCGGCATCGTCAGCCGTGGTGGCTCCCTGATGGCCGCCGACATCTCGAAGACCGGGCGCGAGNCCGCCTGTGCGCGATCTGCTTCGAGCACGACGTGACGCTGTCGCTGGGCGACGGCCTACGGCCGGGCGCCGGAGCCGACGCCAACGACGCCGCGCAGATCGCCGAACTGATGGTGCTCGGCGAGCTCACACGCCGGGCGCGGGCGCTGGGTGTGCAGGTGATGATCGAGGGGCCCGGCCACGTGCCGCTGCACCAGATCGTCGCCGGCGTCCAGCTGCAGAAGCGCCTGTGCGAGGAGGCGCCGTTCTATGTGCTCGGGCCGCTGGTCACCGACGTGGCGCCGGGCTACGACCACATCACCTCGGCCATCGGTGGAGCCATCGCCGCGGCTGCGGGCGTTGACTTCCTGTGCTATGTGACCCCGGCCGAGCACCTGCGGCTGCCCGACGCCGACGACGTGCGCGAGGGCGTCATCGCGTCGCGTATCGCTGCCCACGCGGGTGATCTCGCCAAGGGCGTCCCCGGCGCCAAGGAGTGGGACGAGGCCATGAGCCGCGCCCGCAAGGCCCTGGACTGGCCCGAGATGTACCGGCTGGCGCTGGACCCTTGTCGCGCGCGCGAGTTGCGGGAGAACTCCGAGGCCGCCGGCTCCGACGTCTGCACCATGTGCGGCCCGCTGTGCGCGGTGCGCACCGACAACGCGCGCCAGAGGCCGGTCCGGAGATAAGCCTGGCGGCGTGTGCCGACCTGACCCCGGACTGCAACTGGCGCCCGGCAGAGGGTGCCGGATCGGGAGACCGACATGAGCTCGTTTGCGGAACGCTCGCTTGCGGAATACTACCGCGGAAAACGGATCGTCATCACGGGGGCCTCCTCGGGCATCGGGAAGGATCTGGCGCTCTTGTTCTCGGAGTGGGGCGCGCACCTGGCCTTGACGGCCCGCCGCCGGGAGCTCCTCGACGAGGTGAAGGCCCAGGCGGACAAGGGCGGCGCCGAGGTGCTGGTCACGGCCGCCGACGTCCGCGACAGCGCGGCGATGCAGACCATGGCCGACGACGTGCTGGCCCGCTGGGGACACGTGGACCTCGTGATCGGCAACGCCGGCATAGGCGGCTTGAACCCGGCGACCTGCTTCGACCTGGAGATTCACCGGAGGACCCTCGAGATCAACTGCCTCGGGCTGGCCAACACGCTGGTGCCCTACATCCCGTCGATGCTGGCCCGCAGGGAGGGTCACCTCGTGGGCGTGTCGAGCCTGGCCGCGTTCCGCGGGCGGCCCCGGGCGGCGTCCTACTCGTCGGCCAAGGCCCAGCAGGGCATCTTCCTGGAGTCCCTGCGCATGGATCTTCGTCCCCACGGCATCGCGGTGTCGGCGATCCACCCGGGGTTCGTGGTGACCCCGATGACCGAGCACACCGATTTCAACATGCCCTTCATGGTGGACGTGCGGAAGTCCTCCCTGCTGATCGCCAGGGCCCTGAAGCGTCGGGTGCCCCGCTACCTGTATCCGTGGCAGATGCGCTGGCTGGTGAGGGTCGAGGGGCTGCTGCCCTGCAGGGTCTACGACTGGCTGCTGCCGCGGGTCTCCGGGCAGAGAGAGGACCTCAAGCCCCGGACGCTCTGAGCGTCCACTGCCGCCCCGGATGGCCCCGAGGAGTTGCCCGTGGAAGACCTTATCGCGTTTGCCTTTCGCTTCGTGGCCTACATGGCCTTCGGACTGTGCATGGAGATGCTCGTGGCCATCGACGGGATCGAGCGTCTCATCGGGACGAAGATCCCCCGTCGCGTGCCCCGCCGGTACCTCGAGGGCTTCGTCAGCGCCTACATGATCCCGCTGCACGGGCTGGGTATCCTGTTCCTGTTCGAGCCCGGTGCGATCCTGATCGCACCCATGCCGCTGCCGCTGCGCTTTGTGGTGTATGCCGCCGGCATCACCGCCTGCGAGATCGGCTGGGGCTTTTTGCTGGACAAAACGCTGGGCTTCTTTCCATGGGATTATTATTCCCTGTCGAAGTGGCGCATCGGGAAGCGGGGCTACTCCCTGTGGACGCTGGTGCCCATGTGGGGGATCGCCGGGCTGATGCTGGAGCGATACAGTTCGCTGATGCAGCATCTCTCCCCGCACGTCGTGAGTTATTACGGGTTTTAGGGAGAAGGATTACTTCTTTTTCTTGTCGTCGAGCTGCTTCGAGAGGAGCTGGCCGAACAGGCCCATGCCGGCGGGCTTTTCTTCCTGGTATTTGGACTTCACTTCGTTCCAGGAGGGTGCATCGGGCTCGCGGGGGACGCGACCGGGGCGATCGGGACGATCGGGCCTCTCGGGGGCTTCGGGCAGCTCGCGGTCCCAGGAGAGGGAGATGCGCTTGGCCTCCAGATCCACACCCTCGATGACGACCGGGATCACGTCACCTTCGTTGAGCACTTCCTTGGGGTGACCGATGCGCTTGCCGAGCTTCATCGCGGTGATGTGCATCAGGCCGTCGATGCCGTCGGCCAGGGTGACGAACGCGCCGAACGGCGCCAGGCGCGACACGCGGCCCTCGACGTGGGCGCCGGCTTGGAAGCGGTCGGCCACGGTGTCCCAGGGGCTCGGACCCACCTGCTTGATGCTGAACAGGTGCTTGTTCTTGTTGAAGTCCAGCTGCAGGATGCGCACCGAGACGCTCTGTCCGGGGGCCACCAGCGTGGAGATGTCGACCTGATGGTCGTAGGAGATCTCGGAGCGTGGCACCAGGCCATCGACGCCGCCGACGTCCACGAAGGCGCCGAAGTCGAGCACGGAACTGACGGTGCCCGACACGATCATGCCCACCTGCAGCCGCTCAGCCATCGCAGCGCGGTCGGCCGCCTGCTGTTCTTCCTCGATCTTGCGCCGGGACACGACGATGTTGCGGCCCTTCTCCTCGTACTGGGAGATCAGGAAACTGGTGCGGGTGCCCACCCATACCGACGGATCACTGCGCCGCAGGGAAATCTGGGAGAACGGGCAGAAGGCCCGGACCGTGCCGCCGAGCATGACCTCGTAGCCGCCCTTGATCTCCTTCTGGACCAGTCCCTCCACCGGGATCTGGGCATGGTACGCATCCTCGTACTGGGTGTTGCCCGGCCCGCCGCCGCCACGGCCCAGGCGGACCGTGAAGCGCTGCTCGCCGGCGTTGGACTCCAGAAAGAAGGCCTCGATCATCTCGCCTTCCTGGACCCGCGGTTTTCCTTCACCGTCCAGGATCTCGCGCACGTCCACGACGCCCTCACCCTTGCGGCCCGTATCCACGAACACCCACTCCCGCCCGATCTTGACGACCTTCACGCGGACCTTTTCGCCCGGCTCCAGACGGGTGAACCCGCCGGAATCCTCGGCCATCATCTCGGCAAAACTGGGGTTGTTTTTGTTCTTGTCTTCGCTCATGACCTGTGAATCCTCCGGACACATGAATACAGGATTTTCCATCCGGTTCCAACGATTGTTTTCCGGAAAAAAAACCCCGCTTCCATCGGACTTAATAACAGATGTTACTTGACGACATGGAAACTTCGGGTAATGTGATCCCATTGAAATGGAGGTCACCCAATGCACCGACACTTTTATTTCCTTTCACTGGCGCTTGTCACTCTGGTGATGGCCTGCGATTCGGGTAGTTCCAAATCAAACAACCAATCCAATAATGTAAATAATATTAATAACATTAACAATCTGAATAACCTAAATAATGTTAGTAATATCAACAATATAAACAATATAAATAACATCAACAATATTAACAATGTAAATAATCAAAATCCGGTGTATGTGGGCACGCAGGACGTGTTCAGTCCCGGCAACCTGACGGTGCAGTTCCGCGAGGTCGCGCAGGACGAGGCCGGCGCGCCGGTGCTGGTGCGCGTGTGGTATCCGCAGGAGCCCGGCACCTACGCGGTGGTGATCTTCCAGCACGGTTTCCTGATGAGCTCGGACTGGTACTCGACCCTGCTGTCCCACCTGGCCTCCCACGGGTTCGTCGTGGCGGCCCCGCAGATGTACGCCGCCGACGGTCTGCCGCTGGGCAAGCCGACCGCGGCCGAGGAGGCGGTCACGGCCGTGGAGGTCCATGCGTGGGTCACCACCCAACTGGGAACGCTGCTGGGGCAGACCGTGCCGTACGCGCAGCGGCTGGGCTACGCAGGTCATTCCCGCGGCGGCAAGGTGCAGTGGCTGGTGCTCTCGGGCAATCCGTCGCTGGCGCAGGCGGTTGCCGGCGTGGATCCGGTGGACGGCACCGGTGGCCCGCTGGGCGGCGAGGAGCGCATTGTCGACGGCCCCTTCAACTTCCCCTTCCCGTCGTATGTGCTGGGCACGGGCCTGGGACCCGAGGGATCGGGCTTCAACTCGGCGTGCGCTCCCGAGGGCGACAACAGCGTGCAGTTCTACGGTGCCTCGGCCGCCCCCGCGTGGCACGTCATCGCCACGGAATACGGCCACAACGACGTGCTCGACGCGGACGCCTCCTGCGGCATGACCTGCAGTGTGTGCGCCGCCGGTCCCACTCCGGCGTTGTTTCTCCAGTTGGTCTCCGGACACCTGACGGCCTTCTTCCGCGGCGCCCTGCAGCAGGACGCGGCAGCCTTCTCCACCCTGTCCGACACCGTCGCCGCCCCCGTCGCGATCACCGTGGAAAACCGCTAAAAAGTCTCAGAATTCCGACCGACCTGGGGTATAAGTTCGATCTGGAAAGGGGGCTCCATGCCAGTCGTTCTTCTCTTCTCCCTGCTTCTGAACCTGCCTTCGCACCCCGTGCTCGAGCGCCTCGGCGCGGCCGAGACCGAGGGGCGCATCACCCTGCTCCAGCGGATCGAGATCATGGAGGACGCGGTACGCGACCCCGGCCGGCTGGCCGAGCCCTGGAGGACGCTGGTGAAACGGCACCCGGTGGATCCGGAGCTGGGGACCGCGTGGCTCGTCGAGGCCTACCAGGCTCGCACGCGTACGAACCTGCTGCCCATCGCAGGTTTTCCGGGGGAGCTGGCGTTCTTCCTCGACTCCGAGATCGTCCCGGTGCGGGTCTATTACGACCTCGAGACGCAGGGCACCCTCGCCAGGATGACGCTGGAGGCCGCGGAGACCTCCTGGATCGCCGAGATCGACGGCTTCGGTTTCTTCGCCCCGCCGCTGACGACGCCCGAAGGCCGCTACCGCATCTACATCGGGGACACGGGCATGGGCGGGGGCGGTTATTGTTCACCCGTCGGCACCTATGCCGAGACGCCGTGGGACGATTGCCAGACCTACGTGGTCGTGGATCAGCGCAACCCCCGCTATTACATCGACAGCCTGGTGGCCCACGAGCTCAACCACGCCACCCAGGGCGCGATGGACTGTCTGGAGCCGGTCTCCTTCTGGGAAAACACCGCCACGTACATGAAGTTTGCCGTGTTTCCGTCCTCGCTGTCCTATGTGCGCTATTACATGGACTACTTCCAGAGCCTTCCGTACTGGAGTGTCGCCGGGGGCGATCAGAACAGCCTGTACTGGTACGGCGGCTTCGTGTGGGCCTATTTCCTGGCCGAGCGGTACGGAGAGCCCGGACAGGGCGCGATCTTCCTGCGCGAGATCTGGGAGCGCAGCATGCAGGAGACCCACAACGTGACCAACTCGCCGCACTACTTCCAAGCCCTCGACGGCTTGCTGCAGGAGCGCGGACAGGGTGACCTGCACCAGGCCTTCCATGATTTTTCCCGGGCCCGATGGTTCGTCGAGGAGAACGCCTCGGAGACCTATTCGATGTTGCCGGAGCCGGGCTATCTCACGCCGGCGCCGCTAATGACCGAGTCCCTCGAGATCGACACCCCGCTGGTGATCACGCCGCAGAAGACGGTGTGGCCCCGTCCGTACGGCGTGAACTACTACAAGCTCAACGCGCCGGAGACGTACCTTCGCAACACCACCGTGACACTTTCCGGCGAGGGACTCTGGTACCTGCAGTTGGTGCAGTTGGTCGGCGAGGCCGAGGTGATCACCTCGGAGTTGACCGAGAATGGTGCCTCACTGACCTTTGATCCCCGGTCCCGCGCCCTGCTGATCGTGGAGCATGTAGGCGATTCTGGTTTCGTGCCGGGCAACAACCCGCGGGAGGGTGCCGAATACACCCTGGAGATCCAGTCCACGGTGCCGTTGCCGGTGATCAGCGCAGTGACGCCGGCCTCGGCCTGGCAGGGTTCAGAGGTGATCGTGCAGGTGTACGGCGCCGCCTTCCAGGAAGGCGCGACCGCGACGTTCTCCCCGGACAGTGTGCTCGAGGTCCTCGAGACGACGTTTGTCTCGGAGGGGCAGCTCACCCTGAAGGTCAACATCCCCTCCCGTGCGCTGACGGGCCCCTACGGGCTCACGGTCACCAACCCCGACACGGGGAAGGGGTGGATCGAGCGCTCGGTCTTCGTGATGCAGAGCGAGAAAAAGGCATCCGATGGCTGCTCGGCGTCGGGTCCCCGGACCTCTTCGGGTTTCGGTCCGGGCTGGATTTTCCTTGGATTGCTGCTGCTGGCACTGCGGCGCCGTCGGCCGGAGCGTGGATGATGGAAATCCCCGGTGTACGACCAAGCCAGGCGCGGCGACATGCCGAGGAGCTGGCCGGGCTGTCGGCCCCCGGGATGGGCGCGTCCGCCGGACGCCTGCGTCTGCTGCGCGCGCTGGATCAGGTCGACGAGCTTGGTGCGGCCTTTGCCGCAGAGGGGATCGGCTGGGTGCTCGTCAAGGGCGTCGGGTTGAGCCTGTCGGTGTGGCCCGATCCGTTCCTGCGATCGTTCTCGGATCTGGATGTCTTCGTGGTCCCGACGCGGTTCGCTTCGGCCGTGCTCGTGCTGGCACGCCTGGGGTACCACACCGCCGAGATCCCCGACGGTTCGCAGGTGCACTGGACATTTTACCGGGATGACTCATCTCCCGTGGAGCTGCATCACGTGTTCTCCCGCGAGTTCGGCTCGCCGCCTTCCCTGGTGGAGCGCTTTGTGGCCACGGGGAAGTCGGTCCCTTCCGACGAGACAGGCATTCTGCGCGTGCCGGATCCGGCTGCTCACCTGGCCTATGTGCTGCTGCACGCCTACAACCATGGATTCCAGTTGTCGCCCGGCTGGGCGCTTGATGTGTTCTTCATGCTGGAGCGCCACCCGGACATCCTGGCCACGGCGTTGGCGTTCTTTCCCCGGGAATGGCCCGTGTGCCTGGGCCTGCGCGTGGCCGCCCTCGTGGTGCCTGCCCTGGCAGATGCTCTTGGTGCGGTTCCTGCACCTACGTTGCGGGAGCGTGCGCTGCTGGTGGCCTTGGAAATCCGGTTCGATCGCGGTGGAATTCTGCCGGTCGACTCAGCCTGGGTTCGGATCGCGGCTGCCCCTTCTCCTCTGGAGACGCTGCTCTCCATGGTCGCGAGAAAAAAATAAATCCAGTACTTGTATCAGCATAATTGCAAACTATAGTTGCAGTTCTGCAACGGTCATCCCTGGCCGTCAGGAGCATTGACATGAAGCCTGTCGTCCCGATCATGACCGAGACCATTCTGGAGAGCATTTCCGACGGCGTGTTTACCGTGGACCGCGACTGGCGGATCACTTCCTTCAACCGCGCCGCCGAGCTCATCACCGGGATTCCCCGCCGCGAGGCCCTGGGCCGGCGCTGTGCGGACGTGTTCCGCTCAAGCCGCTGCGGAGACGACTGTCCGCTGCGGTGCACGCTGGCCGATCAGAAGCCGATCATCGGCCAGTCGTGCTACATCGTGACCTCCGAGGGGCGCCAGGTGCCAATCAGCATCTCCACGGCCGTGCTGCGCGATGCTGCCGGGCGGATCATCGGTGGGGCCGAGACCTTTCGGGACCTCAGCGAGGTCGTGATGTTGCGTGCCCGGCTGGAGCGCCGTCACCGGGTGGGCGAGCTGGCCACCAAGAGCGCGGTCATGCGTCGGGTTCTGGAGATCCTGCCCGCGATCGCCGACAGCCCCAGCACGGTGCTTATCACCGGTGAGACCGGAACGGGCAAGGAGATGCTGGCGCGCACGATCCACGAGTCGGGCAGCGGCGCGAAAGAGCCCTTCGTGGCCGTCAACTGCGGGGCGCTGCCGGACACGCTGCTGGAGTCGGAGTTGTTCGGCTACAAAAAGGGAGCCTTCACGGGTGCCGTGAGGGACAAGCCGGGCCGGTTCTCCCTGGCCCGCCGGGGTACGCTGTTTCTCGACGAGATCGGGGAGGTCTCGCCGAGCCTGCAGGTCAAACTGCTGCGTGTGTTGCAGGAGCGCGTCTTCGAGCCGCTGGGGTCGGTGCGCTCCGAGCCGGCCGAGGCCCGGATCATCGCGGCCACGAACCGAGACCTGTCGGAGCTGGTGCGCACGGGCCGGTTCCGGGAGGATCTGTACTACCGGATTCACGTGGTCAGCGTGCAGATGCCGCCGTTGCGCGAGCGCCGGGAGGACATTCCCCTGCTGGTGCAGGATTTTGTAGCCGAGTTTAATCATATTCAGAACCGCCAGGTGCAGGGGGTCTCCTCCGAGGCGCTCTCCCTGTTGATGGCCTACGGTTGGCCGGGGAACATCCGCGAGTTGAAGAACGCCGTGGAGCGGGCCTTCCTGCTGTGCCGCACGGGCAGCATCGAGATCTTCCACCTGCCCGAGGAGATCACCGCCGCGATACCGGCCGGTGGTGCCATGACCATGCGGGATGTCAACGACCTGATCGAGGCGCAGGCGATCCGTCGTGCGCTGGATGCACATGGATGGAAGCGGTCCGCCGCCGCGCATGAGCTGGGTCTGCACCGCTCCACTCTGTTTCGCAAGATGCGCGAACTGGGCATCGTTTCGCCCGCCCGGGACGGCCGCTGGCGAGGGTCCAGGTAGTTGCACATATGCAACATATTTCAGTTGTATATGTTGCAGAATTGCAACATACTTTCAGTGAAAACCTCGATCCTTGATCTCATAATTCATTGATTATAAATAGAAATTTAAAAATTCAGGTTCTGGCACGATGGTTGCTAATTACTAGCATCCAGTGGCCTTGCATGGCTGCAACCGGAGGTTGAATGCGAGTGGCGCTTGTGGCATGGAACGACCGGCTGGCCCCGCTGTTTGATACGGCCGTGTGGTGGATACTGGTGGACTGCACCGTGGAGGGCAGGGAGATCCGTCGCATGGAGTGTCTGATGGAGCGCACGCCGCAGGAGAAGGCCCGGCGCGCCGTGGAGCTGGAGGTGGACCTGCTGCTGTGCGGTGCGATCTCGCGGTCGCTGGAGGTTTTTCTGCAGGAGCGTCGGATCCAGGTCCGGAGCTTCCTCTCCGGCGGTCTCGACGAATTGGTGGAGGCCTGCCGGCGGGAAGAGTTCGACCAACGGCCGTTTGTCATGCCCGGGTGCAGGTCGCGTTGCCGGAACCGTCAGAGAAATGGTTTTCTGGACGGCGACGAACGGCCGCGACGTCCCGGACACGGACAAAAGAGGAGAAGTTGACATGCCTAATCGAAATGGAACAGGACCCATGGGCGAAGGACCTGCCAGCGGCGGAAACCGCGGCCGTTGTACTTCGGTGGCCGGTGGGATCGCCGGAGTCAGTTTTGGCAACGGTCGGGGCAACGGTCGGGGCAACGGGTGCGGCATCGGTCGTGGCAACGGTCGGGGCAACGGGTGCGGCATCGGTCGTGGCAACGACGCAGTCGGCCCCCGGTTTTCAGGCCAGTCTTCCTCCCAGACCGAAGAAAACGCGCGCTTGAAGCTCGAGCAGGAAATGGATGAACTGAAGCAGAGGATCCTGGACATCCAGGCCCGCATGGACGGAGTTGAGGTTGTGGAATGAAAATTTTGGTTACAACCGAAGGAGAAAATCTGCAGGCCCAGTTGGATGTGCGGTTCGGCCGGGCGAAAAACTTCCTGGTGTATTCCACGGACACGATGAAGTGGAACATCGTGGACAACCAGGATAATCAGGATGCCGGACACGGCGCTGGTGTGAGCTCGGCCCAGAAGGTGGTTGATCTGGGGGTGACCGCGGTGGTTTCCGGGCATTTCGGTCCCAAGGCCTATGAGGTGCTGTCTGCGGCGAAGATCATGATGTTTTCCACGTCGGACTGCACCGTCGAGGAGGCGATTGATCGCCATCGGAATGGAAAACTGCCGTTGGTCACAACTCCCAAAGAGCCGCAGAGCCATTGATGGAAACCAAAGACAGCAAAAAGGTGTGGCCGGAGGAAGTTCGGGGTCCCATATGGGCGGTGGCCTCCGGCAAGGGAGGGACAGGAAAGACGACGGTGGCCGTCAATCTGGCGTGGGTGGTCGGGGAAAAAGTGCAGTTGGTCGATTGTGACGTCGAGGAACCCGATGCCCACCTGTTTCTGGCAGGTGACGCCAGTGCGCTGCGCGAGGTCACCACGCAGGTGCCCTGGATAGACCAGTCAAAGTGCGACTTCTGCGGCCTGTGCGCACAGTTCTGTCAGTTCAACGCGCTGGCGGTGGTTTCACGTGTGAGCCTGGTCTTTCCCGAGTTGTGCCACGGGTGCCGGGGTTGCTCGATGCTGTGTCCTCATCAAGCGATCAGCATGGTGAGCCATCGCGTGGGCCAGATGGAAATTCGGGAGATTGGGCCGCGCCTGACGCTGCTCACGGGAACGCTCGATGTGGGGTCTCCCCAGGCGGGGCCGGTGATCTCGGCGGTCAAGGAGCTTCGCGATCCGCGGATCCTGACGATCCTGGATGCGCCTCCGGGCACGTCGTGCTCGGTGGAGTCGACGCTGCGCGGCGTGAACCGGGTTGTGCTCGTCACGGAGCCGACGCCCTTCGGCCTGCACGATCTGAAACTGATCGTGGAGCTGGTCCGCCTGCTGAGGTTGTCCTTCGGTGTGGTCATCAACCGGATGGTTCCGGGACAGGATCTGGTGCGACGGTACTGTGAGGAGGAAGACATACCCGTGTGGCTGGAGATCCCGGAAGATCGCCGGTATGCGGAGGCAGGTGCCCGGGGTCGGATCCTGGTCGACGAGTTTCCCGAGCTTCGCGCGGCATTCGTCCGGTTGGTGGATCAACTCAAGGAGGCGGACGGATGACCACGGAACTGGTTGTGATCAGTGGCAAGGGTGGTACCGGAAAGACCAGTGTGGCGGCCTCGCTGGCGGTGCTTGCGGGACCGATCGTGGTCGCCGACTGCGATGTGGATGCCGCCGATCTCCACATGCTGCTGCGTCCTGAAATCCGGGTTGTGCATGATTTCTACAGCGGCCGGGAGGCCATCCTGAATCAGTCATTGTGTGTCCGCTGCGGCCTTTGCGCGGACCTGTGCGAGTTCGACGCGTTCACACGGCTGCAGGACGAGACCGGCATCACCCGAATGGATGTCCGCCTGCTGGCCTGTGAGGGCTGTGGCGTCTGCGTGCGGCATTGTGCGGCCGGTGCCATCGAGTTTCCGGAGAAATTTCGCGGGCACTGGTTCGAGTCCGACACGCGCTGCGGTCCGATGGTGCATGCCAGGCTCCTGGTGGGCTCCGGAAACTCCGGCAAGCTCGTGAACCAGGTCCGCAGGAGGGCCTTCGAGCTGGCCCGGCAGCATGACCTTGCGTGGGTGATCACCGACGGCTCCCCCGGCATCGGCTGTCCCGTGATCGCCTCCCTCACCGGCGCCACCCATGTGTTGGCGGTGACAGAGCCGAGCGTGTCGGGAAGCCATGATCTGCTGCGTCTGCTGGCCTTGACGCGGCACTTTTCCATTCCCACCTTCGTTTGCGTCAACAAGTTTGATATTTACGAGCCGGCTGCCAGGGAGATCGAGCACATGACCAAAGCTGCCGGTGCGAACTTTGTAGGAAATATTCCCTGGGACCGTGCGTTTGCGGTCGCCCAGCAGGAGGGTCGGACCGTGGTGGAAACCGATGGTCCGGGTGCCCGGATGATCCGGGAGATCTGGGATCGGATCCGCGAACAGATCGGCCAAGCAACACAGGAAGGAAATCATGACGAACCAGCGTGAAGAATCAACGAAGAACAATGCCTGCGAAACCTGCTCGAGCGGCGAATGTGACTCCAAGGCGCGCAAGCCCGGAGAGAACGATGCCGACTTCGAGCAACGCCAACGTCTGCAGTCCCGGCTGTGTCGCATCAAGAATAAGATCCTGGTGCTCTCCGGCAAGGGAGGTGTGGGCAAGAGCACCGTGGCAGTGAACCTGGCCGTTTCCCTGATGCTGGCCGGCAAGCGCGTCGGGTTGCTCGACGTCGACATCCACGGACCCTCCGTGCCGACCATGCTGGGTTTGGAGAACGAGGTCCTGCAGGGCCACGCCAATGAGATCCTGCCGGTGGAGCTGGGGGCGTTGCAGGTGATGTCCATCGGCTTTCTCCTGAACCATCAGGATGACGCGGTCATCTGGAGGGGTCCACGCAAGATGGGGGTGATCAAGCAGTTCCTGTCCGATGTGGCCTGGGGAGATCTGGATTACCTCGTGATTGACTCCCCACCGGGGACCGGCGACGAGCCGCTGAGCGTGGTGCAGTTGCTCGATCGCGTTGATGGCGCCGTCATCGTCACGACGCCCCAGCGCATCGCGGCCGTGGACGTGCGCAAGAGCATCAGTTTCTGCCGCGAGTTGAACGTGCCGGTCCTGGGGGTCGTGGAGAACATGAGCGGCTTTGTGTGTCCGCACTGCCAGACCGTGACCCAGATACTGCCCACTGGTGCAGCCGAGGCCATGTGTCGTGACATGGACGTTCCCTTCCTCGGCTCCTTGCCGATGGATCCGCAACTGGCGCAGTGCGCCGATGACGGACGGGCCTTCATGCAGGTCTTCAAGGACTCCCCCGTGGCCGCGCGTTTCCGGGAGATCATCGCTCCAGTTCTGGTGCTGAAGGGACCTGATTGCGTGGCCTAGCAACGACGCCGATCCCTGAAGGTGGTGTTCCATTCCAACAGCCCACCATCCCTCAACGGGCAACGACATCCATGATTTGTATCGGCGCTGTCAGAAATCCAGAAACAGCAGATGGTTTTTCCAGGCGGGGAAGCGCGCCACGAAGCGGCGGAGGCGATCCTTGCCCAGCAGGAAGGCGCCAGCCGTCAGTGACAGGATCTGCGCATCATGGAGGGCTGTGGCGCGGTGTGCGTAGGCGTTCTCCACGGCGATGGAGAAGGCGGCGCCACGGGTGCCAAGAACCTGGATCAGGCCGGTGAGGCCCGGGCGGACGGTGAAGCGCCCATCCATCTCCGGATGCTCCGCGGACAGCCGCTCCACGTCTTCGGGTGTCAGCGGTCGCGGACCGATGAACGACGCCTCGCCACGCAGCACGTTGACCAACTGCGGCAGCTCGTCCCAGCCCAGGTTGCGCAGAATGCGCCCTGGGTGGGTGATCCGGTCGTCGCGCATGGTCCGGAACTTGAGCAGCGAAAACGGCCTCCGGTGGAGCCCCAGCCTGGTCTGCCGGAAGAAGACCGGCGGACCGTCGAACATCAGGATCGAAGCTGCCGAGACCAGCGAAAGCGGTGCGGACGCGGCCAGCAGCGCAGCAGCAGCAGTGGTTTCGAGACGGATACTCATGAGGGATGATGCCAGCAGAGGATGCAATGTGATGAGTTAGTTTTCATGAGGATGATGCCAGCAGAAGGGGTCCGGGCCGTACAGATCCCCG
>PHAZ01000067.1 GCA_002841825.1 Deltaproteobacteria bacterium HGW-Deltaproteobacteria-22 | reverse complement strand
CCGGCGGCACCTGCACCAAGGTCTGCTCCGTGATGAATCCATGCCCCATCGGCGCCTCGTGCGTGACCGGCTCCGACGGCAACGGGCTGTGCGCCAAGACCTGCGCCTCGGCCACCGACTGCCGCGTCGGCTACCAGTGCACAATGCCCGCAGGCGCCACGGTGAACGTGTGCAATCCTCACTGTGGGCGGGACTGGCAGTGCCGTGACACCCGCTACTGCAACACCGGCGACGGGCTGTGCGTGGCCCAGGAGCTCTGCCTGACCCCGGGCGATGACGACGGCGACGGCCAGATCAACTGCGCCGACACCAACTGCGCCGGGGACACCGCATGCGGCTGCGTCGAGGACGACCGCAACAACGTGCAGTGGACCACCGCCTTCGAGTTGGATCTCGCGGCTGGCACGCCCCTGACCGGCTCGATCTGCGGACCGACCTATCAGGACTGGTTCGTGTTCACGCCATCGGCCACGGTCAGCGTGACCTTCACGGCGTCGTTCACCAACGCGACGGGCGATCTGGATCTTTATCTGTACGATGCAGGCAACCTCCTGACCTCCATCGCCATGGCCTACACCACGTCCGACAACGAGACCTTCACCCGCTCGCTAAACGCCGGAACGACCTATTACCTGCTGGTCGACGGTTATCACCGCGCCGCAAACAACTACACGCTCACGATCACTCAATAGTTGCAAGGTATGTTGACAATTATGGGGCAGGTCGTTCTCAGGCCTTGCGAAGGGCCTTGACCGTGACGTCGAGCCACGTGATGAACGCCATTCCGGCGTTGATCACGAACTGCAGCAGGAACATGCACCACAGGCAGGAGACCAGCGAGAAGATCAGGTGCAGGAAGAGGATCACGTCGCGCCGGAAGCCGTAGGCCAGGAGCGTCCAGAGGTTCTTCTCCTCGGCGGCTGCCCCCTTTTCACCCATGAAGAAGTACGGATACTGGGCGGTGTCGATGGTGGGCAGGTGCCGCAGCGCACGGTACACGGGGATGCACGAGAGCGCGTAGATGCCGGCGGCGACAAAACCCACGATGGCCGCGGCCGTGTTGATGTCGAGCATCACCACGCTCAGGCCGGCGGAGAACGCCACCGTGGCGGTGTCGTCGGCGATGGTGTCGAGCCACTGCCCCGTGCGGGATCCCTGAAAGCGCAGGCGGGCCAGCTCGCCGTCGACGCAGTCGAGGACGAACGAGAACCAGTACAGCGCGGCGCCCAGGATCAGGCTCTGCGTGAGCAGGAAGGCGCCCGCGAGGGCCGAGACGCCGCTGGCGATGGTCACCTGGTTGGGAGTGATCGGCGTGCCGATGATCAGCCTCGAGACGAGCCGTGAGACCGGACGGCCGAGGAAGTATGCCACCACGCCGTCGTTCTCGATGGGCTTGCGCAGGGAGCGCCAAAGAAGGCCCGAGGCTCGTGACAGATCGGTGGCGGTGTCCAGCGCGCACCAGCGGGCATCTGCGACCGTGCAGCCGCCGGCGAGGGCGTCATTGAGCCTGCCGGGCTCGTACAGCGCGCAGGCCTCCACGACGGTCTTTTCGCCGGCGGCGTCCGAGGTGGAATCGTCCGTGACGAACTCCACCGGAATACGCGGCGACCGGCGCACCAGCAGGCCCTCGAGCACGGTGCGGTGATCCCCGCCCAGGATGCGGAGCCGTCCGGCGCCGGCGCGCTCGAGGGTCAGCAGCGTGCGCAGGAAGATCGGCAGCCCGGCGAGCCTGCGCGTCGGGGGCAGCGGCCACCGTCGGGCGTCGACGATAACGACGGGTTTTTCTTGATTTTCAGTCGGAGTTGTGTGGGGCATGGTCATCGGCTCAGCAGGAGAACAGTTTCTCGGCCGCGCGGAGATCCTCGATGGTGTCGATCTCGAACCATTTCTGATCCTTGCCGACCTCGGTCGCGGACACGAAGGCGCCGGCGCGGGCCAGGCGTCCGTAGGCCTCCTCGTAATACTCCTGATCCAGCCCCTCGGCCATCATCGCAGCCAGTTCCGGGAACAACTGCCGGCTGCCGGCGGCCGTGCAGAACTCCATGCCGATGCTCTCTCCGTAGGCCAGGGCGGGGTCGATCAACTTCGAGAGGTTCACGATGCGGCCTTCGGCGTCGATCTGGATCTTCATCTCCTCTTCGCCGCAGGGATGCACGTCGGCCATCAGGCGCACGTCTCCGGGGGCCGCCAGGAGCTTCTCCACCACCGACGGTTCGAACACCAGATCCGCGTCGAGCTTGATGAAGTCGTGCCCCAGCGCGGCCGGCCCGGCCTTGAGCAGGGAGTAGCCGTTGCCGGCCGTGTCGAAGCGCTCGTTGAAGATGAAAGTGGGCGTCTCGGGCCGTCCCTGGAAGAACGCATGCAGTTTCTCCGCACGGAAACCGGTGATCACGATCAACTCCTCGATGGGGAACACCTGCAGGGTGTCGAGCATGTGGGCCAGCAGCGGCTTGCCGTTCATGGGCACGAGGGCCTTGGGCAGTTCGTCGGTGTAGGGACGAAGGCGGGAGCCGGTGCCGGCGGCGAGAATGACGACTTTCATGGGAATCCTCCGTGCACGGCCGAGGCGCGATGCCGGCCGATTGCGCGGGCAACCTACCCGAAAACGCGGATTTTGTCCATGCGCCAGTTGAATGTAAGCCATTTTGCCTCTACACTTCATGCAGCACGTTTCAGAAGGTGATTTCCATGAACTACTCGTCAGTTTCCCGTCATGCCCTTTCATTCCTGCTCCTGTGTTGGCTGTTGGCTGCCTGCGACTCCAAGGTCAAGGTCACCGATTCCTGCGGCGACGGCGTCCTGGATCCCGGCGAGCAGTGTGACAAGAATGATTTCGGCCCGCTCACCTGCGGCACCGAAGGCTTCTACGCGGGAAACCTCGCCTGTGCCTCCGACTGCACCATCATCACCACCGGCTGCTCCCTCACCTGCGGCGACGGCCTGGCGCAGGTGGATCATGAAGACTGCGACACCAACGATCTTCAGGGATGGACCTGCACCGACTTAGGCTTCATCGGCGGGGCGCTGGGCTGCTCGGCGGCCTGCGAATTCGATTACGCCGACTGCGAGGCCGTGTGCGGGGACGGAATGGTCGCCCTGAACGAAGGCTGCGACGACACCAACCGCGCCGCCGGGGACGGCTGCGATGCTGGCTGTGCCGTGGAGCCCGGCTGGGCGTGCGTGGGGACCCCCAGTGTGTGCACTCCGATCTGCGGCGACGGCCAGCTCCTCGGCGACGAGGTCTGCGACGACGGCGTTAATGACGGCAGCTACGGCGGCTGCATGTCCGACTGCCTGGCGTGGGGCCCCGGCTGCGGTGACGGAATCCTGCAGGCGGAGCAGGGCGAGCTCTGCGACGGCGCCGACACAGCGGGCGAGACCTGCGCCACCAACGGGTTTCTGGGCGGTCCCATCGCCTGCTGGGACACCTGCGACCAGCTGGACCTCACGCGCTGCGCCGGCCGGGCCGACTGGAGCATCCGGGCCGGGAGCACCACGAACGATCAAGGCAGCGTGGTGGCCATCGACGCCACCGGCAACGTGATCGTGGGCGGCATCTTCAGGGGCACCGTCAACTTCGGGGGGCAGGATCTGACCTCGCAGGGCGCCTCGGACATCTTCATCGCCAAATATGACGCGACCGGCGCTCACATCTGGAGCCGGCGGTACGGCAGCCCTGACGGGGAGATCCTCAACGGCCTCGCCACGGACTCCGCCGGAAACATCCTGATCACCGGTTCCTTCAACGTGACCCTGAACCTGGGGGGACAGGATCTGGTGTCGGGAGGCGGCTCCGACGCGTACCTGGCCAAGCTCACCCCGTCGGGGGATCACGTCTGGAGCAAGCGCTTCGGCGATGGCACGTACCAGGAAGGCCTGCGCGTGACCGTCGACGTGGGCGACCGGGTGACCTTCGCCGGCGTCTTCGAAGGAAACATCAACCTCGGCGGGACCCACCACACCTCCGGATCCGGGCGCGACGTGTTTCTTGCACAATACAACGCCGACGGCACCTTCCGCATCAGCACCACGCTGAGCGGCGGGGGGGTATTGGACACCGTCCGCAGGCTGGCGGTGGACCCCTCCGGAAACATCTACGCGACCGGCGGCTTCTCCGGAACCCTGTATTACAATTCCCAGCCCCTCGTCTCCACCGGCATGGTTGACATCTATGTAATCAAGCTCAACTCGGTCATGACGCCGACCTGGGCCAAACGCTACGGCAGCTCCGCGGCTGATGACGAGGGCGCCGCCGTGGCCGTGGATTCCCTCCAGAATGTCTACGTCACGGGCAAGGCAGGACCGGCCGTGGACTTCGGCGTCGGCGCCGAGGCCGGCTTCGGCAGCCAGGACATCTTCATGCTCAAGCTCGACAGCGCCGGAAACACCGTCTGGTCCAAGGTGTCCGGCTCCGCCGACCTCGACGGCGGCGGAATTGGAGTCGGGCTGGATGCCGACGGCCGGGTCTGGTTCTCGGGCAACTTCACGGGGGCCGCGAACTTCTTCGGTACGATTCTGACCGGGCAGGGCATCGCCGATTTCTACATCGCGGCCACCGACGCCGCCGGCAATCCCGACTTTGTGCAGCGCTTCGGCGGGACCGGTTTCGACACCATCAAGTCGATGGCCCTGACCCCGGCTGGGGCTCTCGCGATCACCGGCGAGTTCCAGTCGTCGATGACCATCGGCGACGACACTTTGATCAGCAGTGGCGCGTATGACGTTTTTCTGGCATACTTCCAATAACTCGCGAGGTGTCCCATGCATCGTTTGTTCATCATCACCCTCCTGCTGGCCGTCCCCTTCCTGCTGAACTGCAACCCCAGCGAGAAGAAGAAGACCAACAACTTCAACTCCACCAACATCAACAACTTCAACAACCAGGACTGCCTCGCCGGTTCCCATCGTTGTCTGGGGAGCGTCATCCAGATCTGCGAGGACAAGCAGTGGATCAACGAGACCATGTGCGGCGTCGGCGCCTTCGCCGACCGGCCGGTGTGCGATCCCGGCTCCCTTGCGTGCGCCCAGTGCATCGCCGGCGGCACCACCTGCGGCGCCGACAACCATGTGCACATCTGCAACTCCGACGGCACCATCGGCCTCGTGCAGACCGAGTGTGACTCCACCGCGGGCGAGCAGTGCGCCGGCGCCAACGGCACGGCCGGCTGCGACAGCCCGTGCATCCGCGCGGCCTCGACCAAGAGCTACCGCGGCTGTGAATACTGGGCCGTGGGCATGTCCAATTCCCTGCTCTCGGCGACGTTCGCGGGCAACTTCGCGGTGGCCGTGGACAACGACAACGACGCCGAGGTGCGGGTGATGATCACCGGCGGCGGCGTCAACGTGGACCAGCTCGTCCCCGCCCGCACCCTGCAGGTGTTCCAGCTCAACTACGTCGAAGCCGTGCGTTCTTCTTCGGCCTCGGGCTTTTATCGCACCTCCGACGGCCAGGGGGCCTACCGCGTGCAGGCCTCCCTGCCGGTCACGGTGTACCAGTTCAACCCGTACGACTTCGTGCTCGGCGGCGTGAACTCCTACACCAACGACGCCTCGCTGCTGCTGCCCCAGCAGGTGCTCTCGACCAACTACCTGGTCATGGCCCGGCCCACCTGGGTCATGGGAGACACCACCTTCGGCGACGACTCGACCTCGCCGGGCGTGGTGACCATCGTCGCCACCGAGGACAACACGTCCGTGCTGGTGCAGACGCGCTCCTACGTGGCCGGCGGCACGGGCGTGCCCGCGCTCTCCCCCGGCGGGTCCAACTCGTTCGCCATGAACCGCGGTGACCAGCTCCAGCTCTTTTCGCGCAGCGACCTCAGTTACAGTTCCTGTCCTTCCGGGCCCGGCTCGGCCACGTCTTCCGATGGCTCGTACGGCTTCTGCAACCCCGGCAACGCCTACGACCTGACGGGCATGATGGTCACCTCCTCGGCGCCCATCGCGGTTTGGGGCGGGCACAACTGCACGTTCATCCCCTACAGCTCCTGGGCCTGCGACCACCTCGAGGAGCAGATGTTCCCGCTGGAGACCTGGGGCAAGCGCTTCATGGTCGGCCTGACCCGCCAGATCACCCCGGGCAACTCCGAGTCCAACATGATCCGCATCCTGGCTGCCGACAACAACACCAACATCTCCTTCAATCCCGCCTCCGTCGCAGCGCCCCTCACCCTGCAGATGGGCGAGTACGTCGAGTTCATGCCCACCCCCAACACCCACTTCGAGGTCCTCTCCACGGGGCCGATCATGATCGGCAAGTTCACGGTGGGCCAGGACTACGCCGGGAACCCCACCGGCGACCCGGCGTTTGGCCTCGTGGTGCCCCAGGAGCAGTACCGCTCCGAGTACAACTTCACCACGCCGCCCTCGATGACCAACAACTTCGTCAACGTCATCGCCATGATCCCCACCGACTCCACCGACTACATCGTGCTCGACGGCACGCCGATCACCATCAACGACTACATCCCCATCGGCTCCACCGGCTACGGCGTGGCCCAGATCGACGTCACCAGCACCGGCACCGGCGGCGCCCACCGCATCGCCGCCCCCAACGCCACGATCCGCTTCGGCATCGAGGTCTACGGCTACGCCGCGTACACCTCCTACCTGTATCCGGGCGGCCTCGACCTCGAGTACATCAACCCCGTCGATTAATGGATTGGTTCATCACCACCGCGGCCTGATTGGATATTTCCCGCTTCACTTCGCTCGCGGATCCCGATCGAAATCGAAATCGAAATCGGATCCTTCCATACACCGCCCGCCGGTCGGAGACGACCGGTGCGGTGTTGCGGACATGATGCCCCGACCCGGGGCATCAAAGAGGAAAGACCCGGATGAACACGCCGTCCCAGTCTTCTCCGGCTCTCGTCGCCGGTAGGTCGCTGGCAGCGGCCGCAGCGCGTCCCCGGGCGCGCGCTCGTAGTGCAACTTCCTCCACAACGGGGCTGCGAAATACGACTTCATGATCGGAAATGCCGAGTTCGGACTGGAGTTCAAACCGGTGACGCTGGCCGAAAAGGGCGCACTGGACAAGGCGAAGGCCGCCGAACTGGACAAGGCTTCCGGCTACAAGGTCGAGAAGACCGGCGGCATCGGGCCATGAAGAAGAGCGTCAGCACCAGGATGGAGGCGCCCGGAGAGCCTGAAGCAGTGCCGGGGGCGGCGGTGGAGCAGCCGGAGTCGTCGCCCTTTCCCGGGGGATCCTCCGGCTCCGGGTCGACGATGTCCTCCATCGTGGAATCCAGGCGCAGCGTCGGGTCACCGAAGAAGTTGAGCATGGTGCGCCCGGCGAGGGACTCGCTGTCGTCCTCCGTTCCGGCCTGGAGTTTCGCGTTCCAGATGGCCTCCCCGGCGGTCTTTCCCGCGATCAGATCCTGGAAGAACAGCACGCCGATGTTGTCGGCGCCGGACCGCTCCAGCTCCATTTCGCTCTCCAGATTGGCCCAGTCGGTGACGGAGCCGGGCGTGACGCTCGACGAACCCAGCATGCCCACGGCCGCCCCGTGCAGCAGCAGCATGGCGGTCAGGTTCTGATAGGTCTCGGCGCTGCCGATCTCGCAACTGACGCCCACGACGAAGCCCGGACGGCCCGAGCCGATGGACTCGGCGTCGTCGGAGTGAATGAAAAGGGCGCTGGACATCTCGGTGTCCTGGGCCAGGCCGTCGCCGTTGGTGTCCGCGGTCCAGATCACGCGGGCCACCTCCTTCTGCAGACCATGGCCCATCCAGAAGACCATCCCGTAGCCGTCTTTCCAGGCCGAGATCAGGTTCTCCCGCGTCAGGGCGAGCTCGGACTCGAGCCGCGAGGTGACGATGCCCTCGCGCTCATACAGCCGGGTGGCCGTGTAGCCTGCGCTGGACTCGATCACCCGATGGAAGAACCACTCAGTGATCACGGAGCCGTCGACATCGTCGGGGAATGAGTAGCCGACCATCTCCTGGCCCTTGAAGTAGTAGAACGCGGCCGGCAGCAGCGCCTTTTTCCGGTAGGCGATGTCGGCCGGGGCGGCGTTGCCGTAGTCGATCGCCGAGGTCAGGATTTGATCCAGCTCCCGGTAATCGTCGAAGTACACCGGGATGCGCGACACCAGCAGCTCGGGCACCAGGTCGATGCCTCCGTCGCCCTGATCCAGGCCGGTCTCCCCGTACTGTCCGTTGCCGTTGAGATCCCAGTCGCCGGTGAGATCGGCGTACAGGTAGTCGGTCTCGTGTGACCGGCAGTCCAGCGGGAAGCCGCCGCAGTTGGAGCTGGACCAGGCGTGCCGCGCCCAGACCTTCCACATGGGGACGTCTCCGTAGTCGGCGTGCGCGTTTCCGATCAGCAGGGCGTAGGAGTAGTCCGCGTGCACCGACTGCAGGTAGGCGCGGATCGCCAGGGCCCGCGGCAACCCCTCCTCGCCAGCGGAACCGTAGTCATCTTCGGTGGCCACGTCCACGACGTAGCCGCGGTCCTCCTTGGCCGCGATGAAGTCGGCCAGCTTCGCCGACTGCGACACGATCTTCTTCGTCGTGACGACGATCATCGACTTCTGGGTGACGCCGTGGGTTCCGGTGTGCAGCGGGCCGAAGAACAGGGTCAGCAATAGCAGGGTGTTCATGGGTCACCTCCGGGCCAGCAGCGCGTCGAACACGGCGCAGTCGATGATGGCGTTGTCCTGCAGGCAGTGGCAGGTCTGTCCGTCCGCGTAGGAATACACCGCGGCGATGGAGGTCGCGTCGTCGGTCCAGGTGACGCTCAGCGCCAGCTCCAGGGTCTCGCCGACCGAGAAGTCCACGTTCTCTCCGGTGCAGGCCAGCAGGTCTCCGATGGCGTCCGGGCCGCTGACGGCCACGGGACACACCTTGCCGTAGCCGACCCCGTCGACGGCCAGCTGCTCATAGGACTCCAGCGCGACGCTCATGGTCTCGGCGTCCCAGGGGACCACGGTCGTCTGATCCTGCTTCATGGTCTGCAAGACCGATGTGGCGACATAGACGCCCATAATGTAGAACCGGTAATGATCGGTGCCCACCGTGGTGACGCTGCCGATGGACTGGGCGTAGGTGATCGGCACCGACTCGACGGTCGTGTCCAGGGCCACGGAGTTGTAGTCGTCCACGATCACCTCCTCCTGCAGCATGGCCGTGGCGTCCCCGTACCCGGGCACCGCCGACTCGAGGGACGCGTCGGACGGGTTGAGCTCGCCGCTGAAGAAGTAGTCCAGGTGCATGGGCACTGCGCCGTCGAAGAAATCCGCCGGAATTTCGCAGGACAACGCCGGTTCGGTGATGGCCCGCTCGGTCTCGTAATCCTCGCGGGTCACATAGGCGTCTTTGATGCGGTACAGGCACTGGGCCTCCTCGTTCTCGGACGTGATCTGGATCAACGGGGTCAGCGGCAGGTTGCCCCAGATCTTCAGGTCCTCGCCGGCGGAAAACGACGTGTTGTCGAAGAAGTCCAGGAAAAGCCGGCCCGTGGACGCCGCGGTGTCGTAAGAAGAGATGGTGCAGTACCGGCGGAACAACGTCTGGTCCCACTGGCGCACGTACTGGTTGACGTCCATCAGACGGAAGCGGGCCAGATCCGGCGCCTCCAGGACCGGATCGTCGGCCGTGCGCGCGGCCAGGAGCACCGATTTGGCCACCACCCAGTTGAAATGATAATAGTCCAGTTCGGGCCCGTTCTGACCGTAGATCTTCGAGGCCCCCAGGGAGAGCACCTCCAGCCCCGTCACTGACGGATTGGGGTAATCCTCCGGATAGGTGAACTCGAACGTGTAGGCGTATTCGTTGATCACCCCCGTGAGCTCGCCCACGTCGAACGTGTAGGTGCCGGCGCCCAGGGTCGGATCCGTGGTCGTGCCCGGATTGATGATCCCGGCGAACGAAAACGCGACGCTGTTGCCTTCGAGGTCACCGAGGAAGTCGTCGGCGGGCTGCCTCGGACCCCGGCAGGTGTGCAGCGCGTCATCGCAGAACATGTCGTCGGCGCAGTGGGTGTAGTTCTCGCACCGGCCCTCCTGCAGGACGCACTCGCCGGCTGCACATGACTGCCATTCTTCGCAGATGACGTCCTCGCAGGGATCGGCTTTCTTTGCGCTTCCGCCATTGTCACAAGAGAAAAGGGTGATGCTGAGAATCAACGACAGGAACAATTGGATTATCAGGGTTCGCATCGGACCACCTCCTGCGCTTGTTCTGCCTGAGACGGGACCCTGCGTGCAAATTCAATCGTTCGGAAAGTCGTTTTCTTTGAACCAGTTTGTGATTAATTGCACAGTGTGATGAGGAGCACAGTTCGTGGGGTGGGGCGGCCTCAGGGGTGTCGTCGCGGTCGTCGTCGGACTCGCGCGCTTCCCCGATCGTCTCAAGGAGGCGCTGCAAGGCGAAAACGGTACGCAGGAAGTCCCGCAGCAGGTCGGAGAGCAACGCTCGGTCGATGGCGAGGTACTTCCGCGCTTCTCTCCTACTTGCCGTCCATGGTGATCACGCCGTCCCAGCCGTGGGCGGCCGTCCCGCCGTGGGCGGGCGGGTTCGACAGCAGGGCGGCGCAGCGGCCCCGGAGCCACGACGCGGGGCTGTCGTCGGGGCGCATGGACAGCAGGTCGTCGAGGAGGGTCACGGCCCCGGAGAAGTCGCCGGCGGTGTAGCGGTCGAGGGCCTCTTCGTACCGGCGCGCGGCCTCGACGTCGGCCTCGGGCACGGCGCCGGCGGCGCCCATCAGTTCGAAGACGGTGCAGGGCAGGGAGCGCCCGACCACGGCCACGCTGGCCAGGCGGCGCAGGACGAAGGCCCCGCCCACGGCCGTCGCCGTGTCCTGACTGACGATGATCCGCGTCCCGAAGACCTTGTTGAGCCCCTCGAGGCGGCTGGCCAGGTTCACGCCGTCGCCGATGACCGTGTAGTTGAGGCGGTCCTCACAGCCGAAGTTGCCCACCACCACCGAGGCGGTGTGGATGCCCACCCGCGTGAAGAAGTCGGCCAGGAAGGGTTTCTCCGCTTCGAGGTCCTTCAGATCCTGCAGCGCCTCCAGGATGCCCGTGCAGGCCTGGGGCGCGTGGTCGGCCAGCTCCGACGGGGCGCCCCAGAAGGCCATGACCGCGTCCCCGATGTACTTGTCCACGGTGCCGTGGCGCTCCTGGATGCGGCGGGTCATGACGGCCAGGTACTCGCCGAGCTGGTGGGCCAGCTCCAGGGGCTCGAGGCGCTCGCTGATGGAGGTGAACCCCTTGATGTCGCTGAACAGGATCGTGAGGGTACGCACGTCGCCGCCCAGCTGGGGATCGTTGCGCTCCTCGAGGAGCTGGCGGACCAGCTTCAACGGCACGTACTTCTGGAAGGCCCGCAGGCCGGTCTTCATGGACTCGAAGGAGGTGAGCACGTCGTCGATCTCGCGGAACGGGCTCTTGCCGGACACGGGCTCGAGCTCCATGCGACGGACGCGCTGGCTCTCGTCGACCAGGTGGGACAGGCCCCGGGAGATCATGCGGGCCAGCAGGCCGCCGGCGATCAGCGCGATCAGGGCCAGCACCAGGGCGATCAGCAGCGCCCGCCGGCTGGCGCGCCGGGCCGAGGCCAGGAAGTCGTCCTCCAGGGCCAGGACCCCCACGACCCAGCGACGGGACTGCCCCAGGTCGATCGTCACCAGGGTGCACACCCAGTCCCGGCCGTCGGCCTCGTAGCGCAGCGTCAGCGGGCGCGCCTCGGCCTCGGTGAACACCTTCTTCAGGTGCTCGGTCACGCGCGGGTGCCGGGCCAGGGCCGCCACCGGGGGCTGGGTGCTCTCGGGCAGTTTCCGCAGCCGGCGCTGGGCATTGGCGTCCTCCAGGATCAGGCTGTCCTTGTCGGGGCTGGCCAGGATCTGGCCCAGATCGTCGAGCAGGAACGCCTGGCCCGACGCCCCCACGCGGATGTTCCGCGCCAGGAACTCCGACACGTCCACCAGCCCGATGTTGATGCTGAAGGCGCCCAGCCACGCCCCCTGCGCGTCGTGGTGGGGGACGGCCGCGGTCACGCCCGGCATGCGGTCGCTGTAGAACACGTAGACCTCGGTCCAGAAGATGTCCCCGGCCTTCTGGGCGCCCTGGTACCAGGTGCGCAGGCGGGGATCATAGTTGTCCTCCGGGTGTTTGACCTCCTTGCGGATGGTCTCCATGGGGTCGCCGGGGGCGCGGTGCCGCCAGACCACGGAGCGGGTGCCCTCGTTGATCACGATCTTGGTGGAGAGCGAGCCGTCGGGCTGCCGCTTCACCATCAGGAAGTTCCCCTTCGCGTCGCCGTAGTTGAGCATGGCGATGGTCGGGTTCGCCCGCAGCACGTCGAAGAAGAACGCCTCGAGCTGGGGGTAGTCCGTGGTCGAGACGATCCGTCGCCGGACCATCGAGCGCGTCAACTCCGCCGACGCCCGGGCCGGGTCGAGGTAGCCGCGCACCTGCTCCCGGACCACCCGCGCGTTCTGGTCGATGAGGTCGGTGGAGAACTGGAGCTGGGAGTCCCGCGACGACATGTAGGAGATGGCCGAGAGCAGCCCGGAGGTGATCAGGATCAGCCCGGACAGGGCAATGCCGATGGTCAACTTGAGGGTGGGGCGAAAATGCTTCATGATGGGGTTGAGTATGCATGAAACGGCATGGATTGACCAGCCCCGGGTCGGGTCCCCGGGGTCCCCGGGTAGCGGCGCGCCTCAGGGCACCAGTCCGTAGGAGTCCCGCTTCGCTGCGCTCGCGGATCCCGATCGAAATCGAAATCGAAATCGGATCCCGGCTTCGCCGGATTGCCGCCTGCGGCGGATCCCGCTCGGGGACTCACGGCTCCCGGCTTCGCCGGCCCCCATTCCCTGCGCCGGATATTCCTTATACGGATGCAAGCCCCGGGTAGCTCCGCTACCCGGGGACCAAGAGGAAAGACCCGTATGAACATGAAGAGGAAAGACCCCGGCCTTGGCGCCGAATCTTCTCCGGTTATTGCGCCCGGACCTCATCCCAGAGGTCCCGGGTGAACCAGAGGGTGTCGCAGGAGCCCTCCCACGGAAAGCGGGATTCGTCCGGATCCCAGCGCAGGCACGGATCGGTCTCGGGCCACCCGACGTCGCTGGTGGAATAGCCCAGGACGCCCACGGGCACGCCGGTCTCGTTCTGGAAGCGGAAGCAGGCAGTCTGGGTTCCCTCGCCGGAGAAGAACTCGTGATTGCAGAGCCACACCTCCTCGTCGACGATGGGACTGTTGTTCAGGTCGTTGAAGTGATCGAAGGAACTCCAGGGGACCGCCGCGACGCACGCACCCGCGCGACGCCGCGCCTGACAATCCAGGGCACCTTCATTGATCTGCCCGTAGAAGATCACGTCGCAGGTCGGCGTGCAGCCGGCCCGAAGGCAGTCCTCCGCGTTCTGGATCGCCGCGCAGGATGCCTGCGTGATCTCTTTGGGGGCCGGGTCATCGTCGCACCCCGCGGCGAAGAGGAGCGCGATGAGGATCAGGGAAAGGGACAAGTGGATTGTTTGCATGGTCATCTCCGGTCGCCATTTGTTTAATAGCAGCAATATTCACAGCGTCAAGGGTGACCTGCGATGTTCACCGGAATGATAGCGGCTCCAGCCACGAGTCACCGGTTCCACTCCCGGATTTTCGCAACGATTTCAGTCATCTTCTCGGCTAGGCCGAACCGCTCGGACATGTTTTCCTTCGTCATGAGACGGCTGGCCTTCAACGCGAGGTCCATCTTCTGCGGGGATTTTCGACCAAGCTCTTTCTCCAGATAGGATGTTTCTCCATCTTTTTTGGACCGGAAAAAGCGCTTTAATTGGTCTGGGTCAGGCAGGTTGGTCTTTCCGTAGACCTTCTCAAGAATGCTACCCGGCAAGTAATTCTCGATCTCCTTGGCATTCAGAATCCAATTCATGGCACAATTCACACCTTTGCATTCCTGTTCGATTCGAGCGACCGCATCCTTCAACGGCGTGTCTTCGCTTGTTCGATCGCTGTCACATACGAGGATGATGTTCGGGTTGACCCGGATCAGGTTCACCATCTCGTCCACTTGGGCAGCAGGGTCTTTCACCTCCACGTCGGCCAGTAGCGCGCCGCCGTAGAACGCACATTGGTAGTCGCGTCCTTCCTGCAGCCCGCCATCGCTGAACAACTGGATCCACTTGTTCAGATAGATTCGATCCGACGGACCCTCCACCCAGATGATGCCGTTGGCCTGGAGCAGGTCCGACGGCTTCGCGCCTAGCTCGGACAGCACGCCGAGCTTGTCGAAGTGCGCGTTCACCACCTTCGCGACGGAGGTGTCATCTTTTCTGGAGACATGGATGAACTGGGCGTCATCACAGGGTCCGAAGAAGTCCAGCGCCACGCTGGAGTGGGTGGTCAGGAAGAGCATGCATTTCTCGCGACGCACGTAATCAAGCAGATACTGAAAAAGCCGTCGGAGCAAGGCAGGATGGAGGTTGTTCTCCAGTTCCTCGAACGCGAAGACGAACTGGTCCCTGGTGCGCTTATTCCCGTTCTTCAACTCCGTCTCGGGGATGACCAGCAGGTTCAGCAGAACCAGGATGATGGTCTTCAGGCCACTGCCAGACTGAGTGGAGGGCCGAATGGTGAATTTCGCCTATTCTCCGCTTTCTTTCTTGGACCATTTGGGGATTATTTAGGGCTTTGCCATCACACAGGTCGATATCCTCAGAGAAAAAATTTTCAACTTTACCAAATTCGTTCAACTCCCAAGTGGCTTCTTTGTCGATAAACTGGCTTCCGTGGTATCGCCAGGCTTGTCGACCAAGCTGCAAATCGGGAGCACCATCAATAAACAATTCCCTCAAATCATTCTCGCTCAATTTCGCGCTGAACTTGATGCCTTTGGCGCCGGTGTTCATCACCTTCTGGACACAAAGTCTCTGAAAGAAATCGAGCAGGTGTGACTTGCCTGAGTTGTTACGGCCGATGATGATGTTGATGGGCTTGATCTCGAGAAGATCGGTCCACTCCTTCTCGAAGCAGGTGAATCCGCGAAACGCTATTTTTTCGATGAGCATCGGGGGCCTCCAGAAGTTCGATGGCGAGGGACGAGAGATCGTCTCGGCGTTGAAGTGATGGTCGAAGTAGAGGGGCGCAGCTACTCCAGGGAGATGCCTGCTTCTATCAGGGCGGCTTCGTACTGCTCCCGCGTCATGGGGCAATCGACGAGGTCGAGAAACTGGGCTTTGCTCAAGCGACACTGCTTGCACATCATACCCAGCAGGCTGTCACCGATGGCCTTTTGTTTGGGAGTGTGACTGGTCTTGGTTTTAATGGGAGTGATCAGCCCGGTGGTGGTTTGATACTTGAAGTAATGATGGTCGCCGTCCGCCTTCAGGAACCCCTTTTTCAGCAACGCTGATTCGATGTCGCGGGCATCACGCTGCATCGAGCACCTCGCGTAATGCCTGTTTCAGGTTGCGCTTGAGTTCCAACGCGTCACTCGTGAGGCTGCCGTCCTCGGCGGACGCATAAGTGTCCCAGAGAAAGGCGATCTGCTCGGCCAGCTCCGACTCGAGATCGGTCCGATTCCAGGCGAAAACGTCGATCCCCAGGGCAGGGTGTTCCAGGTAGAAAAGTTGC
>PHAZ01000066.1 GCA_002841825.1 Deltaproteobacteria bacterium HGW-Deltaproteobacteria-22 | reverse complement strand
GGGCATGGAGCCCGACATGGTCGAGCCCGACATGGGCATGGAGCCCGACATGGTCGAGCCCGACATGGGCATGGAGCCCCTGGTGGTCACCCCGCCCCAAGCGGCGCCCGACAAGACCTGCGCCGAGGGTGAGTTTGCGATCGCCGTGACCAGCGTGCCGTCGGGCGCGGGCCTGACCATCAACCTCGAAAAGCAAGCGGAAAAGACCCCGGCCACGTTCTGCGTCAAGGCCCTCCGGGGGTACACCATCGCCTTTGATCATCCCGACTTTCTCCCCACCACGGAGTTCATCCCGCGGCTCACGCAGAAGACCGACGTGCACAAGCAGTTGGTGACCTATCCCCGGCGCATCCTGGTCCAGAGCGATCCCAAGGGCGCGGTCGTGTACATCGACGGCGAGAAGGCCGGCAACACCACGATCTCGAAGACCTACGAAAAGCCGCAGGAAATCTGGAAGATCGAGATCAAGATGCCCGGCTACAAGGACGAGACCATCGAGATCCGCCTCGACGATCCCAAATGGGACACCCGCACCCGCTTGAAGAGCTACGATCTGTACAAGAAACTTCAGAAAAACTAGGCAGGGGTCAGCACGAAGCCCTCGCGGACGATGGTGGTCCCCTCGGGGTCCAGGTCCGGCAGGCACAGTGACAGCACGTCCTGGGGACGGATCTGGGATGTCGTCAGGTTCCGGATGTGCATGACCAGGTGGATGCGGTCGCCCAGGAGGATGGCTTCCAGGGATGCCAGCGACGGCCGTGCGTCGAAGATGCGGTCGGGCTTGCCCGGATGGGAACGGGTCAGTTCCAGCACGGGCGAGGCCATGATTTCGCCGATCCGGAACCGCAGTTCTTCGAGATCCGTCGTCGCTGGCGGGATCCGCAGGGATACGATCGAGTGGGTGATCCGACGGGCCAGGCCGGGGGTCTCGGCGCCGATCAGTTCGTAGGAATTGAACACCAGCCCATGCACGGAGTTGGCGTTCAGGCGGGCCAGGACATCCTGCGGATCCGAAAGCTGCGGGCTCTCGAGATGGACCTCGAGAAGCTCGTTCAGGCCTTCGGTGCGGTGCCCGAGCGCGGGGCCGAAGGTCATCTTCGGCTTCGGGTGGAACCCCTCCGTGTAACGGGGGAACAGGCCTGCCGCACGCAGGATGCGCGGGAAGTGGTCGATCATCTCCAGGTGCGACAGGAACACGGCGTGTCCTGTCTTGGAGTATGTCAGCAGGATGCGACAGGGCTCGGGGGCCGGGCGCGGGGGCGCCTGGGGGCTGATCTCGTCGAGGGCCTGCAGGATGGCCCGCTTGTCCGCGGCGTGGGCACGGGTGTCGCAGCCGACCCCGCAGCCGTGGCAGACCAGATCATCGCCGTCTTCGTTGAAGATCAGGCAGGGAGTGGTCGGCTCACCGGCCAGCGCACGACGGTGCTCGCTCTCAAGGAACGCACGCGAGACGCCCGGGTCGACGCGGCTCCAGGGCAGCACCTCGTCCCAGGAACGTTCGCGCAGGAACTCCTGCGGGTCCACGCCACAGGACTCGAAGGCACGGGTCCACAGATCATACCGGAAGTGGTCGCGCCAGCCGTCGAAGCGGGCGCCGTTGCGGAAGGCCTCGAGGATGACGGGGCCCAGACGGCGGTCGCCGCGGGAGAAGATGGCTTCGAGGTGGCTCTCGACGGGGTTGTGGAAACGCAGGGAGAGAATCCGCGGGTTGACATGGGACTCGATGAAGCGGTGCTTCTCACGGAGCGACGCCACCGGGGTCATCGCCAGCGTCTCGAAGGGCGTATGGGGCTTGGGCACGAAGTTCGAGACCGAGCAGGTGATGCGCGGTGGCTTGCCGGCTGCGGCCCGCTGGGCGGTGCGGTGAACCTGGTGCCCGAGCTCGGCGATGGCCCGCAGGTCATCCTCGGTCTCGGTGGGCAGTCCGCACATGAAGTAGAGCTTGATGCGGCTGTAGCCCTTCTGGGCCACGAAGGAGACCGTGGACAGGAGATCCTCGGTGGTGACATTCTTGTTGATCACGTTGCGAAGGCGGTCCGTACCGGCCTCCGGCGCGAAGGTGAGCCCGCCTCCGCGTCCCGTGCGCATCGCGTCGACCACGGCCTCGGAGAGGTTGTAGGCCCGCAGGGAGGCGACCGAGAGCGAGCCGTCGGCGGCTCCGATCACGCAGGCCAGCTTCGTCAGCAGTTGATCGGCGCCGGTGTAGTCCAGCGTGGAAAGGGCCGTCAGACCGATCTCCTGCTGTCCGATCTCGTGGAGGGCGCATTCGACCTGGGAGAACACCTCACGGGGGGGGCGCTCCCTGAACGGCCGGTACGTCATGCCGGCCTGGCAGAAGCGGCAGCCCTGGTTGCATCCGCGGGACAGTTCGATGGCCGCTCGGGCGAACACGCTGACCAGCGGAACGGGACCGGCGGCAGCACCGGGATGACCGGTCAGGTTGACGCGTGCCGGGCACACGGGTGCATCGGGGAAATGTTCGGGGGCCAGCGCATGGGGCATCCGGGCCATCCGGGCGATGCGTTCGGCGCGGTTCAATCCCTGGGCCCGCCAGCCGGCGTCGGCGAGCATCCACTCGACGATCATGGTCTCACCGTCGCCGATGGCGAAAACGTCGATGAAATCTTCCAGGGGCGCCGCATGCAGCGCCAGGGGCCCACCGGCGATGATGATGGGGTCCTGTTCGCCGCGGTCCCGGCGCAAAAGAGGAATTCCGCCCAGATCAAGCATCTGCAGGATGTTGGTGAAGTGGAGCTCGAACTGCAGGGAGAAGCCTACCAGCGGGAAGTCACGAAGCGGCGTCTGCGTCTCGAGCGTGACCAGCGGCAGGCTCCTTGAACGGAGCTGGGCTTCCATGTCGGGCCAAGGCGCGAACACGCGTTCGGCCGCCAGCTTCGGATGCGCGTTGACGCACTGATAAAGGATCGGCAGGCCAAGGTGTGCGGAGCCAACCTCGTACACGTCGGGGAAGGCCAGGGCGATGCGGCAGTCGATGCCTGGACCGGACTTGACGGTGGTGCGGGGTTCGCCGCCGAGGTAGCGCAGCGGACGGTCGACGAGGGTGAACAGATCGGCGTAGAGATGGGTCATGTGGGAGGTTGCTTCTCCGACTCGGGTTCAAGGGATAGACGCCGGAGCAGATCCTCCAGCAGGGATATCAGGCCGGGGGCGTGTAGCTCGCGCATGCGGGCTTCGAACAGTTCTATGTCTCGCGCAAGGAGGACGTGTGCGTGGTCGACGATGCCCTGTGCAAAGAGGATGTCCCTCATGCGCAGTGCCATCGCTTCGTCCTTCCGTGGGCGGGAGGTCTGATGCATGGTGAAGAACTCACGCCGCGCGGCGCCCGTCAGGCGCTCGGATGCAAGCACGATCAGCAGCGACAACTTGCCCTCGAGCAGATCACCCAGCGCGAAGCGGCCTTCCTTGCGACCGGTTATGTCGATCAGATCGTCGCGGCTCTGGAACAGTTGTCCGAGCTGGGTGCCGAGCTCGTCGAGCAGCGGAAGAGAAGCGGCCGCCTCCGCAGCGCCGGAAAGATTCCCGTCCATGGAAAGGCAGAGCTCTGCCGGACACACCAGGCAGATGCGGAACAAAGCCCCTGTCTTGCCCGCGCAGGCGTTTCGGTAATCGGACCAGCCGGAGGGTTCCTGGTTCACTCCGGCAATCTCGGTCATCTGACCCTCCACCAGCCGCATCAGTTCACGGGAGATGCGCGTGAGCACCCGTACCCGCAGGGCTGCGTCGACCGGACTTTCCAGAAAAAGGAAGAAGCCCGCCGGCAGGAGCAGGTCACCCAGGTTCAGGGCCTGACGGACGCCGAACCGTTTCCATACGGAGGGCTGACCGCGGCGGAACTCGTCCATGTCCTCGATGTCGTCATGGATCAGCGAGGCGCTGTGGATCATTTCGACCGCGGCCGCCAGCGGGAGCGCGGTCTCGCCGTCGCCGCCAAACGCCAGGTGCGTGCCGAGTACGAGCGTCGGACGGATGCGCTTGCCCTTCTGGGACAGCAGGTACTCCAGCATCCCGGAGGTGTCCGAGTCCGGGAGGAGATGGCGCGCGGCCTGCCGCATGATCCCGTCGAGCCGGGAATCGAAGTGAGATGAAAGAGAGGTCAGGGTCCAGTCCATGTTGATCAGGCCGATCCGTCCGTGGATCCGGGGTGATTGGTTTTCACCGTTTTTGCGCATAAATGGAAGTCCTTTTTCCATGAACCGGCCATTTCGTCCCCGGCCGGGTGTTCGTGCCCAACAGAAGCATTGTAACTGCATGAAACCTTGCATATATTCCGGGCGTTGTGAAGTTCCAACCCCTCTACCGAAAGGATGGACCATGTCTCTTCTGAAAAACGGCCTCGTGGACATTCATCACCTGAGCACCCAGGACATGCTGGAAATCCTCAAGCTGGCGGGGCGGTTGAAGGACGCGCTCGCCCGCAGGGACGTTCCCGGCTATCAGTTGGCTGCCGGCAGCGACCGGCTCGTGGCCCAGCTCTTTTACGAGAGCTCCACGCGCACCCGGGCGAGCTTCGAGATCGCCGCGCTGCGCCTGGGGTGCCGTGTGACCGGGTTCGGCTCCACCGAGGGATCCAGCGTGAGCAAGGGAGAGAGCCTCTCCCATACGATCGACATGTTCGACGCCTATGCCTGCGACGCGATCGTGCTGCGTCATCCCCTCGACGGTTCGGCGCTCTGGGCCTCTGAGCGCACCAGCGTGCCGGTGTTCAACGCCGGAGACGGGAAACGCCAGCATCCCACCCAGACCATCCTGGACCTGTTCACGATCCTGGAGCACCACGGCCGGCTGGAGAACCTCAACATCGTGTTTTCCGGAGACCTCAAATATGGTCGCACGACCCACACCCTGGCGCTGGCGCTGAGCCAGTTCGCCGGCAACACCTTCCACTTCTGCTCCCCGTCGAACCTGTCCATGCCCAGGGCGATCACCGAGCTGGTCCGCGGTCGCGGCGTGAAGGTGATCGAGTCCGAGAACATGAAGGATGGGCTTGAGACAGCCGACATCTTCTACCAGACCCGCATCCAGCGCGAACGCATGCCTGACCAGAACGAGTTTGACAAGGCCAAGAAGGCCGGTGCCTTCACCCTGGCCATGATGGAGCGCACCCGTCCCGGGTTCGGCCTGATGCACCCGCTGCCCATCGACAAGCGGATCCCCGGCATCATGCCCGAGCTCGACGCGCATCCGAAGGCCCTCTACAAGACCCAGGCGGGCAACGGCGTGCCCACGCGCATGGCCGAGCTCGCCCTGGCGATGAGGCTGGTGGAGCTGCCGGTCTCGGGTCGCCCGGTGCACCTGCCCGCAGGCGGCCAGGATGACTTCTGCCGCCGTCTGGAGATTCACGAGAAGCCTCCGCGCGAGGGCGTCTCCATCCGTCCGATCCGTGACCGCGGCGTGGTGGTTGACCACCTGCAGCCGCACACGGAGAGCCTGCTGGCGCTGCTGCTGCGGGTCAAGGACCGCCGGGACGTCTACCGGGCGGGCTGTGTGCGTTCGGTGGCGCGGCCTGATCACGTCAAGGGTATCCTCATGATCGAGGATCGGGTGCTGACGACCGACGAGCTTCGCCTGGTGGCGACCGTCAGCCCGGGCGCCCGCGTCAACCGCATTGAAAACGGACGGGTGGTCGAGAAGTACGAGCTGGACCTGCCGGCGGTCATCTCCGGCGTCGAATCGCTGATGTGCCCCAACTCCGGCTGCATCACGCGTCCGGAGCACCAGGAGCACGTCTCCTGCTGCTTCGAGAAGCTTGATGCGCACACCCTGCGCTGCAAGTACTGCGATCACATCCTCGACGCAGGCGAGCTCTTCGCCCACCTGTACTAGCAGAAGGCCGGTGGGGCCCCTCCGATTTGACTGACCTGAGGCTGCAGGAGAAACCAGGATGACCATGAAGGGCGAATATCACGTCATGCCTTACAAGGGGAGGCGGGATCCCCGGCTCGTCACCGTGCGGCGCGGCGGCACCCTGGAGGACGCCGACCATCACCTGCTGGCCATGTGGGCGGCGACCTGCGCCGAGCACGTGCTGCACCTCTTCGAGCTGGAGCGCCCCGACGACCCACGACCGCGTCAGGCGATCGGGCAGGCCCGGGCCTGGGCGCGGGGAGAGATCACGATGACCCAGGCGCGCACCGCGGCCTTCGCCGCGCATGCCGCGGCCCGGGAGGTGTCCGGCGCCGCCCGGGAGGTGGCCCGCGCGACCGGCCACGCGGTGGCGGTGGCTCACATGGCGGATCATGAGCTCGGCGCGGCCGCGTATGCCCTCCGGGCGGTCCGGGCGGCTGCGGAGCCGGAGGCGCGCGATGGGGCGGGGCGTCTGGAGTGCAGGTGGCAGCAAGACCAGCTGCCTGCCGGGATCCGCGAGCTCGTGCTCGACGATGAACGGCTGCGCAACGAAAAATGCTGGTCCCTCTTCACCGGTTGATCGACAACCCCAATCGCGGAAGTTGAGAATTCATCATAATAGGCACTATTTGGAGGGAGAAACATCAGGAAGATGTTTCCCAGCCAAGGAACACGCGGAGCACGCTGAAAGGGAAAACGATTTTTTCTTATGCAACTTTTTCCGCGTGCTCCGTGTGTTTCGCGGCCGAAATTTTTCTCCCTGAAAAATTTCTCATGCTTGACCCAGTTTCGCGGTTCTTACGGCACATGGCCTAATGGGCGTCATCTAGCGTTAGCAGCGGCTTCCACTCGCATCCGTCTTCTCCGCTCCCCCATCGGTCTTCTCCGTTGTCTCTTGCTTCCGCTGTCTCTTCAAATCTTCAGGAACGGCCGGTACAGGATCACCGTGTGGCCGCGAAGGCCCAGCAGGACAGCGTGGGCTTCGGCTGCCATCTGCTCGGCCGCGGCGTGCTTGTCCTCGGGATCGTGCATGCGCACCTTGATCAGTTCGTGCTGGCAGAGCGCCTCGTGAACGGCCAGGATCAGGCCCTCGGAGATGCCATTCTCGCCGACGATGACGATGGGCTTCAGATGGTGGGCCTCGCCGCGCAGGCGGGTGCGCTCCATGCCGTTGAGCACGGGCAGCGGGAAGGCGCGGGCCTCCTCGAGGGTGAGCTTCTTCGGGGCAGCCTTTTTCCGGGTCTTTTCCGGCACGTCGATCGGTGACTGACGGGTCTTGCGGAGGGGATGCCTGGGGGTTCGGGAGAAATTCGGGGTCTTGCGGGTCATTCGGGATTATCCATGATTCCGGCGGAGCCAGTCCACCGCGTTGCGGAACAGGAGGATACCGGTTCCTTCCTGATTCTCGGGGGCGCCGTCGAGGAACTCGCGGGTCCAGCGGGGATGATTGGTGTAATGCGAAAAGGCCTCCGGGTGGGGCATCAGGCCGAAGATGCGGCCTGTGGGATCGCACAGCGCCGCGATCCCGCCGGGGGAGCCGTTGGGATTGAGCGGATAGACCTCGGTGGGGAGGCCGGTCGCAGGGTCCACATACTTGAGGGGGGCCAGGTGATCCTTCAGGATGGTCTTCAGCAGCGCATCGTTGGCGGCCACCAGGCGGCCTTCCCCGTGGCGGATCGGCAGATCGAGGGTCTGGAGGCCACTGGTGAACACGCAAGGACTCTCGGGATCGGCGATCAGGGTCACCCAACGGTCTTCGAAGCGGCCATTGAGGTTGTGGGTCAGTGTGCGCCACCACCTCCGGCGCGGCCGAGCGGTTCATCATCGGCACTTTCGCCAGCACACTGTTCGCCGCGGCCTGCGCCGGGCTTGCCGTGGGCGAAGCGGAAGGCGCCGGCCCTCGCAGAGCCGAGGTGATCGCCGTCGAGGAAGCCGCCGGGCAGGCATAAAAAGTCGTAGGCGTCGATGGTGTCATGGCCGGCGAGAAGCTCCCATACCGAGAGGATCTTCACCTCGTCGGCGCCGGCGGTGCGGACCGCATGGGCGGTCTCGACTTCGCAGTTGGTTCCATTACCGCACAGAACAAGGGCGCGAAGATTCATGGTTTTCTATTCCTTCCCCTGGTGAAACGCCAGCGGAGCGTGCCAGGCCGTGAAGCAGTCCCTGACGTTCCAGGACACGGTCTGGCCGCGAGAGGCGCGGATCTCGAGCACGGCCGGGGAGGTGACCTCTCCGATGCGGGTCGCCGGCAGTCCGTGAAGGAGCTTCTCGAAGGCCGCCGCGTGCTCCGGAGCCACGCCGACGATGAAACGGCCGGCGGACTCGGAATACATCAGTTCATCGTCGCGCAGGTCCGGGGTGTCCACCGGAACCTGGGCGAGGTCCACCGAGCAGCCGAGCTCCCCCGCCATGGCGCACTCGGCCAGCGAAACGCCGAGGCCGCCGTCGCTGAGATCGTGGCAGGAGGCGACCAGCCCGGCCTGGATGGCCGAGAACAGCGCCCGGTACAGCAGGATGTTGTCCTGGGCATGCACCACCGGCACCTGCGTGGAGGATTGACCAAGCTCTGCGAGATATTCCGAGCCGCCGAGCTCGCGGCGCGTGGTGCCCAGCGCATAGACCAGGTGACCGGCGCGCTTGAAGTCCATGGTGACGGCGCGGCGCACGTCGGGCACGATGCCGACGAGCGAGACCAGCAGCGTCGGTGGCACGGAGATCCAGCGGTTGCCCACGCGGGCGTCGTTCTTCATGCTGTCCTTGCCCGAGATCAGGGGCAGGTTGTAGATCAGGCAGGTCTCGGCCAGCATCCGGTTGGCCCGGACCAGCGCGGCCAGCTTGCGTTCGTGATCCGGCGCGGGGGCGATGGGGTCCGGCCAGCAGAAGTTGTCCAGGGCCGAGAAGGTGTCGGGGTCGCCTCCTGCTGCGACGGCGTTGCGCACGGCCTCGTCGACGGAGGCGGCAGCCATGGCTCCCGCGTCGATGTCGGAGTACCGCGGCTGCAGCCCGTGGGAGATCACGATGCCGCGCATGCTCTCAAAGAACGGCCGCATGACGGAGGCGTCGGAGGGCCCCTGTCCTTTGACGCCGCACAGCGGCTTGATCACGGTGCGCCCCTTGACCTCGTGGTCGTACTGGCGCACCCAGTATTCCTTGCTCGCGATGTTCAGCCGCGAAAGCATCCGCAGCAGGCTGTCCTGCAACGAAGGCGCCGCGCCGAGATCGGGCTCCACGGCCTTCGGCGGTGTCCACGTCGCGCTAAGTTCCATGCGCGGCAGGCCGTTGTGCAGGAACTCCAGGTCCAGCAGGGCGACCACCTTCTCGCGGTGCCGCACCGTGAACGTGCCGGTGTCGGTGAAGGTGCCCAGCACGCGGCTCTCCACGTTCATCAGGCGCGACAGTGCCATGAACGCGTCGAGCTTCTCCGGGGGCACGGCGACGGTCATGCGCTCCTGGCTCTCGGAGACCAGGATCTCCCAGGGATCGAGTCCGGGATACTTCAGCGGGGCCAGCGCCAGGTCGATGTCGGCTCCTCCGGAGAAGGTCGCCATCTCGCCGACCGAGGAGGAGAGCCCCCCCGCGCCGTTGTCGGTGAGCCCGCTGTAGAGGTCCGCGTCGCGGGCCTTGAGCAGGAAGTCGAACATGCGCTTCTGGGTGATGGGGTCGCCGATCTGGACCGCCGAGGACGGGCTCTCCTCGGAGAGCTCCACCGAGGAGAAGGTCGCCCCGTGGATGCCGTCCATGCCGATGCGGCCGCCGACCATCACGACGAGATCACCTGAATTGACATACTTCCTGTAGCCGGGACGGCCGTTGATCTCGAGGGGCAGCATGCCGCCGGTGCCGCAGTAGACCAGGGGTTTACCGATGTAACGGTCATCGAACACGACCGATCCGTTCACGGTGGGGATGCCGCTCTGGTTTCCGCCATGCTCGACGCCGGTGCGCACACCTTCGAGGATGCGCATCGGATGAAGCAGGCCCGTCGGAGGCGGTTCATCCCGGCGGGGATCGGCCAGGCAGAACACGTCGGTGTTGAAGAGCAGCTCCGCGCCCATCCCGGTGCCGAACGGATCGCGGTTCACGCCGACGATGCCCGTGAGGGCGCCGCCGTAGGGATCGAGCGCCGACGGGCTGTTGTGGGTCTCCACCTTGAAGACCAGGCCATGCTTTTCATCGAAACGCACGACGCCGGCGTTGTCGACGAACACGCTCAGGCAGCGGTCGTTTTCACCGTCCCGTTCGCGGATGGTCCGGGTGGTGCTCTGGATGCAGGACTTGTACAGGCCCGGGATGTGCTCGGTCTTTCCATTCTCGGTGTAGTGGATGTTGGCGCTGAAGATCTTGTGCTTGCAGTGCTCCGACCAGCTCTGGGCGATGCACTCCATCTCCACGTCGGTCAGGGCGGTGTCGAGGCCGGCACGGCGACGGGACTCCAGGACCTCGGGCTTCTCGAACCAGGCGCGCACGACCTTCATCTCCGACGCCGAGAGCGCCCAGACGTTCTGTCGGGACAACTGCTCCAGCGCGTCGTCGTCGCCCTCGAGGGAGACCGTCCTGACGCGCGGCTCGTGGGAGAGCCGGACCACCGGCGGATTGGCGCGCAGCATCTGACCGCCCTGGAACTCTGCCCGGGAGGCGATCCGGATGCGCTGGATCAGCGTGTTTGCGAAAAAGTTCTCGGCGATCCGGTGGACCTGGTTGCGCTCGAGGTGCCCGAAGATCCGGTACTGCAGGCCCGAGTAGACCGCGGGCACGGGCTCCTCGCCCATGAGCAGCCCCAGGGACTCGCGGGCGGTGCGGCCCTCGTTGTCGGTCACGCCGGGCTTGAAGTCGACCTCCACGATCCAGTCCGCGTCGGTGGGCAGGTGGCCGTTGACGGAGACCTGATCCATGATCGGATCGGAGAGGGCAGAATTGGCCCAGACGGTGAGGATCTCACCGGGGAGATCTTCACTCACGGTGTAGACCCGCACCACGCGGATGTCGTCGATGTGACCGGGTAGCTCCGCGGCCACGGTGGAAAAGGCTTTCCGACCCATGGGGTCCAGCCTGTGGGGTTGGGGACCGGCTTCTATTCTCAGGATCATGGAGGGCCTCCTGGGCTGTGGCAAATAGTGCATAATCCCATGGAAAGTCAAGTAAAACAGGTGGACCCATTTACATGATCGCTTTTAAATGGCGTTCATGGTAAAAGACCAACCTGGGTTTTTCCCGGTTTTCGTATATTTTGTACTGCGCATGCTCCGGGATTCCCCATTTCGAGGCCACAGATGACGAAAACACCTCCCAAACATCAGACCGATTCACTCGATTCCAGGTCCCTGCTCGTGGAACTTCTGCGGACACAACAGGAACGGGATCGCATTTGGGCCGAAAGAGAGCTCCTCAAGGAACAACTGGTGTTCGCCCGCCAGCCCGCCGAGGTTGCGCCAGCGGATGCCGCCGTGTCCGAGCCGCTGCCGGCCAGGATCGGCAGGCTCGCCGATCAACTGGTCTCAGTGGCCCGTGAGCTGCGCCAGTACAAGGCCGCGCCCGCGCCATCCGCGCCCGATCCCGAAATCCTGCTGGCTCAGAAGAACGAGCTCCGCGAGCTTGCCGGCGAGTTGGAGAACTCCCGCGCCCAGGTCGAGACGCTGGAGACCCAGCTGCGGTATCTCGAGATATCGGGCCGCGGCAAGGCTTCCGGAGCTGCGGGTGACGAGGAGCTCGGACAGCAGTTGGGGGCCGCCCTCGAACGCGAGGATCAGTTGCTCATCCGGCTGCACCAGATGGAGACGACGCTTTCCCACCGCCAGACTGACCAGCTTGTGCTGCTGGAGAAGGACAAGCAGATCCAGCAGTTGAAGTATTTTCTCCACCAGGGCGCCCTGGATTTCGAGAAACTGCAGACCCGGCACCGCGTCGTCGAGGCCGAGAGCCTGGAGCAGAAGCACCGCATCATCGAGCTGCAGACGAGCCTGGAGCGCAACCAGGACTCCAGCCGGAACACGATCCGGCGCCTGCAGGAACAGGTCTCCGCCCAGTCCAGGCAGCTGGCCGACGGCGAACGAGCCCTGCGGGCCGCCGAGACCCGCCAGGAGAACCTGGAGGACGAGGTCGATCGCCTGTCCGCGCAGATTTTCCAGATGGAGGAGCGGTTGAGCGCCGGTGCGGGGCAGCTTGAGCTGGCACGCTACGAGGCCGGCCGGGTTCCCGCGCTGGACCTGCGCGTCCAGGAGCTTGAGGACGGGATGCGGCAGCTGGAGGAGGAAAACCTGGCGCTGCGGGAGCAGGCCGACCAGCTTGGCGAGGAGCTGTCCCTGCTCGAGGAGAACGCCGGAGCGCTGGACTCCCGCGTCGGTGAGGATGCCGCCGCGATCGAGCAACTGAACCTCAGGCTCGAGGAGAACACATCCCGGCGGACCGCGGACCAGGAGGCCGAACTGCAGCGGGAGCGCGAGGCGCAGGCTGCCGAGCATGAGCGAAACCTGGTCGCGGCGATGGAATTGCTCGACCGCAAGGAGGACAGCCTGCGGTCCATCGACGAGCGTCTCCAGTCGACCTCGGCGCAGCTGCAGGCGCTGCAGGAGAAGCACAACACCCAGGAGGCGCGGCTGGCGGAGATGACCAATGCCGCCCGTGACTCCAAACGCGAGGCCGAGGTGCTCACGCGTGAGCTCGAGGTGAAGGCGAAGGCTCTGGCCGAACTCGAGCGCGCGGCGAAGGTCGCGGCGGAGTCCGCCGGGGCCCTCAAGGACGAGCTGGCCCGGCAGACCGAGAAGATGCAGGCGGGCGGCGACAGGAAAGACCAGGAGCTCGCGCTGCGGTCCGAGCGGATCCAGGAACTCGAGAACTCCCTGGCCACCCAGCGCATCGAGGTGCAGCGGCTCAACGGACAGGTCAAGACAGCCGAGATGAAGAACACCGAGGTGTTGCACTGGTCCGACAAGTTGAAGACCGAACTGATGCAGGTCCGCGCCCAGCTCGACGAGGAAATCCAGAAGCGTTCCGGTTCCGCTGAGCAGGCACGACTGATCGAAGGGCAGTTGCCCGAGATCCGGCGGCTGTTTGACGAAATCGAACATCAGGTGGACGGCTTCGAGGACAACCTGGCCCTCGAGGAGGACCGCACCCAGCGGCTGTCCGAGTCACTGGATCAGTTGGTGGGATCGATCGGTTCGGTGTTCCAGAGGATCACCGAGCAGCTGGCGCATCTGGAGGCTGAGCGCGGCCTGCTCGCGGATCGGCTGCAGGCCGCCGAACTGGAACATTTCGAGCTAGCCGGCGAGGCGGGTGCCCAGAACGCCGAGAAGAACCGTGCGACGATACATGACCTGAACGTCCAGCTTGGAATCATGGAGGGCAACCTGCTGACCATGCAGGTCAAGATGCAGAACCAGTTGGGTCCGTCCGTGGAGAAGATTCTGCGGGTGACCGGAGATCTGGAACTGCTGGGCATGATCAACGCCGCCACCGAGCTTCGCTCGATCGCGGGAACCCTTTCCGGACTGCTGCAGTGACGCCATGACGCGCAGAGCCCTCATCCTTGCCATCGATCAGGGCACCACCGGCTCCACCGTGGTGGTCTTCGACGAAAATTTCTCGGTCCTTTCGCGCGGCTACGCCGAGGTGCGCACGCACTACCCGCAGCCCGGCTGGGTCGAGCAGGATGCGACGGACCTGTGGGATTCCGTGGTGCGGGCCATCGCCCAGGCGCTTCTGCAGGGAGAGCTCGACGCCCGGGATGTCGCAGCCATCGGCGTGACCAACCAGAGGGAGACCTCCATCCTGTGGGACCGCAGCACGGGTCTTCCGGTCGCCGAGGCGATCGTGTGGCAGTGCAGGCGCACCGAGGGCATCTGCCAGGAGTTGAAGAGCCAGGGGCTGGCGGACTTCTATCACCGCAGCACCGGCCTCGTGCTGGATCCCTACTTTTCCGGCACCAAGATCCACTGGATGCTGGACAAGCACCACCTGACCCCTCGCGCCAAAAACGGTGAACTGGCCTTCGGCACCGTTGATTCCTATCTGCTGTTCAGGTTGACCGGGGGGGCGGTGCATGCCACCGACAGCACCAACGCCTCGCGCACGCTGCTGATGAATCTGCGGTTCGGCCAATGGGATGACGCCCTGCTGGAGCCGCTGGGCATCCCGCGGGCGCTGCTGCCGGAGATCCATCCCTCCTGCCATCGCTACGGGGTCACCAGGGGCGTCCCCGGCCTCCCCGACGGCATTCCCGTCACCGGGGTCCTTGGCGACCAGCAGGCGGCCCTCTTTGGACAGGGGGCCATCGCCGAAGGAGACATGAAGTGCACCTATGGCACCGGCTCCTTCCTTGTGATGAACGTGGGAAAGCGCGTGCCGCTGTCCTCCGAACTTCTGACCACGGTGGCCTGGAACCTCGACGGAGAATTGACCTATGCCATCGAGGGCTCAGCCTTCGTGGCCGGAGCAGCCGTGCAGTGGCTGCGCGACCAACTGGGCCTGATCCGATCCGCAGCCGAGATCGAGACCCTGGCGTCCACCGTGCCGGACTCCGGCGGCGTGTTCTTTGTGCCCGCCCTGACCGGGCTGGGCGCCCCGCACTGGAAGCCTGAAGCCCGTGGTCTCTTCTGGGGGCTGACCCGCGGCACGCAGAAGGGGCACCTCGCGCGCGCCGTGCTCGAGGGCATCGCGCTGCAGAACATGGACCTCCTGAAGTTGATGGAGTCCGCCGCGGGAGTCACCGTGCCCCATCTCTGCGTTGACGGTGGTGCCTCGCGGAACAACCTGCTCATGCAGTTCCAGGCCGACATCGTCGAACGGGAGCTGCATCGACCTGCGAACATCGAGACAACGGCAGCAGGTGCCGGCATGATGGCGGCCCTTGGCATAGGCATGCTGAAAGGAATCGAGCAGATTCCGGGATTGATTCAACTGGATCGCCGGTTCATCCCCGCCATGGACCATGAGCGGGTACAGTACTATACTGATCAGTGGCGCCTCATGGTTGCCAGGGCATAGAAAGGTCTATTCATGAGCGAACCCCGAGATCCGGCTCCTCCGACGTCTGCACCGGCCAGGCTGCCGCGGCCAACGGTGCATCTGGGGCCACTGTTGAAACTTACACCGCTGCCGGTGCCCATTTCCGAGTTGCCCGATGATGACGACCTCTCCGAGGAGCGCACCAAGGTGACGAAGATCAAGGGCGCCAACCTGAAGGCGCCCGAGGTCACCAATCCGGACGGCTTCCTGCTGATCCTGTATCCCCCATCTGCGGGCCTCGGGCAGCGCATCGCCATCCCGGTGAACACCTCCGTGGTCATCGGACGCCACCCCGATTGCAATTTCCAGATCAACGACGACAGCGTCAGCCGGCGTCACGCCGAGGTCGCCAACGATGGCAACGGCAATTTCACGGTCAAGGATCTCGGATCCACCAACGGCACCCATGTCAACGACGCCCCGATTCGCCGGCTCCGCTCGCTGGCCAACGGTGACCGGCTGCGCATCGGGACCGTCCTTCTCAAGTTCCTCACCGGCAATGACATCGAGGCAGCCTACCACGACGACGTGTACAAGCTTACGATCTCCGACGCGCTGACCGAGACCTACAACAAGCGCTACCTGCTTGACTTCCTTGATCGCGAGATCGAGAAGGCGCGCCGCGCCCAGCGCACCATGTGCTTCGTGATGATCGACATCGACAAGTTCAAGTCGCTCAACGACACCTACGGACATCTGGTGGGTGATCTGGTGCTGCGCGAGGTCGCCCGGCGCATCGCTTCCACCGTTCGCAAGGGCGAGGTCTTCGCCCGCTATGGCGGCGAGGAATTCGCCGTGGTGCTGCCCGAGACACCGATGACAGGCGCGGTCGAGTTCGCCGAGCGCGCACGTGCGGTCGTTTGTGCCAGCCCGTTCGAGGCGGAGGGCAACCGCATGCCGGTGACCATCTCGTTGGGCGTGATGGAATACTCCACTCCGTTCCTGGATCTCAAGCCCGAGGACCTGATCTCCCGCGCCGATGCCAAGCTCTACGAGGCCAAGGACTCAGGTCGTAACTGTGTGAAGTACTAGTCCCCGCCTCCTGGCTCCCGGAGTCCCGATTCCCATGGACATCTTACTGTACGCGGCTCAGTTGATTGCAGGTTTCCTGCTGCTGACCTATGGTGCGAACTGGCTGATCACCGGCGGCTCCACGCTGGCGCTTCGCATCGGCATCTCCACCACCGTCGTGGGTCTCACGGTGATGGCCTTCGGGACCTCCATGCCCGAGCTCACCGTCAATGTCTCGTCGGCTCTTTCAGGGAACACCGGCATTGCCCTGGGCAACATCCTGGGATCCAACATTGCCAACATCGCGTTGATCCTGGGTGTCACGGCCATGATCTCCCCGATGGCCGTCGCGGAAGATTTTCTCGGGCGCGACTTCCTGTGGATGACCGGCGCCGCGGTGCTGTTGTTCGTGGCCATGCTGGACGGAACATTGAGCTTCCCCGAGGGGGCGGTCTTCCTGGCCCTGGGGATCGGCTACACCTGGCATCTGATCGCCGGGTCTCGACGGAAGGAACGTCAGGACTCCGAGGAGGCTCATGGCAAGGGCCGCGGTCTGCTCATCAATGGCGGACTGGTGGTCCTGGGGCTGGTCGCCCTGGTGGCCGGAGGGAAGCTCTGCGTGGATTCGGCCGTGGGCTTCGCGCGGTTCTTCGGGATGAGCGAGCGCGTCATCGGCCTGACCGTGGTCGCCGTGGGAACTTCCATGCCTGAGTTTGCGGCGTCGCTGGCAGCTGCTCTCAAGGGTCGGGCCGAGATGGCCATCGGTAACATCATCGGTTCGAACATCTTCAACATCCTGATCATCCTCGGGATCACCGCCATGGTCCATCCGATCCACGTCGCCGTCGACGCGCGCTATTTCGTGGACATGTCCGTGATGCTGGGTGTCACGTTGCTGTTGTGGCCCCTGATGAGGACCGGCATGACCCTCGTACGTCTTGAAGGTGCCTTGTTGTTCTCGATCTATTCGGGCTACATCGCGTATCTGCTGCTGCTGGCTGACTGAACCCCAGGCAGGACGGAGGAACAACCGTGTCCATCGTGGAAGTGGTACTGCTGACGGTCATCCTGCTGAGCCTGGGATTCATCTTCACCCAGCTGGCCAGGGCCGTCCGTCTTCCGCACAGCGTATTCCTGGTCATCTTCGGCATCCTTGCAGGCTATCTCATCAAGGCACTGGATCTCACCGGTGTCGACCTGGCAGTGGAACTCTTTCCTGAAATCATCCTGTACATTCTCCTTCCGCCCCTGATCTTCGAATCCGCCTACGGCATGAACTTCGGCGACCTGAAGAAGGATCTGCTGCCCGTGGGGGTGCTGGCGGTAGTGGCGCTGATCCTGTCAGCGTTCATCGTCGGGTTTGGACTGCACTGGGTGTTCGGGCTCCCGTTGTTGCCCTGCCTCACCTTCGGCGCGCTGATCTCGGCGACCGACCCCGTCGCTGTGGTCTCGCTGTGCAAGGAGGTTGGCGTCCCCAAACGGCTCAACGTGCTCATCGAGGGGGAGAGCCTGCTCAACGACGGCACCGCGATCGTCCTGTTCAACCTCATGCTTGCGATGACCCTGTCGGTCTCGGAAGGCTCGAACGTCTTCCTGTATGCTGCCGGCCAGTTCATCAAGGTGGCCTTCGGCGGCATCGTAGTCGGCCTCGGAATCAGTCTGATCATGAGTCTCTTCCTGAAGCTCACGTCACGGTCGACGGCCGCCCAGCTGGGGCTCACGGTGGCTTCTTCCTACCTGAGCTTCATCGTCGCAGACCATTACTTTCACGTGAGCGGCGTGATCTCGACGATGGTGGTGGGACTCTACCTGGGCAGCCGCTCGCGCCTGGAGTTGTCGAGGGAGTCCCAGCACGGGATGCACTTCATCTGGGAATTCATCGCGCTGAGCGCGAACACCTTCGTCTTCTTCGGGGTGGGGCTGACCGTGCATCCGGACGCCATCGCCCAGGCCCTGACCTTCGTCCTTCCCACGCTGGCCCTGGTCTACGCTGCCCGTGTGTTCTCGGTGTTCAGTTCGCTGGCTCCGCTGAACTGGTCCGGTCTGGGCGAGAAGATCAGCATGGCCTATCAGGCGGTGCTGGTCTGGGGCGCCCTGCGGGGCGGCGTGGCCCTGGGACTCGCTCTGCTGCTGCCCGACAGTTTCCCCTACAAGCAGACGTTCCTCACGCTCGCCACGGCCGTGGTGCTCTCCACGCTCTTCATCAACGCCCTGACCATGAGGTGGTTCCTGGGCCGGTTCGGACTTGACAGGCTCAATCCCGGCGATCAGGCCTTCCTGGACAAGACCATGGATCTCCTGGAACAGAAGGTGTTCCAGTCCCTGGACAAGCTGGTGGCCGCCGGCGTCCTCTCTCCCAACGTGGTGACCTCCCAGAAGAAGACTTTCCATGACATCGTCGACGTCCCTCCGGCCAAGGATGCCCAGATCCCCGACGAATCCGTGCAGAGCGAGCGGTTCGCCATCAAGTCCATGCTCTTCGCCGAGAAGGCGTTTTACGAGGATCTGCTGGACCATGGCTGTGTCTCCAAGCGGGCGTTCTCCATCCTGACGCGAAGCGTGCGGGATCGGTTTGAAAAGTACCGCGAACAGGGACTTCCAGGGCTGGAAGGGTACTCCTGTGAGATGATCAGGTTCGGCGTCCTCGACCGTCTGTTTGCGCGATTGCTGGACCGCCTCAGTTTCAGCCGGTCCGCGGCCATGGCGTCGCGGCTGGGGCTCTTCCTGGAAGTCCATTTCCTCATGTATATCGCACTGGAGGACGTGTCCGAGGGCACGGTGATTCCCGCCCATCATAGGATTCTGAAGAAGTGGTCCGGGCAGACCCACCGGAAGCTGGAATCCCTCTTCCTGATGTATCCCCGCGTGAGCTCGTCGATCCAGAGCTACTATGTCGCCAATATCGTGGCCGAGAGCTCCTCGAACCTGGTCGGCCTGCTCCAACTGAACCGCGTCCTCAACCCAGGGGTCGTCGCGAGGGCCAACGCCCGCATCGAGCTGGCCCGCGAGAAACTGATCTCGTCCTCCAGAAGCCTCCTGCGGCCTTCCGTTTTGGACTTGCTGCTGAAGGTGCCTGTCTTCGCCACGCTCGCGAAGGAGGAGTTGAAGAGGCTGGCCGAGAAGGTCGAGATCGGGGTGTTTGACACGGGGGAGGAGATTGTTCGCGAGGGGGAGCCCGGCGGCAGCCTTTATGTCCTGACCGCCGGGATGCTCGAGGTGACAGGGTCGAGGATCAAGGGCCGCGTGCGCCTTTTTCCGGGCGACTTCTTCGGTGAGCGGGCCCTGCTTTACAAGCGACCGAGAAACGCCACGGTCACGGCCGTGAGCGAATCCGAGTGCCTGGTCATCGGGCTGCAGGCCATCAACGAACTTTTTTCCGCCCGTCCGGACATCCGGAATAAGGTCTACGCCATCGCGGAGAGGCGCAAATAGTCAAGGTTTCGAACGAGCTGGTGCCACATGGAGACGCCCACGGCCAGTGCTCGCTCGTCGAGGTCGAACACAGGCTCGTGGTGGTGTCCGCGGTGCTCCACCGGGATGGCCGGGTCGCCGGCGCCCACGAAGAAGAAACAGCCGGGAATCTGCTGCAGATAATAACTGAAGTCCTCGCCTGCCATCACCGGGACGGCCTGGGCGAAGTCGGCCACGGCCGTTGCCGCTGCGCACACCTGTCCGAAGGGGGCGGTGTGATTGACAAGTGCAGGGTAGCCGCTGATGAAGGTGACCTCGATCGTGGCGCCGGTGGTCGCGGCGATGCCCGCACAGATGCGCCGGATGCTGGCACGAAGGGTCTCCATGACCTCGCCCGACAGCGCCCGCAGGGTGCCGTTCAGCCGGGCCGAGGCGGCGATGACGTTGGGCGCCGAGCCCGCATGAAGTTCGCCGATGGTGAGGATCGCCGGTTCCGCAGGTGGATTGACGCCGCGGCTCACGGCCGTCTGCAGCGCCGTGACCAGCAGGGAGGCGGTCACCACGGCGTCGGCGGTGCCGCGGGGCAGGGCGGCGTGGCCTCCACGGCCGGTGATGTCGATGGTCACGCGCTCGGTCTGGGCCATCATGGCGCCGTCGCACGAGGCGACCGTTCCCGTCGGCAGCCAGCTCCACAGGTGTGCGCCGAAGATCCGGTCCACCCCTGCCAGCGCGCCGTGGCGGATCATGTCCCGGGCGCCGCCATGCTGCTCCTCGGCGGGCTGGAAGATCAGCCGCAGCCGCAGGTGCATGGGGGGATTGGCAGCGAAGAGGCGGGCCGCGCCCAGCAGGATGGCCATGTGGCCGTCATGGCCGCAGGCGTGCATGAGACCGGGATGGGTCGATGCGAAGGGCAGGCCGGTGCGCTCCTCCACGCGGATGCCGTCGATGTCCGCTCGCAGCGCGATCAGCGGGGAAGCGCCGGGGTCGTGCGGTCCGGGACCTCCGGACTCCAGGTCACACAAGATGCCGAAGCCGCCGACGCCACAGCGCGGAGCCAGCCCCATGTCCCGCAGCGCGGTCTCGAGATAGGCTGCAGTGAGACGCTCCTCGCGTGCGGGTTCGGGAATGCGGTGAAGGGCGCGTCGGTCAGCGACGACCATTTCCATGACCCGGGCCACCTGGGGATGCATGGGACTACTGGAGTGCCAGCCCCAGGAGGCGGCGCAGGCGGACATGCAGCGGGCTGACGAAGAAGGAGAAGAGATCCTGCAGCACCGGCGTCTTAACACACAGAGCTGCCAGCTCGGGCTCCGTGAAGGTGGCCGGCGTGACCTGCTGGGTCTCCTCGAACAGGACCAGGCGCAAAGCCTCAGGCAGGTCGCCGGTGAGGAGCAGGCCGGCGCGGTTGCCCGCCATCCAGACGGCTTTGCGCCAGGCTCCGGAGTCGAAGGTCAGGTTCGGGTTCTCAGTGAAGAACTCGACGATGGTCTTGCTCACGCGGTAGGGCAGGACCTTCTTGAGCTCCTGGGCCCGTTCGTCGACAGGATCCAGCGTCTTGAACTGGTGACGCGCATATTTCGGGTGGAAGGCACGCGTGAGTGCAGCCAGAAGCCGTGAGAAGTCCTCAGGATACAGGCCTGCGGCAAAGATGAACTTCGGGCACGCGAGCTCCATGGCCCTGGCGAGGTAGAAGCGCAGCGTGACGGCCAGCTCGTCGAGGGAGTCACGCCCGACAATGATGACCTGAGGCGCATGGCAGGCGACCACGACACCCTGGTATGTGTCGGGGTTGCCCACATACAGGCTCGTGGAGCGGGCGCCAAGCACACGGGCAAGTTCCTGGTAGATCGTGGCCACGTCGCTCTTGTCTACAGGGGAGACGCGATCCTGCGGGGTCAGGCCAAGGGCGTTGATGTCGCTGCCGAAGACGGCAGGGGCGGCTTCCCAAAGGGTCTCGAAGACTGTCACCAGCGGTGTCTCGTGAGCCACCGCCTCGAGTTCGAGTTTGTCGGCGTCCTCCAGGCGGTTGGCATAGTCGATCGGCACGCGGTTGGAGCGGCCGGCCAGCGAGGCAAGCCACTCGTTTTCCTCCGGCGTGCTCTGGCCCAGCAGCGACAGCATCTGCGTGTAGATGAAGCGGCGTTCCAGGTCCTCGTTGCGTACGGCCTGGTCGGTCAGATCACGCAGCGCCCGGCCGTTGATCGGATTCTTCTGCAGCAGTTCCTGGTACTGGCGGCTGCGGGACTCGGTATAGCGTGGGTCGTCGCCGTAGACCTGGATGAGCAGGCGGCGAACGTCGTCGTCCGAGGGGATCAGTGACAGGCTCTCCTCCAGGATTGGGACGATGGCTTCGATGGGGGTTCCCAGTTCGACATGCACCCGGCCAAGCCGCTTGAGCACGCTGCCGCGCCGGGCTGGCTCAGAGGCTGAACCTACCTTGCGCTCGGCCAGCTCCTGCAGGATGCGCAGTGCAGCGGCATGCTGTCCAGTGTTCTCGTAAAGCTCCGAAAGCGCGGCGAGCACCTTTTCGTTGGCGGGTGCCTTCTTCTGGGCGGTCTCGAGCACCTCCTGTGCATAGGAGATCTCACCCATGTGCAGGGCGACCTCGCCGGCCTTGACCAGCATCATCAGTTTTTCGCCCTCTTCGACCAAATTCAGAAGGGCCTTGTAGACGCTGAGCACCTCGTGTTCGCGGTGGAGGTCCTCTGCCAGCGTGACGAGGTTTTTGAGGATGGTGATGTGGCCCGGTCCCGGTTCGGTGATCTCGACCCACAGGTTGTAATAACACTCATAGGCGTCAACCTTGCTCTTGATCTCGTTGAGATAGAGTTCGGCCAGGCTGTGGAACAGGGAGAAGCGCGTCTCTGGGTTGGTGGCGGCTTCTGCCTGGGCGCGCAGGTAGCCCGCGGCCGCACCCTGGTCGCCTCGTTCGATGTGGAAGGCCAGCAGCGCTTCGATGGCCGGCAGGTGGTCAGGCTTCAGGCGGACGGCGGTCTCCCACAGTTCGATCGGGGCGGTGCCGCCCTTGCGCTGCTTGAGCTCGGAGTCGGCGGCCATGCACAGGGCGTTGGCGACATCGCCGGCGAACTCACCGGCCTGCGGGTGGTCGCCGAGCGCAGACAGCAGTTTCGTGGTCTCACGCCAGCGGCCCTGCTGGTAGCGGATCTCGCCCAGCGTGAGCTTCATGAGCAGCTCGTCGGGGTAGCGGCGTTCCATCTCCTGCAGCAGCGTCACTGCATTCTCGATCTTGCCGGTCCGCTCCATCAATTGGGCATAGCGTCGTGCCAGGCGGGACATCTTGCCGGGCTCGTCCTTGAGCTTCTTGAGGGCGTTCTCGAGAAGCTCGCCGGCGCGGTCCCACTCCTCCCGATGTTCGGCCAGGTCCGCAAGCGCCAGGATGGCGCCGACATGGTTGGGATCCTCGGTGAGCGCCTCGCCAAGGATCTCATAGGCCGTGTTGATGTCCTCGAAATAGCGCAGCCGGATCTCCGCCTGGCGGGTGAGGTTGCGGGCGCGGTCGTCCTTCTGCGCCAGCAGAGGGAAGCGCTGCTCGAGCATCGTCAGGGCCAGCGTCCAGTCCTCGAGCTCCTCGGCCAGCACATACTGTGCGGTCAGGGCGTCTGCATGATGCGGATTCTTGCGAAGTAGCTGGGCAAAGGTGTCACGGGCGCGGACCGGGTCACGGACCTGATCCCTGAGCGTGCGGCCCACCAGGAACAGGGCGGCGTCACGGTCGGCCTGATCGGTCGCGGCGTCGGCGATCTTCTGCTCCATCTGCACGAAGGTCTCCCAGTCCTTGTGGTCGTAGGACATCTCGGCGAGCAACTGGAGCGCACCCATGTGGTCGGGCACGAGACCCAGTGCGCGGTCGAGCGACACGCGCGCAGCGGCCTCGTTGGACAGTGAACGCTTCTGGATGATGGCCAGTTGGGTCCACAGATTCGCCTTTTCCATGGGTTCGTAGTCGGCGGTCTCCGAGTTCAGCAGGCCCAGGAGGATGTCCACGCCATCTGCGGCGCGGCCGATTTCCATGAACATCGCGCTCGCCTTGCGGGCAAACA
>PHAZ01000065.1 GCA_002841825.1 Deltaproteobacteria bacterium HGW-Deltaproteobacteria-22 | reverse complement strand
CGGGCGCCTCAGTTCCACACGGGCCTCCGAGATCTACAACAACCCGCTGTATCCGATGCTCGACAAGGTCATCCAGGGAACGTATTTTCCAGGCTCCACCTACAAGGTTGTTTCGGTGATCGCCGCGATCGAGGAGAACCTCGTCGAGTTCGAGGAGTATCACCTGTGCAAGGGCTGGTACGAGTACGGTCGCTCCAGCTCCTTCCGATGCACCCATGCCCACGGACTGATGAACCTCGAGAGCGCCGTCGTCTCCTCCTGCAACGTGTACTTCTACATGCTCTCCGAGCGCGTCGGCATGGACCGCATGGCGCGGTACGCACGGCTGCTCGGGTTCGGGACGCCACCGGGCCTCGACCTGAACCACGAGAAGTCCGGCTTCATCCCCACCAAGCAGTGGTATGCCCAGAAATACCAGGAGGGTTTCCGCATCGGCCACACCCTCAATTCCGGCATCGGCCAGGGTGACGTGAAGGCGAGCATCCTGCAGGTCGCTCAGGCCTATGGCGCGATCGCAAACCGCGGCTCGGTGATGGAGCCCCAGCTCGTCGAGCGCATCACGGACTACCGCGGCGCGACAGTCCAGGAGTTCATGCCGGTGGTCAAGCGGCGCCTCGAGTTCAAGCCCGAGACCTGGGATCTGCTCATCCGGGCCCTCGACGGCGTCGTGAACAGCCCCGAGGGCACCGCCTACAAGGCCCGCCTTTCGCACCTGCGCGTGGCGGGCAAGACGGGCACGTCCCAGGTCCGCGCGATGCGCCGTGAGCCCGGGCAGGATCCCGAGGAGAGCCGCTGGCGCAACCAGGACCACGCCTGGTTCGTGGGCTTCTCCCCCGTGGAAAAACCACAAGTCGTCGTCGTCGTCCTCGTCGAGCACGGCGGCTTCGCGTCAAAGATGTCCGTCGCACCCGCCATGGCCATCCTCGACGAATACTACAAGATAACCGGCGCCCAGAACCAGGCGACGCCGTGAGGCCCAAAGAGAAGGATTGATGTTCGAACCCGAAGGCCGCTTCTACCTGCGAATCGACTGGACGCTGCTGCTGCTGATCATCAGCATCACGGGGCTGGGCCTCCTGAACCTCTACAGCACGTCGGTCTCCTTTTCGGCGCCGCTGTTCACCCAGCAGATCTACTGGATCTTCCTCGGGTTCTCCGCGTTCTTCATCACCGCGACGATCGATTACCGTTTCTACGACCGGGCAGCCAACCTGCTGTACATCCTGGGAATCATCAGCCTCGTGGCCGTGCTGGTGCTGGGGCGCATGTTCTTCGGCTCGCGCCGCTGGCTGAACATCGGCCCGCTGGTCATCCAGCCGTCGGAGTTGATGAAAATCATCATTATTCTGACAATGGCCCATTATGTCAACGCCAGCCCGCCCAAGAACGACGAGGGCCGCTCCCTGAAGGAGCTGGCGGTGCCTGCGTTCCTGGTGGGGCTCCCGGCGCTGCTGATCCTGATCCAGCCCGATCTGGGCACCATGATGATCATCCTGCTGGTCTTCTTCTCGATCATGTTCCTGCTCAAGCTGCGCGTCCGGTCGCTGCTCACGCTGGCCGCCTCGGCCCTGGTCCTGCTGCCGTTGATCTGGACCTTCGTGTTGCAGGAATACCAGAAGAGCCGCATCCTGGTATTCCTGGATCCCGCCAGCGATCCCACCGGCGATGGCTGGCACATCCGGCAGAGCATGTTCGCCATCGGATCGGGCCAGTTCTTCGGCAAGGGTTTCATGGCCGGCACCCAGAGCCAGTACCAGTTCCTGCCCGCCCAGTGGAGCGACTTCCCCTTCGCGGTCTGGGCCGAGGAGTGGGGCTTCCTCGGCGCGGTGCTGCTGTGCAGCCTCTACTTTGTGCTCGTGGCCTGGGCGCTGCGCATGGCCGTGACCACACGGGACCGGTTTGCCTCGACGATCTGCCTGGGTGTGGGCGCGATGTTCTTCTGGCACACCATCATCAACATGGGCATGGTCATGGGCCTGCTGCCCATTGTGGGCGTGACGCTGCCGCTGTTTTCCCACGGCGGCTCCTCCATGCTCACCTTCATGGTCAGCGCGGGCCTGCTGATGAGCGTCAGTTCGCGGCGGTACCAGTTGTGATCTCACAGCGCAGATCAACTTGGATGACACCTTCCGTGAGTCGACGGTGATTGATGGATCATCGAACATGACTACCGCTGGGGCTCAGTTGTCACTTGATTTTCCGTTGGTAATTGCTTACTTTTTTTTGGGTCCCTTTGACCCATGGAGCGTCCCTTGAACGATCGATTCGCGGATTATCAGGACCCGTTGGTCGGCAGCACCGTCGGCAACTACCACATCAAGGATCTGGTGGGTGCCGGTGCGATGGGGCAGGTCTTCATGGGGGAGCACCCCCAGATCGGCCGCAAGGTCGCCGTGAAGGTGCTCAACCACCAGCTCTCCTCGAACTCGGACATGTCCACGCGGTTCCTCTCCGAGGCGCGCGCGGTCAACCGCATCAACCATCCGAACATCGTGCAGGTGTTCGACTTCGGCACGCTGCCCGACGGACGCCTCTACCTGGTCATGGAGTTCCTCAAGGGCCGCGATCTGGGCTCCTACATGGACGAGAAGCGGCGGCTCTCCCTGCGCGAGACCCTCGAGCTCCTCGACCAACTGACCTCCGGACTCGAGGCCGCACACGAGGCCGGCATCGTCCACCGTGACCTCAAGCCCGACAACATCTTCCTGGTGGAGGGCAAGACCGGCTTCCAGGTCAAGATCGTCGACTTCGGCGTGGCCAAGCTGCTCGAGCCCGAGATGCACAGCGGCGAGCGCACCGCCACGGGCCTGATCATGGGGACGCCAGCTTACATGAGCCCCGAGCAGGCCACCGGCGATGTCAACAACATCGGACCGGCGTCGGACATCTACGCGCTGGGCATCATCGTGTACCGCATGCTGTCGGCGCGCCTGCCCATCGAGGGGGACTTCGTGCCCCAGATCCTGCTCAAGCACATCTCCGAGCCCCCGACCCCGATTTCGCGTTTCCTGCCCGACTTCCCGCTGGCCCTCTGGGAGGTGCTCGCCCGCGCGCTGGCCAAGGCCCCCGCGGATCGACCCAAGACGGCGCGCGACTTCTATGACTCCTTCTTCGGCATCGTGCAGCGGATGGCCACCAACCGGACGCTGTCGCCCTTCGAGAGCACCGAAGGCATCACCCTCGATCCGCTGCCCAAGTCCGCGGCCGGTCCCCGGCGGCGACGTCCCCTGTGGATCGCTGCATCGCTGATCGGCGTGCTGGTCGCTTCGACCATCGTGTACTTCGCATTCCTGAAGGATGGCCGACCCGGTGATTCGTCGTCACCCGGACCTGGCGTTCCCGGGTCCGCCGGACCTGGCGCGCCCGGGCCCGCCGGACCTGGCGTTCCTAACCCCGGCGCGCCGATGCAGGAGTCGATGACGCCTCCGGTGACCGGGCCCTCGATGGACGCCCCGACGGACATGCCCGCCGAGGCTTCCCAGCCGCAGGTGCACAAACTGACCATCAGCGCCGACGCCCCCGAGATCCCGGTGCTGGTGAGCATCGACAGGAAGAAACCCCTGTCGGGGACCACGCCGCTGACGGTGTTTGCCCCGACGGGCGCCTCGGTCCGGATCTCCTCCGAGCATCCCCGGTACCGTCAGGTCATCCGTGAGGTCATCGTCACGCTGGATCATGAGATCAAGCTCGAGGCCTCCCCTGAGGCGCCGGACGCACCTCCGGCCACGCCCATGGACAGGCCGCCGGTTTCGGGCATGAAGACCACGGAGCCGGCCATGCCGCCCGACCCGCCGATGATCGGCGAGGACGACACGCTGCGCCCGATGTTTTGAGGAACCCTTCAGTTTTGAAACTGAAGGATTCCTCCTGGAGAAACCATGCGATTTTCCCTCTCTGTGATCCTCTGTCTGCTTTCGATCGCCCTGGTGGTCCCGCCGGCCGCTGCCGTGGATCGGGAGAAGGCCCGGGCCCATTATGACCAGGGCGAGAAGTACTACCGCCTCGGGGAGTTCGAGAACGCGCTCGGGGAGTACAAGAAGGTCCTCGAGTACGTCGACTCCGCAGAGATGTACTACAACATCGGGCAGTGCCACCGCATGCTCAAGGAGTACGAGAAGGCCCTGTTCTTCTACCGGCGGTACCTGTCGCACGTCCCCAACGCCCCCAACAAGTTCCTGGTCGAGAAGCACATCGCCGTGATGACCCAGGAGCTCGAGGCGCAAAAGAAGGCCCAGCAGGATCAGGTCGTCCCGCCCGGCCCGGGCAAGGTCATCGTGATGGTGCAGCCGCCGGGCTCGCTGGTGTGGGTCGACACGTTCGACGGACGGCACGTGGGCACCACGCCCACCGTGCTCGATCTGGAGCCGGGCCCCCACGTGCTCCTGGTGAAGAAGGACGGTTTCTTCAAGAAGACCTTCCCCGTGACGGTGAAGTCCCGGGAACTGCACACCATCGAGTCCCAGCTCGAGACGGACCCCGACGCCATCGCCGTGGTGGCCCCGCCTTCACCGGAGAAGGGCGCCAACGGCCGGTCCCTCTGGTGGTGGTCCGGCGTGACCGGCACCGTCCTGTTCGGTGTGGGTACGGGCGTCTTCGGGTACCTGGCCTGGTCGAAGAACCAGGACTGGAAGGACACCTGGGACGATCAGGCCAAGAGTGACGGGCAGTTGTACGGCAACCTGGCCACTGGTCTGGCCATCGCCACCGTCGGGTTCGCCGCCGTGACGATCTGGGCTTCCCTGTTTTCTGGCCCGAACAGGGTGAAGAAGCCTGCCCGGCAGGCCTGGCTGCTCTCCCCATCCTGTTCCACCTCGGCCTGCGGGCTTTCCCTTTTCCTTGAATTCTAGTCACAAAGGAGCTTGATTCATGAAACGCTGTTCATCAATCCCGACCGGAGCCCGTCAGGCCATCACGGCCTCCCTGGTGGCGTTGCTGGCCGTCTTCGTTCTTTCCTCATGCGACGGAAAGAAGCAGAAGGACACCACGCCCGGGAACGGCAATCCTCCCGTGGAGACCTCGAAGAAGGCGGCGCCGGAGCCCGTCCAACCCGAACCGGCAAAGGTGGTCGATGTGAATCCCTTCCTGCAGGAGACCTGGTCCACGCCCCATGAGCTTCCTCCCTTCGACAAGATCAAGCTGGAACACTACATGCCCGCCTTCGAGAAGGGCATGAAGGACCAGAAGGACGCCATCGCGAAGATCACCTCCCAGAAGGAGGCGCCCTCGTTCGAGAACACCATCGAGCCGCTGGAGTATTCCTCCGAGACGCTGGACCGGGTGGCCAACGTGTTCTTCCTGGTGGCGTCGGCCGACACCAACGACGAGATGCAGAAGATCCAGAAGGACATCACGCCGATCCTGACGCGCCACGCCGACGACATCCTCCTCGACGCCAAACTGTTCGAGCGGATCAGGACCATCGCCACCGCCCGCAACGTCTCGGCGTACACTCCCGAGCAGCGGATGGTGCTGGACAAGCACTACAAGCGCTTCGTGCGCGGCGGCGCCCTGCTGTCGGCCGAGGATCAGAAGAAGCTTCGCGCGATCAACGAGGAGCTGGCCAACCTGAGCCTGAAGTACAACGAGAACCTGCTCGCCGAGGTCAAGCGCTTCGAGCTGGTGCTCACCACCGAGGCCGAGCTCGACGGGCTGCCCGAGTCCGTGCGCGCGGCCGCGCTGGCCGCCGGCAAGGCCCGCGGCAAGGAGGGCAAGTGGGTGTTCACGCTGGACAAGCCCTCCTGGATCCCGTTTCTGCAGTACTCCAGGCGCCGCGACCTGCGCGAGAAGTTGTACAAGGGCTACATCAACAAGGGCGACCACAACGACGATCTGGACAACAAGAAGTTGATCGCGAAGGTCGCCTCCCTGCGCGTCTCGCAGGCGAAACTTCTGGGCTTCAAGAATTACGCCGACTTCGCGCTGGACATCCAGATGGCCAAGAACAGTGCCGGCGTGTACAAGCTGCTGGACCAGTTGTGGAAGGCCGCGCTGCCCAACGGCAAGAAGGAGGCCGCCGCCCTGCAGAAGATGATCGATCGCGAGAAGCCGCGCTTCAAGCTGGCCTCCTGGGACTGGTGGTACTACGCCGAGAAGCTGCGCAAGGAAAAATATGACCTCGACGAGGAGGCCATGCGCCCGTACTTCCAGCTCGAGAACGTCATCAACGGCGTGTTCGGCGTGTCGGGCAAGCTCTACGGCCTTTCGTTCGTCGAGAAGAAGGAATACCCGAAGTACAACCCCGAGGTCCGCAGCTTTGACGTGCTGGGCGCCGACGGCAAGCTCGTGGGCGTGCTCGTCGCCGACTTCCATCCGCGGCCGGGCAAGCGCGGCGGCGCCTGGATGGGCGAGTACCGCCAGCAGAAGCGCAAGGCCGGCAAGAACGTCGAGCCCATCGTGACGATCGTGTGCAACTTCACGCGTCCCACGCCCGACACGCCGGCGCTGCTCTCCTTCGAGGAGGTCAGCACCCTGTTCCACGAGTTCGGCCACGCGCTTCACGGCCTGCTCTCGGACAGCACCTACCCGATGGTCGCGGGCACCAACGTCCCCACCGACTTCGTGGAGCTGCCCTCGCAGATCATGGAGCACTGGGCGTCCGAGCCCGAGGTGCTCAAGAGCTTCGCCAGGCACTGGAAGACCGGAGAGGTCATCCCGGTGGCCCTCGTCGAGAAGATGACCAAGAGCCAGCTCTTCAACCAGGGCTTCGAGACCGTCGAGTACCTTGCCGCCTCCATGCTGGACATGGCCTGGCACACGCTGACCGATCCCGCCGAGCTTGACGCCGCCGCTTTCGAGAAGAAGACGCTCTCGAAGCTCGGCCTGATCCCGGAGATCATCTCCCGCTACCGCAGCACCTACTTCAGCCACATCGTGGGCGGCTACGCGGCCGGCTACTACTCCTACATCTGGGCGGCCGTGCTCGACAACGACGCCTATGAGGCCTTCCGCGAGACCAAAAACATCTTCGATCCCGCCACGGCGGCGAAGTTCCGCAAGCTGCTTGCCTCGGGCCACACCAGGGAGCCGATGGAGCTCTACAAGGCCTTCCGCGGCCGCGAGCCCAAGATCGAACCCCTCCTGAAACAGCGCGGCCTGAAGTAACTATTTCCTTTTGGGACTGCGGCGACTCGGCGGTCGGAGACGACCGCGCGCCGCATTTCCGCCTCCCATATGGAATGCGGCCACTTGGCGCCGCATCTTAAGAGACCACGGAAAAGACCGAAGATGAACGGAAAAGAACAGATTAAAGGGGAGTTCTTACCGCGGAACACGGGGTGCGCGAAACGACAGGAAACGGGCCTTGACACACGAAACGGGCCACCCTTGACAACCCGGCCTGCCGCGGACATAGTCTCCACCGGAGATCCCGACATGGATGATGGTTCCTCGCTTCCAAATCACGATGCACCCCTGACGTCCGCCGCCCCGGCGCCGGCGCCGCAGGCGGAGGCCGACAGCGGCGTGGATCCCACGCTGATCCGGTGGATGCTGTCGTTGTCCCCCGAGGAGCGTCTCCGGTGGCTGGACAACGTGGTCCGGACCCTGCACGAGGTGCGACGTGGAACCTGATCTCCGTGCCCTGTTGTTGGAGCTGGCCGACTCCGGGTTCGTCAATCGGTTGGTTCATGCACCCGCAGGGGAATTTGCGTGATGTAGTCGCAGCTTCTGGCGCCGCAGGGCACCTCGACTTCCCCGATTCCCAGCCGATACGGGCCAACTCCCCAGCACCACAACGATTGATCCTGCCGAATCAGGCAACCGTTTCCGAAATTGCCAGTTGAGAAAACAGCGTCGCTGAAATCCGGAAAAACACGGTTGGGCAACGTTTCGTCCGGTCCCATGAAGGTCCAGAGCCGGCCCTGATCATCGCGCGCGACCCAGGAAACCTGTTCGACACTGAGAAGACCATCGATTCGCACGGGTTGCCAACTGTCCACCGAATGGTTTTCCATCTGGTAATCGAACGGATAGGGGAGATCGACCGGGATTTGCTTATTGTGGCTCGGGGAGAAGGTGGCCGGTCTCGTCGAGGATGCCCGCGGCGATCACGTCTTTGTAGGCGAGGCAATAGGATTCCCCGCCGACCTTCACGCTATATACCAAGAACCGTGGGGCCGGTTGACCATGCATCAGGTACGGATCGAAGTACATTCGGTTCTCTCCCGTGATCTTCCGGATGATCCCGTTTGTGGGATCCCAGAAGTACAAAGCCACTGAGAACACTGGAGGTGTGACCGCTCCGAAGAACTCGCTTTTCCGCAAGGTCCCTTCCGCACGCGTCCAGGAGATCACCGGGCTTAGGGTCTCATGGATCCGTACCGGCCGATATTGATGATGGTTGACCGCCGGCATGCCCAGGTCCTGCATGGTGTTCCGGTCCAGCCGCATGCCGCTCAGGAAGCCGTCTCCACCCTCCTCGGAGTAGTACACGGTGCCGTCTCGAGACGCATGTAAATCCATCGCCACCTGCACCCAGGGAACCTCCAAACGCCAGAGCTCCCCCGGCGTCTCGCCGGATACGTCCCACACGGAGAAGAAAAAGGGCTCCACCGCGTCGGCAGCGGCCGAGAGTGTCGGGCCCTGCAAGGCGATGGTTTCTGGCCCCACGTCGCTGGCAAGATACGAGAAGATACCCCGCGCAGACGTCCCGTCGATCATCATTTGGATCTCTCCGGTCTCCACGTGCAGCCGGTAATAATCCTGGAAGGGGTGCGGCTGGTATATCGACAGGGAATAATCGCACATGAGCGTGAGCCAGCCCGTCTCCGGGGAGTATTGGAGCATGGCGACCCTCCCGTTGGGGTTCTGACTGCAAGCCGGTGTGCGGAAGGGAACCTCGACCGGGAGTTCCTCCACGTTCAGATCCACGAGGTTCAGCCGGTTCAAATAGTAGGTGACCTTGCGATAGGTCTGCCCCTCCTCGTTCACGGCGTCCTCGGCTTTGACTGTCAGAAAGTGCAGCACTTCCAGGGAAGGGTGCAACGTGAACCTGGCTCCCGTTATGTACCTATCGTCGTAGGAATGCACTACCCGCAGGTCCCCGGTCTCCACGTGCAGGGCTTTGATCTCGCCAGACTGTCGCTCATAGACATATTGATTCTCCCCCCAAATGATGTACGGATACACCGCCGAGATGATGTCGGCGCTCCTCGGGCACGGGATCCTCACCTCGTGGGGATCCGCCCAGAAGGCGATGTCGTCCTCCTCCGGACCCGCGTCGGCGTCGTCCACGATTTCCGAAACATCCGGGGTCACGTCAACGTCCGAACCGACGTCCGTCGCAGCGTCGTTCCTCGGGATCGTATCCGTCGTGCAGCCGATCCACAGCGCCGCTAGAAGCAATACTAATTTGGTTGCAGGCATGTGAACTCACTCCATTCCCCGAAGGGCTGTTCATGGAAACGGTAGCCGACAATCTTGTCCGCTGTCGAGGGCGTCCAGAGCGTCGGTTCGGACGACGGGATCAGCCCCGCCCCGACCGAATCAGCCCCCAGAGGCGTAATGTCATGGTAGTAACTTGTATAGGCATCGAGCATATGGACCGTTCCATCGGCGAACAGACTTACATACCCTTTGGGATGCACTTGCAAATCCTGCACCGGGGTCTTCACTTGGTAGCTCTGGGTGTGCGTGAACCCTTTCTGATTGTACACGTACAGATCCAGATATCCCTTTTCCGTCGTGACGGCCACGGCCACATGCGTGGAGGAGGCGCGATGCACTGCCACCCCGAGGGTGTGGTCGAAGGTGGCCACAAGCGTCAGGTTTCCCGCTTCTTCAGTGAACACGAGTTGGTATATATCCCAAATGGTGGATTTTGGACGACGCCCGACCACCCACGCCACGCCTTCTGAAATCCCGTGCAGTCGCACTTCGGACAAGGCGGGGACGGAGGCGACCGGAAGAGGCCCCAGGTCTTCAAAGGAGTGCCCATGGTATTTTCCCTTCCGGAAGGAGCTCAACACGTACTTGCTCTGGTGAGCGGATATGAACGTCGTACCGTCTCCCTTGGCGGGGGTACGGACGAGAAGTGCCAGGATGTCCGGAGACAATTCGGCCATGTGACGAACCGCTGCACCGGCGTTGTCGAAGCCCAGCAGCATCGAGCGGTCGTCGCCGATCCAATGGCCCCACAGCGGACCGGGAGCGTCATAGTCCCACCACGGAATGATGCGAATCTTTTGAGGAATCCAGTTCTCGACGACGATCATCATCGGCCCGCAATCTTTGCCGGCTGCGAATTCCACTGGTTGGGCGTGGGTCGTGGTCATCACATTTTTCAATGTCACCTGCTCATCGAGAGAAGCCGAATCCGCATGCGTCGAATACCTTGCGTACCAGCGACCTGCATCACTGTAACTAAATTCGACGAAAGAGCCCAGTTGACCAAGGTTTCCACTTTCAGTCGTCCATAGATCGAAGTCGTAGAATTGATGCTTTCTCTGGGCTACTTGGTTGGAGTAATAGTCGTCGTTCGATGAGATGCCGTACCAGTTCGTGATCCAGGAGCAAAAACCGTATGCCTGAAGCGATGGGTCCGGACTGCCGCTAGAATTACTGCAATGGGCATACAGGGGATCCCACGATTGAGAGATATATGTTTCGCGATTATTCAAGCTTTCTGGCTCCAGGATAGGCTGCTGAACTTCAGGCTCGATGAACTGGCATCGCTGATTGCATTTACCAAGCGTATAATTTTCTCCTTGACAGGGGCACCCGGCGACCTTCACGTTCTCGTCGGGCACCGTGGTCCATGCCCATCCCGGCCCCGATGTGTAGCCCGGTTTTTGAACCTCCGCTTGATACTCGACGGAGAACGCGTTGCGACAGGATGCGTACCCGCGGAGCATGCCTCCGAGATTGAATGACTCATCCGTGTAGATTTCTTCGGTGCGAATCTCCCGGCGGGCCAATTCCAGCGCTTGAAAAAACTCCGCGCAATCGTCGGCTCGCGATTGAATCCACGTGTCAAAGTCCGCAGGCGTGCTCCAGATATGATTCATGAACCCTGCGTCGATCCATCTCCGGATTGGTTGGAAACTCAATAATTTCGTTTGATGTACCAAAGCACATGGATTGTACTTGAGGAGCACTTCGGGAACGTCCGTTACGGAAATGTAATGATCATTCGCATACATCTCAAGGCATCGGGGATGAAAGGTGTTCCGGCGATTACAATAATACATATTGTAAAAATCCTCTAACTCATTGGCCACGAAAGCTCCTTGTAGCGTATCGCAATCCGGATCGGCTGAAGTACATTTCTGGATATATTTATTGCCGACCTGAAAAGAATTGGAACTGCCCTCGTAGAGGTCATTGTCGTTCAGGTCCGTGGCGAGCATATCATCTGAAGGAGCAAAATCGAAAGAGTTCAGCACGCCGTCACCGTCAAGGTCCGGGTCGCAGGCGTCACCCATGCCGTCACCATCGAGATCATCCTGCTGATCATTTGCCAAAAAAGGGCAGTTGTCAATCACGCTGGAAATTCCGTCACCATCGTCATCTTCGTCGGGGGTATAATACTGTGAAAAATCGAACTGCGCCGCCGCGGCGCCGCCATAGACGCGCTCGAACGGTATCATCCGGATTTCTTCCAAGTAATGATTGTCAAGAATAAAAAACAAACCGGTCGCAGTCGAGACATTCATGGTATTGTAGGTCTGTGCAATCGCGACCGCCTCGCTCCAACCAGGAGAATTGGCGTCCATCCAGCCTACGACCACGATGCCATGTGGTGCGCAGCCAGGATCTGTTCTCTCACAATACATGGATGGTTTCGCGTACACACTGGCCATCACCGGACCTTTGTGAATACCACTGCTGCTGCAGGCAAGCCGATCTTTAGTACTAATGACAGGTAACATGCCACCAGTGTTCGACAGCAGATACATGTCGGAGACCGTGATGGGTGGCAGGGTGTAGGAAACACCGTCGATTGAAAGCGGCTCATCATAATCATAATCCAACTGAATAATTTCGACTGCGTAATTTGCAACAGGGTACCTTCTCGGTGATCGCCATTGAGGGACAATCGTATCTCCGTTATCATAAAAGTTGGAAACAACAATGTTCACCTGCATTCCGGCGTCGGTCCCGCAATCTCGCTCGTCCGACCAAGGGCTGCTGCCTGTGCGTCTGAAGATCTTGGATCGCACACCCTCCTCGGAAAAATTCACGGGTAGATTCAAAGCAGGATTGAATTCCACCAATTCGTGATGGATTCGATACGCAATCTCGGCGTTCTGGGTGAACGCATATGCCCAACAGATGTTGCACCCCGATTGCTGATCCGTGCGGGGCACGGTGTAATCATCTCCAGCGTCAAAGAAATCCTGACCACCATAGTTATGCCAAGAAAAATATGGAAGGCTGGCATCCGGACACGTCTGCGACCACCCGACCGAGGGCCACGTCAGAACCCCGAAGAGAAGAGAAGAGAAGAGAAGAGAGAGTTTTTTCAACGTCACATTTCCATTCGACATGCGTCCTCCTTGGGGATGTACCACGGAAAAACCGGCGGGACAATCCCCGCGCGGAAAATGGTATGTGTCTTCATTATCGGGAGTCTGTATGGCAAATTACAGTGCTCAGCGGATCCTATACAATAGACCTGCAGGAAAGAAAAGTATAAAATGGAGAGGATAGGAAATTTCATCCACGATACCATGGTCTGGACTCGTTATATGGTAGATGATCGGCTCCCCCTGCCCGGAATGAGTGTAGGGCCGAGCAAACCGCTGAAAGATCTCGTTTGTCAAAGACCCCTGGACATTCCCCGAAACCAACTCTCTTTCGCTGCTTCCGCTGACTCCGGATTCTTTTTCAACCCAGACTTTTTGAAACACGATTTCCCCGGATGAATTTGAGTCAATCGTGGATTCCGTCAATAAAAAATAGCTTGTTGATTTGGAGACAAAGTTGGCTGCGAATCACCCACCGGAAGGACCAACCCTCCTGTTTTCGTCAACTCTTCGCTTGTTGAACATTTCCCGGAAAAACCGGATTGACATGCGAAACCATCTTTGCTAATCGATGATCGTTCATGACTCTGTATCCTGTGGATGCGACCGGTTCGGGAAACCGTCCAGCCATTTGACTGGGGAACCAACCAACGCCGACCGAAGAGCCGGTCGGGGCGACCGCGAAGACGAGTCGCAAAGTGACGAGAGGAGCGTATCATGGTAGTGAAGCGGAAACCGGATGAAACCCAGCGGGCGGGCCAGCAGATCTACGGACTGGCCAACAAGGACAAGGCCAAACTCGAGCCGCGCCTTCGGGCGGGGGTGCTCGGCGGGCTCGGGGAGGACCTGCCGCGGCTGGGCGACACCGTCGACGGACAGAAGACCGCCGGCGCAGTGAAGAAGGCAGCCACCCGCTCCCAGGGGGACCTCGCCGCAAGGCTCGCGGCCAGACTCCAGGGCCTGCGCGACGTGGCCCACCTGACCGGCCTGCCCAGGGACGTGCAGCTGGCCATGGGCGTGGGCAAGGCCCTGCGTCCGGGCGTGGTGCGCTCGGTGACCTCCGGCGCCGACATGATGATCAACGCCTACGCAGCCCACACCGCCGTGCTGCGGGCCGCGGGCGTGCTGCCGGCCGACATTGATGAGATCGCGGCGCTGCGCCTGGCGCTGCTGTCGGCCGATGAGGCGCAGGAGGAGCGCAAGTTGACCGCCAAGGAGAAGACCGCCCTGCGCAACCAGGTGCAGGCCAGGGTCGAGGAGGCCATCAAGCTCATCGTGGCCGCCGCCACTCTGGCGCTGGCCGATGATCCCGGGCGGCTGGCGATGTACCAAGCCCAGCTGCCCGCGTCGAAGGCGGGCGCCAGACCCGCCGCCCCCGCAGAATCGTGAACCCTTCCATTCAGCGGCAGATAGCCCTCCAGCGTGACCGGGTCAATACCTTCTTAGAGTGGATTGTTTCAGTCTCGTACAAGCGTATTTCAGTGGCAGAATGATCGCTTGCAGCCCCGAAACACGGGCATTACAGCCCCGAAACACGGGCATTACAGCCGGGAACACGGGCATTGCAGCCGGGAACACGGGCATTACAGCCGGGAACACGATCATTTCAGCCGGGAACACGGGCATTGCAGCCGGGAACACGGGCATGACGGTCCCGGGCACGAGCCTGACAGTCCGGCGCAGGAGCGTTGCAGTGAGGAACACGGGTTTTTCAGATCGGGCCCGGGTCTTTCACGACATCATCGTTCATGACAGGAAGGACTCCAGTTGTTCTTTCATGGCGTCTCGCTGGATGGGCAGCTGTCCGCCTCTTCATGCAGCATCCGCCGGATGGCCACACCAACCCCTCGGTCTTCTCCGCAGTCTCCCCTCCTCAAGCAGCGCGGCCTGAAGTCATCACCCCGCCCGGGCGCGGTCACTTCCCCGGGGGCAGGTCCACGCCCTTGATGAAGGATTCGGCCGCAGACTCCAACTCCGGTCCCGCCTCGCCGCCCCGCTGGGAGAACGTGACCTCGAACACCAGTTTTGTCTCCACGGGGTGCCTGAAGATCAGCGACCGGACGTGGATGGGGAGCGAGACGGTCCCCTTCGGGGTCTGCGCACGGGTGTCCTGGATCGTGCCGCGGAAGCGGACGCACGGGTACGGCCGCTCCGTGACGACCTCGAACCTGGTCTCCAGGGTCCGGTACCGCTCCCCCTGACTGCGTTCCCGGGCGATGGTCCTGGCCGCCCCGAGGAGGTCCACCTTTGGATCGGGCCGCGAGATCAGCACTTCGGCGGCCCAGGTCACGCCGGTCGTCGCGTCGCGCCGGATGAAGCCCATCCCCCTCTTGTCGGCCTGGTACAACTTCCATCCGGCCGATGCCGGCGCATGGATGTTGACATAGGGGCCCGCAAAGAGCTTCCCGGGTTCCACCGCAGGAGCCTCGTTGGTCCTCGACTGACATCCCCACGCCATGCTGCCCAGAATGAGCCACAAGATGAAGGCCTTCGAAGGCGTGAGTCCGCGCGAGGTTTGCAGTTGGCGATGGGGCTTCATGTCTCCGCTCCTGAAAAAGATGGTCCGAAATTACAACGCCCATCCGGGATCGTCCACCCATATCCACACAAAACCCACCGGATAACCCGAGGCGGTGCAACGATCGCGGGCGACCGACACCCTCGGCTATCCTTCCCGATGACGTTCCCGTTCAGTGGCAGCCGGTGGTGTCCAGGATGCAGGTGCCCGAGCACGCGAGGGTGCCCGTCCAACCCAGGCTCTCACAGGTGAGCTCGTTGAGGTTGGCGCCGTCACAGGCCTCGTGGGCGGACTGGATCAAGCCGTCGCCGCAGCGCCCGAACAACGCGCAGTTGGTGACGTCGAAGGTGCAGGCCGGGCCGCAGGTCAACTGGCCCCCATAGTAATTGAGGCTGACGCAGGTCTGTCCGTCGAGGGCCGCGCCGTCACACTGCTCGGCGAAGGCCTCCTGGATGATGCCGTCGCCGCAGCGGCCGGCGGCCTCGCAGGCGGTGGTGTCGAAGCGGCAGTCGTCGCCGCAGACGAGCTCGCCGCTGTGGTAGCCGAGTCCGGCGCAGGAGGTCCCGTTCAGGTTGTCGCCGTCGCACTCCTCGAACTCCAGGAACTGGATGATGCCGTCGTCGCAGCGGCCGGTGGCCTCGCAGGAGGTCAGGTCCAGGGTGCAGTCGTCGCGGCAGGCCAGCGTGCCGCCGTGGTAGCCCATGGTCTGGCAGGTGTGGCCGCCGAGGTTGTCGCCGTCGCAGGTCTCGTCGTGGTTCTCCTGGACCGTCCCGTCCCCGCACCCCGCCTGCTCGTCGCAGGCAGTGGTGTCAAACCGGCAGTACTGGTCGCAGGCGAGGGTGCCGCCGCGCAGCCCCAGCAG
>PHAZ01000064.1 GCA_002841825.1 Deltaproteobacteria bacterium HGW-Deltaproteobacteria-22 | reverse complement strand
TACCACCGCCAGGGCAACTGGGGCGAGCCTCCGAACTTCTTCAATCCGTTCTGGCGCGCCAAGCTCGCGCCCGTGGGCGCCAAGCTGGCCCAGTGGCTCGACAACCTCACCCGCGGAATCGTCAAGCCCGGCAGCGCCGACGAGAGCACCTCGCAGACCGTCGTTCGTGTCGTGCTGAACCTGTTCCGAAACTTCCTCGGGGATGTATTCTTCGGCTTCATCACCTCCGTGATGACGCACTGATCGGGAGGGAACCATGACCAGACGCATTGCGTTATTCAGAAACACCCGCGGTCAGGCCCTCGTGGAGTTTGTCGTGGCCGTGCCCACGATGGTCCTGATCTTCCTGTTCTCGCAGTTCTTCTACGAGGCCATCCAGGTCAAGCTCAAGACCCAGGAGATGGCCCGCTACATGGCCTGGGAGTTCACCGGCCGCGCCCTGCACAACTATGACGACGGATCATTTGGTTACTCCGACGTCTCCACGGAGATCAAGACCGACGCCGCTAACCGCTTCTCCAACCTGCGCTCGACGGACCTGCGCAACGACGCGGACATGGCGCTTGCGGGCAAGTGGACGGTCAACACCCCCACCACCCAGAACGGCGCCGAGCCCCTGCTGCCCGGCGGCACGCTGTTCTCCATCGGCGGCTTCCCCATCGACATCAACATGGTGTTCAAGTTCGCCGGCTATGTGCTCGACGGGTTGAGGCTGCTCTCCCTGGCCAAGCACCCCAACCTCTACTGGGCCGCGATGGCGGCCTACTACACCATCCAGGAAAACACGATGTTCGGTGGAGGTGCACTCTCACGATTCAATCCACCATCGGGATGGAAGCTCAACACGCGGGGCTACATCCGGACCCAGGTGCGCGTGACGTTTGAGAACATGTGGCTCAACAACATCATGGCCATCTCGGGCGACAAGTTCTGGAGCAAGGACAACCAGGGCAAGTCCGAGATGCGCTCGGACATCCGCCGCCTGCGCTTCACGGAGACCTACTACCTGCTCGCGGACCAGTGGGAGCTGCATCAGCCCGACGACGTCGTCGGTCCCTCCTCCTCGGGTACCGCCTACTACAAGCAGATCAACCGCATGGCCTTCATGGACAACTCCATGCGCCGCGTGCTCAAGGGCTTCACCGACGCGGTGAAGTACGGCACCGACATCGTGGCGTACATGGCCTTCCAGCCCACGCTGGGCATGTCCGACCTCACCCAGGTCGGCCTGGTCTCCAAGAACTACCAGGGCGGCAGCGGCGGTCGCGAGAGCGGCCAGATCGAGATCGACGAGGACAGCGGCAAGAAGACCTACGACACCAGCCCCATGATGGACAAGTCCACCAGCAATGTCGGCGCGAAGATGTACGAGGAGAGCCGCGCCACCCGCGGCAACAATTATATGGCTTGTCCCCAGGTGGAATCCCTGGGCTGCACGTCGTCGCTGTCGCAGGACAATCCTTTCGGGGATTACATCATCCCCGAGGAGCTCGAGTAACGGAGGTATGACGCCATGAAACGGTTCACCCGTATTCTTTTTCTGACTGTCGCGTTCTTCGCCGTCTCCGCCACGGCGTGGTTCCTCTCCGCACGCGAATCGGGCGCCACCGCGTCCCGCGCACCCACGAGCATGCACCGCTTCTGGCCCGCGCCCATGCCCGCCTATCCGATGGCCCAGGAGATGCCCATGTCCGACGACATGGTCATGGGCCAGGCGCGCATGAAGATGGCCTGGTTCCGCACCGCCGACGAGCCCCTCAAGGTCTCGCTCTACTACGAGGGCATCTGGGAGTCGGCCGGCTACTACGTCACCCGCGAGGTGCACCCGTACGGCGGCAAGGTCGCCGCCCTGGATCTTAAATCCAACCTGCTGCGTCAGGTGGTCATGACCCGCGAGGGCGACCAGACCTCCGTGTACGTGTCCCTGATCATGGGCTCCCCGTCGCAACTGATGAAAGGCGGCGCCACCGACACCGCCCTGCCGCTGATGGCCGGCGCCGAGGGCGTCACCCAGTTGGGCTCCCGCGATCCCCTGGCCAACACCTCCGTGATCGCCTACGTCGACCGCGAGACCGTTGAGGACAACTTGATCTTCTACCAGAAGGAGATGCCCGCCCGCGGCTACACCCTGTCGGCCGACCACGCCAAGCTCAAGGACATCACCGAGAAGATGGGCACGAACATCAACGTCATGATCTTCGCCCGCGAAGGCGAGGAGGTCACCATCTCGGTGTCCCCCGTCGACGACAGCGAGCTCACACGCGTGCACATCACCCGTGTGCGCGGAAAGGGCCGGTGACCGCATGAAGGATCTCCGCTCCACCTCCGGCCAGAGCATGGTCGAGTACTCCCTGCTGATGGCCTCGATCCTCGGCTCCATCACGATCATGGGCTTCGACCTGTTCCCCCGCTTCGTGCACGCCTTCCAGTTGTACTTCGACTCGTACTACATCATCCTGAACCTGCCCATTCCGTGAGTTGACCTGTCGGCCCTGCCGGAGTATTTCTTTATTATCGGCCCTTTCCAAGGTCTTTTCCGGGACTTCCAGGTCCTTGCCCGGGACTGCCAGATTCCCGGTGCGGACCCTGCTTGAATGGCTCCTCGGGGGTGGATTGGTTCAGCGCAGACCCAGGTAGTGGGCGCGGACCTCGGGCGGTTGCTTCTCCAGGGCGTAACGCAGCTCGACGCGGGGCATGGCCGCGGCGTGGGCGTCGAGGAAGGCGCGCAGGCGGTTTTCATCCTTCCGGCCGGCCTCGCGCAGCATCCATCCGCAGGCCTTGTGGATCAGGTCCTGGCGGTCGCCGAGCAGGCGCCCGCACAACGCGTAGGTCGTGTCGAGGTGGCCCTTTCGGATGAAGAACTGGGTCGCGATGACCGCGATGCGGCGGTCCCAGAGCAGCGGACTGGAGGCCAGCGCGAAGAGCCGGGAGGGATCCTTCCCGTGCAGGTGCGCGCCGACGATGCCCGGCGCTGAGACGTCGACCAGATCCCAGTTGTTGATGCGGTCCGTGCTGCCCAGATAGAGTTGAAAGATAGTCTCTTTTCCGGCGGAGTCTGCCTTGCTGTAGCGCGCCACCAGGTGGATCAGGGCGCACTGCCGTGCCTCGTGGAAATCATGGGCCAGCAGCGCCTGCACGTCACCCAGCGTGAGCTCCCGGCGGAAGAGCTTTTCCACGGCGCGAACCTGCGGCACCGTGACGCCGAGGAAACGGTCTCCCTCGCCGTACTGGCCCGGTTCCGTGCGGAAGAAGCGGCGATAGACCACGGCCTTCTCCTCGGAGGCCAGCGCGAAGAGCGCCGCGAGAACGTCGGCTGCTGACATGTTCAACTCTCGGTGACGGTGGACACCAGCGCGAGGTGGCGGAAGAACAGGGCCGTGAGCTGGGCCAGCCAGGCCGTGGACAGGGCCTCGGTCTCGGCCGACAACTCGATCCGGCAGGCGGCCTCGTTCTGCAGGAACGGCGTCGGCAGGGCAATCGCGCCCTGCGCCTTCACACGGATGGTGAACTGCGGGGGCACGTAGTGGATCTTCACGTCCAGGCGGGCGCGGGCAAAGCCCGGCAGCCGATGCCTGGGCACACACTCGAGGGCAAACTCCCGCCACTCGCCCAGATGCGAGTCGCGGACGACCGGATCCGTGAGCGTGATCTTGAGGTGGCTCGTCGGGGAGTCGCCCACCAGCTGCTGCCAGGAGCGGAACAGCGCGCGGGAGAGCAGGTCGCAGGCCTTGGAGGCCGTGGCGGTCTGCTGGATGTCCACGTTGGAGAGCGCGCCGATGCGCGCGTCGAGCTGGGCCAGCACCGTGCCGGGTCCCTCGCCCGCAGCCGGACGCAGCTCCTCGAAGCGGCGGCCGCAGTAGGCGACCAGCTCGGCCTCGCCGGGGCGCTCCTGCCCGCGGGCCACGCGCAGGATCGTGTCGTAGAGCGCCAGGGCCACAGCGGGCAGCGCCACGGCGCCCTGGGGCGTGGTGGGAAGCATCGCGGTCTTCTTCTTGCCGGCCAGGCTCAGAATCGGACCCTGATCCGGATCCAGCGCCAGGAGGGCATCGTCGTAGGTGGCCGACGCAGGACCCTTCTTCTTCTTCTTCGACATCAACTTGGGCAGCCGCGGCGCCAGGGCTGCCGGATCCAGCGGCGTCGCCAGCGGGTTCTTGGTGCGGGCTGTGGCCTCGCTCTCATGCTCTTCGTCGACGTACTCGTCGCCAAGTTCCAGGGACGCCTCCTCCTCGACCATCTCCGGGTCGATGGAGACCACCTCGTCCTGCATGGAGGAGTAGAACCGGACGCGATCCTCCTCGAGCCGGTCGGAGAGGTTCTTCAACTCCTCGACGATGGCCACGAAGTACTCCACCGGCGCCAGGGAGGCCTGCCCGTCGATGGAGGTGCGCAGCGACTGCATCAGATCCCACAGGGCCACCGTGGGCGTGAGCACCGCCGAGCGGGCGGCCGGGTTCAGGCTCGCCGACAGCCAGCGTGGCGTGGAGGCGGTGAAGTGCCCGTGGAAGTCCTGATCGAAGCGGTTCCAGTCCTCGGTCAGGAACAGTTCAAGAAAGTCATCGCGACCGATGTAGCCGCTGAGGCGGCCGTGCCACTGCCGGCAGAACCGACGCACGTCGATGGACCACTGGACGAAATCCTGCATGTTCAACCCTTGCGCGACTTGAAGGAATGGAGCCACCGGCCCACGAAGAAACCGGACGGCACCAGAATCAATGCACACAGCAAAGTAGCAGAAAGTCCCAGGGTTGCCAAGCGTCCGATGGAGGACAGACCTCCGTGCTGGACCCACAGCATGCCGGCAAAACCGACCAGCGTGGTCAGCGCGGCCATGCACACGGCCTGCCCGGTCCGGAAGAAGGCGGATCGCGGATCGGCCTCGTACTCGCGACCGGCGTGGTACAGGTGCACCGAGGAGTCGATGCCCGTGCCGATGATCGTGGAGAGCACCACCATGTTGTACAGCCCCAGCCGCTGCCCCAGCAGCGGCAGCAGCGCCGCGATCCAGAACAGCGCGCCGACCAGCGGGAGGCTCACGACCACCGCGGCCGACAGCCGGCGGAAGTCGGCCAGCAGCAGCAGGAACACGAGACCCAGCGCGGCGAACATGATGATCACGCCCTCGCGCCGGACCACCTCGAGGATGTCCACCAGGATGAACGACGAGGACGCGGCCCGGGCCTTGGCCCCCGGCGCGGCGCCCAGCGGCTCGAGATCGATCCGGGAGATGGCCTTCTTCAACTGGGCGGCCTCGTGGGCATTCCAGGTCTCGCGAGCAGGATACAAATAGATAAACTTGCCCAGCTCGCCGTTGCTCTCCGTGAAGCGCAGGCGGATCCATTCGGGCAGGTCCGGCGGGCCGATGGGCACCGAGGGCACGTACTGCAGGTAATGGTTGATCTTCTTCTGCAGGCTCTCGTCGGCCCAGTCCTGCACCTGCATGAGCTGCTCGCGGATCTTCTCAAGGATGGCCAGCTTGGCCTCCTGCTGCTTCGGGATGAACGAATACATGCTGTTCATGTCCCGGATCTCGGGGTGGTGCAGCGGCCGCGTGAGCTGGTCCTCCCAGTACGTGGTGAGCTTCTCGCAGTCGGCCGCGGAGTCGCACATCATCACCGTCGGTGAGGCGCGATCTCCCATGGCCTTGCCGTACTGCACGGAGGTGGAAGGGTTGCCCGAGAGCCGTCGGAAGTTCGTCTCGAACTCCAGGCGGGAAAGGCCCCACGGCAGAAACAGGGCCGACGCGATGAAGAACGTCGCCAGCACGAACACGCTCTTTTTCGGGAAGCGGCCGGGATCCCCGGCGGGCCCGAAGTTCCACTCCCAGCCCGAGCGCGGCCGCAGGGTGAACACCCGCTCCAGCAGCACGGCAAACACCGGAAAGAAGAAGAAGAAGGACAGCATGGTCAGCAGCACGCCGGTGCCAGCGATCAGGCCGAACTCCCAGAACCCGCGGAAGTTCGAGAAGAACAGCAGGTACAGGGCGCCGGAGGTGGTGGCCGCGGCCGTCAGCAGGGCCCGGCCCGAGGCCGTCATCGTGCGGGTCAGCGCCTCCTCCAGCGGGGAGAGCGTGCGCTCATGGAAATAGCGGACCGACAGGTGCACGCCGAAGTCGATGCCCATCCCCAGCAGGATGCCGCCGATGAAGGCGGTGATGATGTTGAGCTTGTCCACGGCCACGCCGCGGGTGATGCCCAGCGTGAGCAGGATCCCCAGGATCAGCGGCAGGAAGATCAGCGGAAGGGGCCGCAGGGACCGGAAGAACAGCACCACCAGCAGCGCGATCAGGCCAAAGGAGAGCAGGAACGAGGAGGTGATGTCCTTCAGGATCGAGTCGTACTCGGCCACGCGGTTGCGGTAGCCGCCGCCCACCTCCACCTTCGGATGGGGCGCCGGAAAGTCCTGCAGCACCATCGCGATCAGCGCCTCGGTGCGGTACACCAGGCTGCGCGCGGTCGCCATGTCCACCGACAGCATCTCTGGCTTGGCGATGACCGCCAGGATGGTGCCGTCGGGGGAGGCGAAGTAGCCTTCCAGGCCTTTGGGCTTCTTCCCCGCCGCGGTCTGCTGGAACTCGCCGGGGACGCGGGCCCGGACGTCGCTGTTGCGCACGATGTCCTCGAGCTTCTTCTCCTCGGGATCCTCGCCCTCGGGCAGCACGAGCAGCCCCATGGACTTGAGCCGCGAACGCCCGACCACGGTCTTCAACTGGGCCAGCAGCTGCTCGAGCCGGGGCAGGTCGAAATACAGCAGGGCGTTGCGCTTGAAGAAGTCCACCTCCACGCGGGCGGAGATCTCGGACAGGTCCGAGAAGTCCCGGCGCATGGCGAACACCAGCGCGTCGGCGACCTCGCGGTTGCGCTCGGGGTCGGGCCCCTCGATGCCGACGATCAGGAAGTCCGTGCTGCCGATGCGCCGGGAGGCCTCCCTGGCCGTCTTCACGGACTCCGTGTTCTGAGGAAGCAGCAGGTTGAGGTTCGTGGACAGCCCCAGCCGCGAGGTGCCGAACAGCCCCGCAGCCAGCAGGAGCCCGAACACGCCCAGCCACAGCAGCGGACGCGCGATCGCCTGTCTTGTCCACCAGGTCAGCCACTTCTCGATCATTCAGATGCCTATTCCCACTCAATGGTGCCCGGCGGCTTGGTGGAGAGATCCAGCAGCACCGTGGTGACGGTGGGGATCCCCAGAAGTTCGGGCACCACCGCGTCAAAGAACGCCTGCGGCAGCTCCGGAACCCGCGCGGTCATCCCCCGCTCGGAGGACACCGGACGCAGCACGATCGCGCAGCCGGCGGCATCGTCGGAGAAGGACACCGGAAGCAGCACCACCGGGAACTGCCAGACGGCGTCCATCAGGTCCTGGCCCCGCAGGGCGCCCGTGACGATCGCGTCTGCCTGCTGCAGCGTGCGGACGCGGTCGGGTGTGCAGGATCCGGGGACGCAGGAGACCTTCGAGAATGCGGGACCCAGGTTCCACACGATGCGGTTGATCCCCGGGAGGGTCTTCAGGCGCGTGGCCACCAACTCGGCCCCGGGCAGCACGCCCGACAGGCACAGCGGCAGCTCGTAGGACCGCAGGTCCGCCTTCACGCCCACAGATCGCAGCGGCAGCACGGTGGCCTGCATGCCCTCGGGCCAGCCGGCGGCGTCGATGGCGGCCTGCACCACGGCCCGCTCCGCCGGCTCACGACCGTCGGAGGCCAGCACGCGCACGGCCAGACCCGGGCCCGGGAACGGGTGCCGGTCGATCCACTCGTCGGGGAGACCCAGCGCGCGGCCAAGGTCGCGCACCTCCTTCTTGTACAGGTCGGCGATGGGCTCGAGCACGCGGCCGGCGCGGATCATCTCCTCGATCAGGGGCACCCGGTTGTGGTGCGTCTTGATGACGTGAGCCCGGCGCGTGCCGCCGCTCTCGATGGTGTCGGGGTAGATCGTGCCCTGCGCCAGCAGCGCGTCGGACAGGTTCAGCCGTGACATCTCCTCCTCGCAGACGGCGACGAAGAGCTCACCGATGATCTTCCTCTTCTCCTCGGGGGCGATCACCCCGGCCAGCGCCTCGAAGAACCGCTGCGAGGCATCGACGAAGTGGAACCGATCACCCACGCGGCCGGCGAACAGATCCCGCACCTGGTCGCTCTCGCGTTCACGCATGAAGCCGGTGTCCACATGCAGCATGTGCACGCGCTCCCCGGCCAGCGCCCGCAGCAGCAGCTCGGCCACGACCGAGGAGTCCACACCGCCGGACACCAGCAGGAACACGTCGCGATCACCAACGGTGCCGCGGATCGAGGCCAGTTTCTCGGGCAGGAAGTTCTCCGCGCTCCAGGTCTTTTCGCAGCCGCAGATCCCGGCAAAGTTTTCGAGCATCACGTGGCCGAACACGCTGTCGTCGACCTCGGGATGATACTGGAAGCCGTAGCGCCGCCGGTCTTCGTCGGCGATCGCGGCGAAGTGATGCACCGTGCCGCCGGCCGTGGAGCTGGTCCCGAGCTCCGAGAAGCCCTCGCCCACGGAGGTCACGGTGTCGCCGTGGCTCATGAACACGATGCTCTGCTTGGGCACGTTGCGAAATATCGGGGAGTCCACCGTGATCTCGAGGGTGGAGGGGCCGTACTCGGGCTGCCCGTGAATGACCGTGCCGCCGTAGTGCTTGGCAATCTCCTGATGGCCGAAGCAGAAGCCCAGGATCGGGACCGGGAGGTCGAGGATCCGGGACACCGCCGAGCCGTCCTCGTCATAGGCCGAAAGGGAGGGGCTGCCGGAGAGCACGACGCCGCAGGAGCGCGCGATCTCGTCGAGGGGGGCCTCGGGATCGGCGATGATGGCGTGAAAACCGAGACCGCGGAATTTTGCCGCTATCAGGTGTGCATACTGGCCGCCGAGATCGATGACGGTGATGGGCAGATGCTGGTTCATGCAGCCTCCTTCTGGCCCAAGCTGTATAACAGATCCGCCCGCGCGTGGCAATGTGTAGCGTCGGTAACGCGTCGCGGAAAATTGCACATGTATCCAAATGGTGCTAGTGTATACCTATGTAGGTGATTCATGTTTGTGATGGCTCCCGTCTGGTTTTCCCTGTTGTATCTTTTTCAACCCGTCACCATCCTGATCGACGCCGGTCATGGAGGCACCAACCTTGGTGCCGAAGCCGTGGACGGGACCTGGGAGAAGGTGCTCACCCTGGACCTCGCCCAGCGTCTCGAGCGGGCGCTTTCGGCCTACCCCGTGCGCACGGAGATGACCCGGCGCCAGGATGTGCACGTCGGCCTGTGGCGGCGCGCCGAGATGGTCCGTCAACTCCGGCCGGCCTGCTTCGTGTCCCTGCACTTCAACGCCAGTCCGCTCAAGAGCCGCACCGGGCTGGAATTGTACTTTCCCAGGGAGGATCTGGCCAAATCGCCCGGGGCACGCCTTCGCGCGCCCGCCGACGGAAGCCTGGTGGTGGAGGGCTACCTGTCCCGGATGCAGCGGGAAACCTGGTCCATCGGCTCGCGGAACCTCGCGCGCCGGCTCGCCTGGCGCCTCGACGCCGCAGGCTTCAGGGTGGCGCAGGTCGCCCCCGCCGCGTTTGACGTGATCACGGCCACCGACACGCGCGCCCTGCTCGTGGAAGGAGGCTTCATTGATCACGAGAAGGAGGGGTGGAAGATCCTGGAGCCGGCGTACCGCGAGCAACTGGCCGTCAACCTGGCCCGCCAGCTGGCCACCCTCTGCATGGAGCCTGTCGAGAATCAGATCACCTGGTGAATCTCTGCGTGCGGAACGAGTCGGCCACCGACCCGATGAAGGGATGGACCGAGGGACCGCACCGCCGGTCATAAACAAAGCGCAGCACCCATAGCATGCGGTCCTCGACCTTGATGAAGATCTTCTCGTTGCCGGGGGTTTTTTCGAAGGTGAACGAGTACTCCACCTCGGTCCATCCGGGCCGGAGGCGACGCTCCAGAAGCGTCAGGCTGTCCTTTTTTCCCTGCGCCTGGTGCTGCACGAGGTACTGCTCGATGACCTCGGCCTCGGTGCGGCTGCCCTCGGGCAGCTCGGCCTGATTGACCGAGACCGTCGGCATCAGTTTGCACATCGGGTTTTGCAGGCTCTCCACGCCGGCCTGCCAGAACACCGGCGCGGTCATCGAGATCTCATATCCGCCCTGCCGCCAGGACATCGGGGTCAGTCGCGCCTTCCCCTGGTGCCGCACCACCTGCACCACGCTGAAAACCACCAGCAGGCATGCGACGATCCCGAGGCCGCGGAGCACCCACCTGCGCCAGGCCCCGGTCGAGCCGAACACCAGGAAGAACCAGCCCAGGAAGGTGCCGCCGAGGAAGCCGCCGATATGGGCAGCATTGTCGATCATGGACATGGAAAATCCCAGCAGCAGGTTCAGCAGCAGCAGGAACACGAGGTTCTGGATCTGTTTCTTCCGCCAGACCGGGTGCCACAGGTCCCGGGCGATGACGAACATCATCAGCACCGCGCCGATCATGCCGAACACGGTGCTCGAGGCACCCACCGACAGGCCCTGCCGATAGATCAACGCCGAGGCGATGTTCCCGGTGATGCCGGAGAAGACGAACACGGCCATGGTGCGCAAAAAGCCGAAGTGCACCTCGAGAATCCGGCCGAACATGAACATCATCAGACCGTTGAGCAGCAGGTGGATCAGACCTGCGTGCAGGAACATGGCCATCACCAGACGCCAGGGCTCCTCGAACACGCTGAGGGCCCGGAAGTTCGCCCCCAGTTGGTACAGGGTCCACAGGTCATCGGACTCTCCGAGCCAGGACTGTGCGAAGAAGGCCACCAGCATGCCCCCCAGGAAGAGCCCGGTGGCGATCGGCGGCTTGGGGCCGCGCACCTGAGCGAACCGCACCGGAACCTGCGAGGCCATGCGATCGAGCTCCTTTTCCAGATCGGACGTCGGCAAGGTCAGTTTCTCGGTGCCGCGGCGTTCCAGCTCGCGGGCCAGCCGGTCCAGGATCGGGTTCTCACGGGCCAGCGCCGGGGGAAACTGAAGATAGCCCGAAGCCTTCTCGAGGTTGCCTTCCTGCAGATGGGCCAGACCCAGCCAGTACCGCTTGGAACTGACGGGAAACACGGGATGGTTTCGATGGACCGGGGACAGCGCCCGCTCGAGTTGGTCGGAGTACCCATAGGCGGCCAGCAGCATGATCTCCGACGACAGCAACGCCGAGGAAACCGTGGGATCGGCCTGGTCGAACTTCTGAAGCTCCCGGTAGAACGCCCAGATCCGGACGGCGTCGCGGCTCTCCAGGCTCGCCCGGATCAGGGCCACGGCGAGCGTGGGCCGGCTCAAGCGGGTCATGCCCTCCTGAACCATGCGTTCATGAAGGGCCAGGCAGCGCTCCCACTGCCCGGAGAAAGCAAGCAGCTCCAGCAGCGTCTCCTGCATCAGGCGTTTGCCCGCCGGATCCGCGGCACGGGAGATCTCGGACAGAAGATCCCGCTCGATCTCCTCGACATGGCCCGCGTGTGCTTTCCTCAGGCGTGCCACGTGATCGAGCTGTCGCCGGCCCTCCCTCGAGGGTGCGAAGACCTGCTTGATCGAGAGCAGGTGCGTGGCGAGATCCCAGCGGGCCTTTCCCATGGCGAACTGGGTGAGCAGCGCCAGGATGCCCGGGATCAGGACCGCGCCGATGAAGATGCCGATGCCCAGCCAGGACCAGATCGAGGTCAGCCGGTCCGGCGAGGACAGCGCGTAGCCGCACAGGGCCGCATCCGCGGAGAGCAACAGGTTGTAGGGCAGGTCCGCCATGAAGCCCTCTCGGAAGCGGCGGACCAACTGAAAGCCCAGGTTGATGACGAACAGGAGGAGGAGAAAGCGCAGTATGTTTGGATCCATGTTATCGCTCAGGGGACGCCGTAGCCGATGTTCTGATGGCCGAAACGGAAGGAAAATCGAAACTGCATGTTTCATGCTCCCCGTGAAAGGCCGCAACAGGCATACCGCACCCGGAAAAAGTCACAACCGGAAAAAACTCGATTCCTCGAATTTCTTGAATTCATTCATGAATCATTCCGATCCATCGCGCGATCTCCGCGGTCGGAAGGTCTTCGGCAGAAAGGACCTGCCCCGGAAAATCGCGAAACCAGGTCCGCTGCTGCTTCACGTATTTCTCGTGGGCGTGGACAATGGCCTCCTCCAGTTGCTCCGGCGGGAGTTCGCCCCGCAGGCACGCGGCCACTTCCCGGTAACCCACCGAGGACAGGGAGCGCACCCCGGAACCGTACCTCTCCAGAAGATCGCGGACCTCTTCGATGAAGCCGGCCGCAAGCATCTCGCGCACCCGGCTGCGGATGCGCGCCTGCAGCACCTCGCGCGGTGGGTTGATCACGAAGATGAGGGACTCGCAGGGTGCCGCCCTGGAGGCGTCCTTCCTGTGGTGCTCGGAGAGGGGAATCCGGGTCTTTTCCCAGACCTCCAGCGCGCGTATCAGGCGGATCCGGTCGTTGGGATGAAGCCGGCCCGCCGTTTCGGGATCCACCCGGGCCAGTCGCGTGTGCAGGGTCCCCTGGGCCGCGTCCTCCTCGGCGTTGCACCGATCCCGGAAGACCCAGTCCGCGGCGGGCCCCTCGAACAGGCCGTGGGTGAGGGAACGCAGATACAGCCCCGTGCCGCCTGCGACGATGGGGAAGCGCCCCCTGGCCCTGATTCCGGCGATGCTCGCCAGCGCCGCTCGCTGGTACTCCCCGACGGAATACGCGGCGTCAGGCTCGATCAGATCAATGCAGTGATGGGGCACCAGGGCACGCTCGGCGCACGTCGGCTTGGCCGAACCGATATCGAGGTGACGATAGACCTGCACGGAGTCGGCGCTCACAATCTCCCCGTCGAACCGCTGGGCGAGCTCGATCGCGGCCGCGGTCTTTCCCGATGCGGTGGGACCCGCGAGCACCAGAATGCGCCAATTCTTTTCGTCTTCAGGCATGGAAGCCATCTCCCGGGACTGCCCGGAGATCCCCGACCGCCGCGGCCAGCTCCATCTCAAGGCCGCTGCAGTGTACCTTCCGCGGATCCCAATGACAACTGGCACCTGGTCCGGTTTTTTTACTTGCTTTTGCAGTGGAATTCCTCTAATGCTTTGGTCGGTTGAGAAAGGACTCCACCTTTCTCCATCCGGAGAGATGTCCGAGTGGTCGAAGGAGCCTGACTCGAAATCAGGTGTACGAGTAATCGTACCGGGGGTTCGAATCCCTTTCTCTCCGCAATGAGCGCGCTTGCGCGCGAACGGCCTGCTTGATTTTTGGAGAGATGTCCGAGTGGCCGAAGGAGCACGATTGGAAATCGTGTGTATCGCAAGGTACCGAGGGTTCGAATCCCTCTCTCTCCGCCATCCCAGCCTTTGAGGCTCCGGGCGACGCAAGTTTTGTGAACCCCGCCAGATCCGGAAGGAAGCAACGGTAGCTGTACGAGCGGGTGCCTGGAGCCTCAAGGGCTGTTCTTTTCTGGGATATTTTTTGTGGCTTATCTCGTACTCGCACGCCGATACCGCCCGCAGACCTTCTCCGAACTCGTCGGACAGGATCACATCGTCACCATCCTCAGCAATGCCATCACAGGCGGACGCGTCCACCACGCCTTCCTGTTCACCGGCGCCCGCGGCACCGGCAAGACGACCACAGCCCGCATCCTGGCGAAGTCGCTCAACTGCGTCGAGGGACCCACGACCACTCCGTGCAACAAGTGCCATCACTGTGCCGACATCGCCGCCTCCAAGGATGTCGACGTCCTCGAGATCGACGGCGCCACCAACACCGGTGTCGACAGCGTGAGGGCCCTGCGCGAGGACATCCGGTACCTTCCCTCTTCGGGTCGCTACCGCATCGTCATCATCGACGAAGTGCACATGCTCACGACATCGGCCTTCAATGCGCTGCTCAAGACCCTCGAGGAGCCGCCACCGCATGTGATCTTCATCCTTGCGACCACCGAGCCGCACAAGATCCCCGCCACCATCCTTTCCCGCGTGCAGCGCTTCGACTTCCACCGCGTGGACACCGACGTGCTCACCTCTTACCTGATGGAGCTTCTCCAGAGCGAGGGCTTCACCTCCCAGCGCGACGCCCTCCGCATCATCGCCCTCGAAGGCGAGGGCAGCGTGCGCGACAGCCTGAGCATCCTCGACCAGGTGCTCGCCCATCACACTGAAGGCGAGATCACCGCCGCCGAGGTCTCCCATGTCCTGGGCCTTTCGGACCGACAGGCGCTTCTCCGCATGGGATTTGCCCTGCTCTCCGGCCAACGCGAGGAGGTCTTCGAGATCCTCGAGACGGTGTTCTGCGACGGCAGTGATCTGGTTCATTTCACCAAATCCCTGGCCATGGCCTTCCGGGATCTCGTGCTGTGCCGGCTCACCGGCAACCCTGGCCGCTTTTTGTCCCTGACCCCCGAGGAGCTCCTCGAAATCCAGGAGCGCACCGCGGTCTTTCCTGTGGATCATATTTATCAATTGTTCTCCCGCATCTTCTTCGGCATTGACCAGGTGGCACGCGCCAGCTCGGCTCGACTGGCTCTGGAGATGCTCTTCTGCGAGCTTCTGCTGGCCCAGCCCCTGGTGCCCCTGACCGATCTGTTCTCACGGCTGGAGAACCTTGAGCAGGGCAAGCCCGCGACGCTTCCGGCCCTTTCCGGTCCCGCTCCGACGCCCAGAACCACGACCGCGCCCAAAACGCCGGCCACGCCCAAAAGCTCGCCGGCGACCGGCCCTGCGGCCCTTTCCGGTCCCGCTCCGGCGCCCAACGAGGCCCGGATCCCGGCCGCCGGCATCAAAATCGCTCCCGATGCCCCCGCCAAGGCCACCCCGGGGCCCAAGGCTGCGCCGGCCCCGGCTCCGGCTGGTCAGCACCCTGCCAGTCCTGCTGCGCCCCCTGCGCCTCCTGCGCCGGCCCCTGAAACCGGGCCTGCTCCCACCCCGGTGATCGACCTTCAGGCCTGGCTCGCATTCATCTCGGTGATCCGACCCACCTTCGCCACGATGAGCATGCTGCTCGACGACGGACGGTTCTGCGGAACCTTTTTCGAGGACGGCAAACTCCAGATTCACATCTGGTTCTCCCGCGGCAAGCACGACTTCAACTTCGCGCGGCTTACCGACAGCAAGCGTGTGCTTGACGAACAACTCTCGCTGCACCTGGGCGTGCCCAGCGCCATCCACCTCACGCAATCGGACAAACCCCCGGTGGCTCAGGAACTGTCCTCCGCCCCGCAGGGCGTCACCCTGGCCCACTCCGCCCGCGAGGTGCGTGAACGACAGATGGCCACCGACCTGAAGCGTCAGGAAGAAGAAATGAAGAATCATCCCTTCGTGCGGCAATTGCTGGACCACATGCACGGAGAAGTGGTCGATTTCACCGACCTCACCTGAAGCGAGGATAGCATGACGACACCGATGGATTTCTCCTCCCTGGGTTCCTTCCTGCCCGGACTCAACGAGCTTCCTGCCAAGCTTGAAAAGATGCAGAAGCGCACCGCCTCCGAGGTCGTCACCGCCGAGACCGGCGGCGGCATGGTCACCATCGAGGCCACCGCCAACATGCGCATCCGCCGCATCACGCTCTCGAAATCCCTGACGGACCTGTCCGATCCCGAGATGACCGAGGATCTGCTGGCCGCCTGCTTCAACCTCGTCATCGATCGTTGCCGGGAGAAGTCCCAGTCCATCGCGGCTGAAGAACTGGGGCCCATGGCGTCCTTTTTGCAGAACAATCCGCTGTTCTGAACCCATCCATGCAATCGACCCTGCTACCACCCGCCATCACCGAGCTTGTCTCTGCGCTCTCCTCGTTGCCCGGCATCGGGGCAAAGACCGCCCGCCGCCTGGCCTTTCATATGGTCGATGGCGCGTCCGACAAAGCTCTGGCGTTGCATCAGGCCCTCTCCAAGGTTCAGAGCGAGATGGGTCATTGTTCCGTCTGCGGCTTTTTTTCCCGCCCTGACGAGCCGTGCGCGCTCTGCTCCAATCCCCATCGGACT
>PHAZ01000063.1 GCA_002841825.1 Deltaproteobacteria bacterium HGW-Deltaproteobacteria-22 | reverse complement strand
TTGCGTAGCAAACGACGGGGGTGTCCAGCCGACCGTCGGACCGGTCGGACGACAGGACCCTCGTCCGCAATGGGGACTCTCAACAATAATTACGAAAAATCATTCGCCTATGTCCATAATGATCTTGCCCTGGCGGGGCGGGGAATGAGGACTACTGGCAGCCCATGGTGCCGTCGCAGGTCTGGCCCGAGGAGCAGCAGGAGCACTGGGCTTCGGCGCCCATGAAGGAGAAGCAGCAGCAGGTGTTGGCGCCGCAGTCGTTTCCGCAGGCGCCGCAGTTGGCGTTGTCGACCGTGACCAGGCCCAGGGGCATCAGTTCGGCGACCTTGGTCACCGCGCAGCCGCCGGGGCAGCACTCTTCGGTGGCCGTGCACATGCCGGGGAACAGACCGCCGCTGCAGTCGAAGTCGCCCTGGCAGACCGTTCCCGAGGTGCCGCAGGTGCAGTCGCCGCCGGAGCAGCCGTTGCCGGTGCCGCAGTTGTTGCCGCACTCACCGCAGTTGGTGATGTCGGTGGTCAGGTTGGCGCAGTAGTTGCCGCAGCAGCTCTCGCCGAAGCCGCAGGCCGCGGTGCCGCACATGCACTGGCCGCCCGAGCAGGTCAGGCCCACGCCGCAGGCGTTGCCGCAGGTGCCGCAGTTGTACACGTCGTTGGCGGTGTCCTTGCAGGAGTTGGAGCAGCAGGTGCGTCCGCCGGTGCACTCGGCGCCGGAGCCGCAGGCGCACTGGCCGTTGAGGCAGGCGTTGGCACCGGTGGTGGAGCAGGCGCGGCCGCAGGCGCCGCAGTTCAGCAGGTCCGTGGCCGTGGTGCGGCAGGCGAACACGCCGCCGCCGACGTCACAGCAGGTCTGGTTGGTCTGGCAGGGGGCGCCGATGGCGGCGCAGGCGTCGACGCACTGGCCGTTGGTGCAGGTGCCGCTGCAGTAGTTGCCGACGGCGCCGCAGTTGTTGGGATCGGAGAACAGGTCCACGCAGCCGCCGGAGTAGCAGACCTTGGGCGACTCGCAGGGGCAGGGGGACGCGCAGGTGGAGTTCTCGTCGGTGCTCCCGATGCAGACCTTGGGAGCGACGCAATAGGAGGAGCAGGGGCCTGTCGTGTTGTTGGTGATATTGTTGTTGTTGACGTTGGACGTGTTGTTACTTTCGCTTTTCTTGCTGGAAGCGCAACCGACAACGAAAAGAACTGCTACGAGCATCAGACCGAGGTGTTTCATGGGGGGCACCCTCCTTTGGTAGAAAATTCATACCACAACCTTGCCTGCGGACAAGAATTTTTCCTGAAAATGTTTTCGGGTAACAACCGTTATTGCGCTGAATGTCGCAAATGACGGGTTTTCCTTGAAAAAATTGAAATCACGAACTCAGCGGGTGGGGGGTTCCCATGCGGGCATGGACGCGGTGCCCTTGAAAAGGAGGGCCGAGGCGCCGCCCACGAGGGGGCTGATGTAGATCCCGGCGGGGGTGGATTCGCTGCCGCGGGAGTCATAGGCGATCAGGTTGCAGTGGGGGCTCCAGGTGGGGTTCTCCGCGTCGGCGGCGCCCTCGGGGGTGACCTGCCAGCCCTGGGAGGTGGTCACGTTGTAGACGTAGATGACGCTCTCGTTGCCGATCAACTGGGTGAAGGCCAGGTACTCGCGCTCGTCGGACTTGCACCACCGCGGCGTGAACGTGCGGTTGGGCGTGGCGAGCAGCAGCTTCTGGTCGGAGCCGTCGGCGTTCATGACGTAGATCTGGGCGCGGCCGTTGCGGGCCGACACGAAGGCCACCCGGCGGCCGTCGGGGGAGAAGGCCGCGCTGGTGTCGATGTCGTGGTGGGTGGTCAGTTGCTTCTCGATGCGCCACTTGCGGGTCGTCTCGAAGTCGGACTTCAGCACGAAGACGTCGGGGCTGCCGGCGTGATCCATGGTCAGCGCGATCCGCAGGCCGTCGGGGGTGAACGTGGCCGAGTGGTTCATGCCCGGCATCGCGCTGATGCGGTGCGGCGCGCGGGAGAGATCCGCGGGCACGAGGTACAGATCCTGGTTGTTGCGGATGTGCGAGGTGAACAGGATGTACCGGCGGTCGGGGGACCACACGGGGCTGCGGTTCATGGAAGTGGAGAACCCGGCCAGGATGCCCTTGTCGACGGCGCTCCCGGCGTTGCCTGCGTCCACGGTCATCATGCGGATCACGCTGCGACCGGGGCCCTGCTTGTCGACGTAGGCCATGCGACTGCCGAAGGCTGTGAACCTGCGCTTGAGGATCATTTTCATGATGTCGTTGGTCAGGCCGTCGAGGAGGCGACCCTGGCCCAGCGCGTCGATGCCGGCGGGGATGTTCACGGTGAGTGAGCCGAGCTCGGCGCGCTTGACGCTGCGGACGGGGGCCCGCTGGCCGACCTTGACGACCAGCTGGACGGCCCCGGTCTTCTCGGTCGCCTCGAACGCGAGCACCGTCCAGTCCGGGATCTGGTCCTCGGGCTTGTTGGCGGGCTCGGCCCTGGGGCCGAACTTCTCCTGGAACAGGAACATCGCGGTCAGTTTCAGGTTGCCGCGCACGCGCAGCATGAACTGGTCGATGCGGGCCTTCGTCTTGTCGCTGCCCTTGTTCTCGAGGACCATGTAATGCGGCGGCGGGGGCGGGCAGAAGCACAGTTGATCAGGCGGACAGTTCGGGATGGGGCATTGGACCGCGGCCGCGACCGGGGTCCAGAGCAACAGGGTCAGGAACAGGATGAACGAACGCATGAAGCCTCCTGTTCGGCGGCCGATCCGGTGGTCATGGAGAGGCTTCCATGGCAGAGCCGGATTTGGCGCCGATGGTGACGGGGAAGATGCAGCCTCGCGACGAGACGCAGCCGACGATGCGGGACGGCGGCAGCACGGCCGCAGCCTGGGAAACGGAGTTGCGCACCGCGGCGTCGAACTGGGCGTTGCCCGAGCTGGCCACGATGCCCGCCAGGGACAGGGAGCCCGCGGCGCTGACCGTGATCTGGATGCGCGCGGAGAGCTCGGTGTCCTCGGGCAGGGACAGGCGCACGGAGCCCAGGCGGGCGTAGATGGCCGCGCGGACCTTCGGGCAGAAGCTCGAGGTCATCTCCGAGAGGGCGTCGGCCGGGCACGGGTCCACGGGGGCGCAGGGCGGGTTCAGGCAGGTGCCCGACGGCGACGTCGGGGCCATGTCATCGGTGCCGCCGGCGCCGTCCATGTCGGACTTCTGGCAGCACGCGGTGCAGATCTTCGGATCGGCCAGGCACGGAGAGCAGGCGGCCTCGTCCATGTAACGGCAGTCCACCACGCTCTCGGGCACGGCGGGGGCCTCCATCGACGTCGTCTCCTCGGGGGCCGTCCTGTCGGGATCGGGCTTCTTCGAAGCGTTCTCCACAGGCTTCTTCGGCGTGACCGCGCGCTGTGGCTTGCGGACGCGGCCTGCCTGGGCGGCGATGTCCTTGGGGCTCTCTTCCTGGATCAACTCCACCGGGATGGGCTTGGGCAGGGGAGGCAGGGCGCCGGGTCCGCCGGAGCCCATCCAGAACGCGAGCACGAACAGCACATGCAGCATGCCCGTGGCGCCGGCCGCGGCCGCTCTGGAGTTATGAAGAAAGTCAGGGATTCGCATGAATATCCATCAGTTCCCGGGAAAGACCGGCAGTCCCGCGCACATTACCATACGTGCCGACAGGGATAAACCTTCATTTACATCGGGGAGGCAACTGTGGCAGCATCCGGGGAACCGGTGGCTCACCCCAGCCTGAAAAAGGAGTCCCAATGTCCGAAAACATCCTCACCCTGCCGGAGTGCACCCATCAAGGCATGCCCTTCGAAGAAGTCCTGCGGAAGCGCCGCTCCGTGCGGCATTACTCCGATCAACCGATGACGCCGGCCCAGCTGGGCCAGCTGCTGTTCGCCGCCCAGGGGCAGGTCCCCGACGACAAGGGGCGTCCGCTGCGCACCGCGCCCTCGGCCGGCGGCACCTATCCGATGGAGCTGGTGGTCTACGTGCGCGAGGTCGACGGGGTGCCCACGGGCATCCACCGGTACCTGCCCGAGGTCCACGGCCTGAGGCTGTGCGCCGCCGGCGACATCTCCACGGAGTTGATGGAGGCCTGCCTGTTCCAGCCCTGGGTCGCCAAGGCCCAGGCGGTGGTCATCGTCACCGGCGTCCCCGATCGCATCCGGCCCCGCTACGGCGACCGCAGCGGCCAGTACATCTTCCTCGAGGCCGGCCATCTCGCCCAGAATTTGCTGCTGCAGGCCACCTCCCTGGGCCTGGCCGCGGTGCCCGTCGGCTCCTTCACAGAGGAGCGCCTCCAGGAGCTGCTCCACCTGAACCGCGCCTGGGAGACCATCGTCTATGTGATCCCGGTGGGGACGGTATAGGGCGGGGCGGGTGCACGGGCGAGATCTCCGAGTTTCACCAATACTGAAATTTTTTACTATTTCTGTAATTCTGAGGATTTTCAACACGAATTACCTGGCTTTACCCCGTTGACAAGGTCGCCTTGTTTGTTATTTCTCCGACACCAACACGCATGGAAATGAATCCCCATTTCCATCGTTTCGTCGGCCGAAGCCGAAATGGAGACCCTGCAAGATGGCGTATTTCAACAAGAACTGGTCCCTGGACCACATCATCGAAGAGTTTCAATTCATGGCGTACTCCCTCGACGCCGAGGAGAAGACCCGCCACCTGGTCGCCACCGTCACGGATTTCCTGGCCGGGCTCAACGCGATGAAGGCCGAAAAGAGCGCCGCGCGGGCCGAGCAGCTGCGGTTCACCGCGATGATCCATGCCGCCGATCGCGCCCTCGACATCGCCCTCTCCGGGCTGTCGGGCCAGGCCCGCTTGCTGGAGCGAGAGGATCCGACGATGAAACTGCTGGGGACGCTGCTCCCGGAGGGCCTCAACGCCGTCACGAAGTACTCCGGCCGCGGCGTGGAGGCCGAGGTTCTCATCTCCCGCAACCTGCTGGGCACGCTCTCGGGAATGGCTGCGGCGGCCAGCCTGACCGAACCCATGGCGAAGGTCGCCGCAGCCTGCGACAAGGCCGATGCGGCGCTGACCCAGCTGCGGGCCGCCGACGCGCAGGTCGAACGGAACCGCACCAGCGAGAGCGACCTCGTCGAGCGCGCCTACACGACCTATCACTCCATCCACGCGGATCTGGTCAAGCTGCTCAACAACAACAAGCGCCTCATCAACACGTTCTTCCTGACCTGAGCGCGTGTTTTTCACGGCTTTGGCAGGCCGCGTCCATCGCACGAACCGCTCGCCGCGGGGATTGCGCTCTCTGATCCCCCAAAAGCCCGCTGGCGCCGGTCAGCGGCTGCCGCGATTCTTCACACCCGCGGAAACCGCGCCGCGCCGGGGTTCGTGACGGATCCCGGCGCCCGCTGGCGGTTGATCTCAGGCGCCGGATTTTCACACGGGCCGTTTCCCGCGGTCCCTGAAGCGCGCGGGAGGCGCCGGACCTCATTACCCCGGGTCACCGGGGACCGCGGGATACCGTGGCGGCTGCCGGCGCAGGTTTTCGGGGTCTGCGACGTTTCACGGTGAACCGGGACGCAGGTTTTCCGGCGCTCGGGGGAAACGGACGGGCGCGTGGGACGGGCGTGGGACGTGAACGAGGACAGGCGCATGGAATGGGTGGCGGGCGTAAGCGAGGATGGGCGCAGGGAAGGGGGGCGCTACCACGTGCAGGGGGCGCCGTTGATGATCTGGAAACGGGCGATGAAGGCGTAGGGCGTGCTGTAGGCGGTGGAGCCGCCCACGATGAGGCCGCCGTCGCAGTCGGATCGCCAGGCCGCGTCCTGGAGCACGGTGCCCGAGGTGGCGTTCCAGGGCGGGGCGCCGAAGGACGGGATGGAGACCTCGGTGATCTCGCAGTTGGCAAACGGCGTGACGCAGGAGTAGTGGCCGTGGCGGTACTCGAAGACGCCGCCGAAGATGGTGCCGGAGATGTTCTGGTACTGCCCCAGGACCAGGGCGCGCAGGCCGTTGGGCTGGAACACCACGTTCCAGAGGCGGCGCGTGGAGAAGCGCGGCGCGTCGGAGTAGCCGTTGAGCATCCCTGCCTCGAACTTGTAGATCGCGTCCCCTGAGGACGAGATGACCAGGGCGTAGTCGCCGCCGGGGTGGGCGTCGGTGTGGTTGCTGTTGCCGAGGTTGTTGTTGCCCGGTCCGATGGTGAACTCGGGGGTGCCGGTGACCTCGGTGTAGTAGGCGGTGAAGGCGCCCGACGGGCCGCCCACGATGAACGCGCCGGGATCACCGTAGACGTTGTTGGCGGCGGTCATGTCCACGGCGTCGGCGCCGACGTTTCTGGCGGTGACATAGGTGGCTGCCCCGGTGACGGGATCGAGGGAGACGAGATACATGATGCGGTTGGACGAGTTGGCGTTGTGGCCCAGCAGCAGGATCTGGGCGAACAGGCCGAACTCCACGGCAGTGTAGTCGACCACCGCGGTCACGCCCGTCAGCGCCCAGGGCGCGACCACGCCGGTGGTGGCGGGCCGGTTCGCGCGCCAGGCGGCGTCGTCGAAGCGGAAGGCGACGCCGTGGTTGCTCGTCTGGGTGCTCATGCCGGTGATGACCGCGTAGTCGCCCGCCGGGGAGAACGCGATGTCGCGGAAGTAGATGTTGGCACTGCCGCCGGGGGACAGGTCGATGGTGGAGAACGTCGCGGTGGCCACGTCGTAGACGTGCAGGCGGTTGGTGTACTCGGCGATGACGAAGTAACTGTTGTCGGGGTGGGCCGCGACGCTGATGCCCGCGGCCATGCCGCCCAGGGGAATCCGCGTGTACTCGTAGCTGCCGGGGCCCACGTCCTCGCAGCCGTCGGGGATGCCGTTGCCGTTGCCGTCGGCGCCGTCATCGGCGCCCGGGCACAGGTCGCAGCCGTCGGGGACACCGTCGAGATCGTCGTCGGCGCCGTCATCGGCGCCCGGGCACAGGTCGCAGCCGTCGGGGACGCCGTCGGCGTCGGTGTCGAGGCCGTCGTTGGCGCCGGCGCAGCGATCGCAGAAATCGGGGACACCGTCGGCGTCGGTGTCGAGGCCGTCGTTGGCGCCGGCGCAGCGATCGCAGAAATCGGGGACACCGTCGAGATCGTCGTCGGCGCCGTCGTCGCCGCCCGCGCAGAGGTCGTCGGAGTCGCAGACGCCGTCGTCATCGGTGTCGTCGGGGTTGTCCTGCGGACAGGCGTCGCAGCCGTCGGGCCGTCCGTCGGCGTCGGTGTCGAGGCCGTCGTCGAAGCCCGGACACCCGTCGCAGCCGTTGGGGACGCCGTCAGCGTCGGCGTCGAGGCCGTCGTCGAAGCCCGGACAGACGTCGAGATCGTCGGGGACGCCGTCGCCGTCGGTGTCGGCCGGGTTGGTGTTGTTGACGTTGTTGAGGACGTTGTTGGTGTTGTTGAGATTGTTCGCGTTGTTGTTGACGTTGTTCGCGTTGAAGGGCTTGTCCGTGCCGGAGCCGGAGGCGCAGCCTGAAGCGAAGCCGGAAGCGCAGCCGAACAGGAAGGCCAGGATGAAGGGCAGAAACGTGGTTTTCATGGCAGCACCCCGGCGCGTAATGTAGCACAATTCCAGTGAATTTCCGCAGCGTTTGTGCTAGGAGCTTGCCGTCATGACCGAGCCCGCCGCCCCTCCCTCCACAGAACAATCTCCCGACTTCCAGTCAGCCGAGTTCCATCCGGCCGGGGCCGGCGGGACCAGCGAGCTGCTGCGCCTGGCGTTCCCGCTGATCATCACGTTCGTCTCCCACGTCGTCATGGGCGTGGCCGACACGCTGGTCATGGGCCAGGTGGGCACGGCCGAGCAGGGGGGCGTGGGCCTGGGGTCGGCGCTCTTCTGGTCCTTCTCCTCCTTCGCCGCGGGGCTGCTCTCGACGGTGACCACCTTTGTCGCCCAGGCCTACGGCGCCCGCAAGCACGACGAGGTGCGGCACTCGGTGGTCGTGGGCATGGGCCTGGCGCTCCCGCTGGCGGCGATGCTGGTGGCGCTCAGTTTCTGGGTGCCCGAGTTGATCACCCTGTTCGGGACCAACGCCGAGGCCAAGCCCCACGTCGTCGTCTACCTGCGCTGGATGCTCTGTTCGACGCCGCTGTTCCTGCTCAACTTCGTGCTCATCGGCTTCTTCCGCGGCATCTCGGACACCGTCACCCCCATGATCGTCACGCTGCTGGTCAACGTGGTGAACATCACGCTCAACATCGTGTTCGTGTTCGGGCACTTCGGCTTTCCGGAGATGGGGGTGCAGGGTGTCGCCCTGGCCACCGTGATCTCCATGGGCCTCTCCGTGATCGTGTTCTTTGCGCTGTACTTCTCCCGGACGCACCACGCGAAGTACCACACCCGGAAGCCGCTTCCCTTCGCCCAAATTCCGTTCCGGCGCTTCCTGAAGGTGGGCGTGCCCATCGGCATCTCCTGGTTCCTCGAGAACATGGCGTTCAACATCATGTCGCTGTACATCGCTGCCTTCGACCCCGCCTCCACGGCGGCCAACACCATCGTGTTCCAGTTGTGCCACATCAGTTTCATGCCCGCGGTGGGCATCTCCATCGCCGCATCGACCCTCGTGGGCAAGTACATCGGCGCGGGGCGACCCGATCTGGCCGTGCGCAGCGCACGCCGCTCCCTGGTGCTCTCGGTGGCGTACATGGGCACCATGGGCATCGTGTTCATCACGGCGCCGGCGTTCTTCATCGGCCTGTTCAACAAGGACCCGCAGGTGCTCCAGCTGGGCGTGCTGGCGCTTCACCTGGCCGCGGCGTTCCAGATCTTCGACGCCATGGGGGTCACCATCGACGGCGTCTTCCGCGGCGCCGGCTTCACGCTGCTCCCGATGCTGATCCGCCTGGGCGTGATGTGGGCCATCTTCGTGCCCAGCATCTTCCTGCTGGGCCACTACGTCTTCGAAACCGGCATCGCCGCGGGCTGGACCGCCGCGCTGATTGGCCTCGGGCTCCAGGGGATCACGCTGCTGATTGCCTTTTTCGTATATCCATGGTGGAACAAGGGACGTGTCTAGGAGGACGCATGTCTGCACACGACGACGATCGCTCGAAGGAAACCGAGAAACACTACGCCACCGCGCTGATCTGGCACGAACTGTGCCGCGGCAAGCAGGAGATCTTCCCGCGCTGTCCGGTGCGCGGGAACGCAGACTTTTCCGTGTGGTATACGCCCGGGGTGGCCGAGCCCTGCCGGCGCATCGCGGCTGATCCGGCCCTGGCCTACAAGTACACCAACAAGGGAAACACCATCGCCGTGCTCTCCGACGGCAGCCGCGTGCTGGGGCTGGGCGACATCGGCCCGGAGGCGGGCCTGCCGGTGATGGAGGGCAAGGGCCTGATATTCAAGATGTATGGAGGCGTGGACGCCGTCGCCCTCTGCGTGAACGCGCCCACCGCCGATGAACTGGTGGCCGTGGGCCGCGCCGTCGCCCCGTCCTTCGGCGGCATCAACCTGGAGGACATCGCCTCCCCGCGCTGCTTCGACGTCCTCGACCGGCTGCGCGCCGAGCTCGACATCCCCGTGTGGCACGACGACCGGCAGGGCACGGCCACGGTCATCTTCGCCGGACTCAGGAACGCGGCCCGCGTCACCGGGCGACGACTGGAGGATTGCCGCTTCGTGCTGCTGGGCGCGGGGGCGGCCAACCTCGCCGTGGCCGAGCTGCTGGCCTTCTCCGGCGTGGACCCGGGACAAATCATCTTTGTTGACCGTCCCGGCATCCTGGGCCCTGAGCACGCGCCGTACCACCCGCTGCGCGACGGACTGGTCGCCCGCTCCAACTCGGAAAGGCGGACCGGCGGCCTGACCGAGGCCCTCGCCGGGGCCGACGTGCTCGTGGCGCTCTCGACGCCGGGGCCGGGCATCATCACGAAGGAGCAGGTCCGCTCCATGGCCGGGGAGGCCATCGTGTTCGCGTGCGCCAATCCCGTGCCGGAGATCTGGCCGTGGGAGGCAGCCGACGCCGGTGCGGCCGTCGTGGCGACCGGGCGCGGTGATTTCCCGAACCAGGTGAACAACGCCCTGATCTTCCCGGGCGTGTTCCGGGGCGCCCTGGATGTCCAGGCCAGGACGATCTCGCAGGCCATGTGCATCGCCGCGGCCGACGCGCTGGCCGGCATCGCCGTGGAGGCCGGCCTTCGCGCGGACCGCATCCTGCCGGCCATCGACGATCCTGCGGTGGCTCCGGCCGTGGCAGCCGGCGTGGGAATGACCGCCATCGCGGAGGGGCTGGCCCGGATTCAACTCTCCCGGGAGGAGTTGATGGAAAAAGCGAAAAAAAGCTGCAACCGTTCGGCTCAAATCATGACAATACTCATGCGGGAGAAAATCCTGCCCGAACTGACCTGAGTCCAGACCTGACCGCGAAAACTCTGGACTTCCAAAACGCGCGCGGATCCAGTATAGTACGTGCCTGTTTTTGGCGACTTCAGATATTGAGGTATAGCAGATGTTGAATAAATTTTCGTTGATTCTTGTTTGTTTGTCCTTTGCGGCCACCCTGGCCTCCTGCGACGAGAAAAAAGAAAAGACCTGCGGAAACGGGAAGCTGGATCCGCTGGAGATGTGCGACCCGGGCATCGCCGGACAGGAAGACCTGTGCTCTGACGAGTGCCGCTACCTGTCCTACTGCGGCAACGGCCTCATCGAGGAAGCCGAGGAGTGCGACGACGCCAACCTGATCAACGGCGACGGCTGCTCCAGGGAGTGCCTCGTCGAGAAGGGCTGCGGCAACGGGGTCATCGACTTCGTCATCGTCGACGGTCATCTGGTCATCGAGCAGTGTGACGACGACAACACCTCCAGCGGCGATGGCTGCACCTCCGACTGCCGCCTCGAGGGCGGAGCGGGCGTGTGCGGCAACAGCCGGCTGGAGTGGCCCGAGGAATGCGACGACGGCGGCACCACCGATGGGGACGGCTGCTCGGCCGCCTGCGAGGTCGAGACCGGCTGCGGTGACGGCACCCTGAATCCGTCCCTGGAGCAGTGCGACGACGGCAACCGCGTCCACGGCGACGGCTGCTCGGCCTACTGCCGCGTCGAGTTCACCTGCGGCGACGGCGTGTGCGACGAGGCCGCCGGCGAGCACTGCGAATTCTGCGCGCTGGACTGCTGCCCGACCTGCGGTGACGGCGTGCTCGACGGCGAAGAAGGCTGCGACGACGGCAACAACCTCCACTTCGACGGCTGCTCGGCCGGCTGCACCGACGAGGATTCGGTGGCGACCTGCGGCAACGGCATCTGGGAAGCCCCCGAGGAATGCGACGACACCAACCTCGAGAACGGCGACGGCTGCTCCGACACCTGTCTGCGCGAGTTCGTCGTCGCCGACGGCGTCTGCGAGAGCCTCAAGGGCGAGACCTGCCGCCTGAGCCCGCTGGACTGCTGCCCCAACTGCGGCAACAGCGTGCTCGAGGCCGGCGAGGAGTGCGACGGCAGCGCCCTGGCGGGCAAGACCTGCACGGATCTCTGCTATGATGGCGGCACGCTGGGCTGCACGCCCTGGTGCTCCTTCGACTACGCCGCCTGCGCCGGCACCGGCCCGATCTGCGGCGACGGCAGCGCCGAGTGCTCCGAGCAGTGCGACGGCACCGACTTCCGTGGCCGCACCTGCGCCTCCTTCGGCTTCTCCGAGGGCAACCTGATGTGTTCGAGCTCCTGCAACTACAACATCAGTAACTGCACCGGCTTCCTGTATTACGCGGCGGCCAACTTCGACGACAGCCCGACGCTTCCGCTGGGCTGGTCCATGGCCGGCTCCTGGAGCATCGGCACCCCGGGCTCGGGCCCCACCGCCGCCGCCTCGCCGCCAAGGTGCATCGCGGTCTCCCTGAGCGGGCAGTACGCCAACAACCTGGCCTATGCGTCCACCTACGTCCGGCTGCCGGCCATCGACCTGAGCGGCGCCAACCACCCCGTGCTGACGTTCAACTCCTGGATGGACGCCGAGAGCGGCTTCGACGGCGGTCGCATCGAGATCAGCACGGACGGCGGCAGCGCCTGGAGCGTGGTCCCCAGCACCGAGGTCTCCCCCGCCTACCAGGAGACGTACGATCTCAACTGGACCGGCGCGCTGACCTCCTGGGCGCCGTATACCGTGCAACTGAGCACCTACATCGGCAACGTCGTCCACATCCGCTTCGCGTTCATCTCCGACGGCTCCGTCCAGCGCGAAGGCTGGTACGTCGACGACATCATCGTGACCGAGCAGTAGCCTGCAAGCCCCTTCGGCCGGCGGCCTGAACCCATGAAATACAAACTGACCGTCCCCACCGGCTCCGCGGCGGCTGCCGTGGTCGGCACGCCTTACGAGAACCTCGATCCGCAGCAGCTCGAGGCCGTCCGTGCGCCGCTGACGCCGCTGCTGATCGTGGCCGGCGCGGGCACGGGCAAGACCCGCACGCTCATGGCCCGCTGCGCCCACCTGATCCTGTCGGGGGTCGCCCCCGAGCGCATCCTGCTGTGCACGTTCACCCTCAAGGCCGCGCGCGAGATGCGCTCGCGAATCCATGCGCTGGTGGGGCCCATCGCCAACCAGATCTGGGCGGGCACGTTCCACCATGTGGGGCACCGCCTGCTGCGGCTGTATGGATCCCATCTTGGCCTGATTCCGGACTTCTCCATCATCGACTCCGAGGACGCCCGCGACTTCCTTGCGATGATCCTCGGCGATCTCAAGGTGGAGCCGCCCATCACCGCGTCCAAGTGCCAGACCCTGTTCTCCATGGCCCAGGGCTGCCAGGAACCGCTGTCCGAGACGGCCCGCCGCGAGGTCCCGGAGTTCGTCGGGCGGATCGAAGCCGTGGAGCGCGTCTTCTCGGTCTACCAGGAGCGCAAGGCCGCCCAGCACGTGGTCGACTTCGACGACATGCTCGTGCTGTGGAAGCGCCTGCTGCAGGAGGAGTCTGACGCGGCCGTCCTGCTGCGGGGCCTGTTCGACCACGTGCTCGTCGACGAGTACCAGGACACCAATCCGCTCCAGGCCGACATCGTCGAACTGATGGTGCGCGATCACCGGCACGTCACGGTCGTGGGCGACGACGCCCAGTCGATCTACTCCTTCCGGGGCGCCCGGCTCGATGCGCTCAACCTGTTCCTCGAGCGCTTCCCTGACGCGGACCTGGCCAAGCTCGAGCGCAACTACCGCTCCACGCAGCCGATCCTCGATCTGGCCAACACCTCCCTGGCGATCTCGACGCGGATCATCAAGAAGACGCTGGTGACCCAGCGCACCGGGGGCACCCTGCCGATCCTGGTGCGCACCGCCGACACCGCCCAGGAGGCGCAGTTCGTGGCTCAGCGGCTCTGGGATCTCCACACCGAGAGCGCGATCCCGCTGAACGAGATCGCTGTGCTCACGCGCACCAACGCCCAGAGCCTGCAGATCCAGCTCGAGTTCTCCCGCCGGGGCATCCCGTTCCGCGTGCAGGGGGGCATGCGCATCCTGGAGCAGGCGCACTTCAAGGACTTCATCGGCTTTTTGCGCGTCCTGGTGAACCCGGCCGACGAGATGGCCGTGATGCGGGTGTTCAAACTGATGCCCGGGCTCGGCGCCCAGACCGCGCTGCAGGTGTCCGAAGTGCTCCGCAGTCCATCGAACCCCTGGACCCTTGACGACGTGCACCCCATGGCCCAGACCCTGCTGTGGGCCAAACTCACGCCAGCGCGCCGCAAGAAAGTGCTCGAGCTGGGCCAGTTCTTTGAAACAGTCAAGACATACCGCAACAATCTTCCGGAGCTGCTCGAGGGCGTGCTCCGGAAATACACACCCGTGCTGCGCAGCAAATACGAACACGCCGAGGATCGGCTCGAAGAGCTGGTGTCCCTCGTCGAGGTGGGCGCCCAGTACGGGACGCCCGACGCGCTGCTGGCCGACCTGGGACTGCAGTCCGGGCCCGTGGCCGAGGTCTTCAAGACCATGGAGGAGCCCGAGGATCTGGCCGTGCTCTCCACCGTGCACCAGTCCAAGGGGCTGGAGTGGACGGCCGTGTTCGTTCCAGCCATGTCGGAAGGATCCTTCCCGCTGCTGTTCACGAAGAACCCCGACGCCATCGAGGAGGAGCGGCGCGTGTTCCACGTGGCCGTGACCCGGGCCAAGGACGAGTTGTACCTGATCCAGCCCCTGATGTCGGGCGCCTCGGATCGCACCCGCGTCTTCCGCCGCCTGTCGCGGTTCGTGGCGGAGCTGCCGCCCAGGCTCTACGAGACCTGGGAGATCGAGGTCGAGTAGGGTGGCCTTGTGTTTTTTCCTTTTTTCCGTTAGTTATTAGGCGGCCCGCACTGCGGGACCCACTTGATTAGGAAAGGATGGCGAGATTCCATGGTTAACGACGTACTTGAAGAACTTCATGATTCGATGGAAAAAGTCATTGATGCGTTCCGCAAGGAGCTGGCCAAGGTCCGCACAGGGCGCGCCAGCCTGGCGGTCCTCGAGGGGATCAAGGTGGACTACTACGGCACACCCACGCCCCTGAACCAGGTGGCCAACCTGCAGGTGGCCGACGCGCGCCTGATCACGATCAAGCCCTGGGAGAAGAACATGCTCTCCGCGATCGAGAAGTCGGTCATCGCGGCCAACATCGGCATCACGCCGGCCAACGACGGCGAGCTCATCCGTCTCCCCGTGCCCCCGCTGACCGAGGAGCGCCGCAAGGAGATCGTCAAGGGCATCAAGGGCGACAGCGAGGAGTACAAGGTCCGCGTCCGCAACCTGCGCCGCGACTCCAACGACCTGCTCAAGAACCTCAAGAAGGACGGGGACATCTCCGAGGACGATCAGAACCGCGGCCTGACCAAGGTCCAGGAGATGACCGACCTGTTCGTCAAGAAGATCGACGAATGCGTGACCGACAAGGAAAAGGAAATCCTGTCCTTCTAGCCTCAACCCCACCCGAACGGGCGGAAACCTCCAAGGAGTTCATTCATGCAGAACATCGTAGTCACCGGGAAGAGCGGCGCCGGCAAGCAGCCTCGCATTGACGTGCTGGTATCGGAATTCGGACTGACCCAGTTGAGCACGGGCAACATATTCCGGCATTACCTGGGGGTCTTCAAGGGGCTCAAGCACGCCCGCACGCCCGAGAGCTACTGGGATGCGGCCACCTCCGCCTTCGTCCCCGACGACGCGATCCGCGCCGATCTGGCCACCGCCTGCGAAGGGAAGAAGGTCCCGGTGGACGACGCCGTGCTCGGCCTCAAGGCCGCCCGCTTCGTCGACGCTGGGCTGTTCGTGCCCGACTCGATCACCAACGCACTGTTCGAGGGCGCCTTCCTGAAGCACGAGGGCCGCGGCCTGATCCTCGACGGCTATCCGCGCACCGCCGACCAGTCCCAGTTCCTGCTCGACGCCGTCTCGCGCGCGGGCACCAGCCTCGACGCCGTGCTGATCGTCGACAACGAGGACGAACTGATCATCGGCCGCACCGTGGGACGCCGCATCTGCCCGTCCTGTCAGAAGGTGTTCCATCTGGAGTTCAAGCCCCCCCGCGACGGACACCTCTGCACCGCCTGCGGCGCCGAGGTGATTCACCGCTCCGACGACACCGAGGACAAGATCCGCACGCGCCTGGCCGAGTTCCAGAAGAAGACGCTGCCGGCCATCGGCGTGCTCACCGCGCAGGGCATCCCGCAGGTCCGCGTTCCGGGCAACCTGCCCGTGTTCACCGACGAGATCGTCCGCGCCAGCGTCCTCGAGGCGCTGTCCCCCATTCTGAAATGACATTTTCTGACACTTCAACCGCAGGGAGGGAATCATGAAACATGCCATCTGCATGGCGCTCGTCGCATGGGTGACCTTGGCGTGCACCCGCACCCAGGCGCCGGCGCATCCAGTGAAGGCAGGCTCTGCGCCGCGCCTTTCCATCGAGGCCGCAGCGGCGGGGCTGGATCTGAAGTCGCCACCGGCGGCGCTGGCGTGGTCACCCGACGGCGCGTTCCTGACGTACCTGGAGCCGGGGGCCGACGGTCTCAACCAGCTCGTCGGGTTCGACGTGAAGTCGAAGAAGCTGCGCGTGCTGGTGCGCCCCCTCGATCTCGTGGAGAAGCTCGTGGAGACGGAGGCCGAGAAGGCCATCC
>PHAZ01000062.1 GCA_002841825.1 Deltaproteobacteria bacterium HGW-Deltaproteobacteria-22 | reverse complement strand
GCACGCTCTTCCTCGACGAGGTCGGCGAGCTCCCCCTGGCCCTCCAGGTCAAGCTCCTGCGCGTCATCCAGGAGGGCGTGTTCCGTCCGCTCGGCTCCGGACAGGAGACGCGGGTCGTGGTCCGCTGGATGGCAGCCACCGCGCGCGACCTGCCGTCGGCCGTCTCGGCCGGCACGTTCCGGGAGGATCTGTACTACCGTCTCAACGTCGTACCGATCCACCTCCCCCCCCTGCGCGAGCGTCCGGAGGATCTCCTGCTGCTTGCTAGGCATTTTCTGACCCGCTCGGCCAGACGCCACGGCGTCGAGGAAAAGGTCCTTTCCCCGGCCGCAGCGGCCCGCCTGACGACCCATCCCTGGCCCGGCAACGTGCGCGAACTCGAGAACTGGATGGAGCGGGTGACGATCCTGTGTGAACATCGCGAAATCCAGCCGGAAGATCTGCCTGGCGCGCCGGCCGGAAATACCCCGTCCCTGCAAGAAAAAGTCAGCGCGGAAACCCTGTCGATCAAACAGGCCACAAAAGACATAGAAAAAATATTGATAGTCAAAGCTTTAAATATAACTGGTGGTAAAAAGTTTGCCGCTTCTCAACTTCTGGAAATCAGTGAGAGGGCATTGCAATATAAAATGAAAGTATATCAAATAAAGGAATCGGAGAAAGGAACCTTCCGATGACTTTTTTTGTATGGAAAATTGACTACATGTATCCCTGTGTGGTATAAAGGGTCCTAAGTAGGTCCATTTGTCACATGGGCCGAAGGATGACAAGATCATGGCGAAAAACTGTATTGGCCTCGACATCGGCTCCTCATCGGTCAAAGTAGTGCAACTCGAAGAGTCCCGCAAAGGTCTGGTTCTGGCCAACTTCGGCATCAATCCACTGCCGCCGGAGACCATCGTCGACGGCGCGATCATGAACCAGGTGGCGGTGCTCGAAGCGATTGAAGCACTGTTCTCCAGGCTCGGCATCAAGCGGAAGGAAGTGGCCCTCGCCATCTCCGGCCGCTCCGTGATCGTGAAGAAGATCGCCATGCCCGTGATGTCGCGCGCCGAGCTGGCCGAGGAACTGAACCTGGAGATGTCACACCACATCCCCTTCGCCCGCGATGAAGTGGAAGTGGACTACGACATCGTGGTGCCCAGGAACACCGAGGGACAGATGGAGATCCTGCTCGTGGCCGCCAAGAAGGAGGTCGTGCAGGACTACCTCGACATCGTCAAGGAGGCCCGGCTCAACCCCGTGGTCCTCGACGTGTCCGCCTTCTCCGTGCAGAACCTCTATGAAAAGCTCGTGGGCTTCTCGCCCAGCGAGACCGTGGTCATGCTGAACATAGGCGCCGTCTCGACCTCGCTGAACATCGTGATCGGCGGCGTGACGACCTTCACCCGCGACATCGGCATCGGCGGACAGACGATCACCGGCGAGATCCAGCGCACCCTGCAGATCGCCTTCGACGAGGCGGAAAACCGCAAGAGGGACGCCGCCACGGGCATGTCTGCGGATCCCAACATCATGTCCATCATCACGCGCGTCTGCGACGTGATGGCAGGCGAGCTCCAGCGGTCGATCGACTTCTTCCTGAGCTCTGCGCCGGCGACCAACTCGACCCGCCTCGTCGCCACCGGCGGCGGATCGATCATGAAGCCGCTGATCCAGGCAGTCGAGCGCCGCTCCAAGAACTCCGTGACGGTGTTCGACGGCTTCACCGGAGGCGTGGTGGTGGATCCGGCCATGTTTGACATGCCCCTGCTGCAGTCCCAGGCGGCCACCGCCTCGGTCGCGTTGGGGCTGGCCCTGCGGAAACCGGGTGACAAGAGGGCCTGAAAAGGCCCTTTGAGGATCTCTGAGTTCCTCAAGGAGAATGGTCCATGTTGCGCATCAACTTGATTCCACAGAAGATTTCCCCGAAGGAAGCCCGGGGACAGCAGGCCCTGTTCCTGATCCTGCTGGTCTGGATGGCGACCGGCGGCGGGCTCTTCTATCATTACAAGTTCGTGCTGGACACCTCCAGCATCGAGAAGAACCGCGGCATCATCAAGGAAAACAACCGGAAAATCGCCGAGGTCCAGGCGCAGTTGAGCCAGTACAAGGTGCTCCCCGAAGCCGATAAGCAGAAGCTCCAGGCCGAATACCAGAAGCGGGTGAGCACCGTCGGACGCATCGAAAAAGTGCGCTCCAACCCGGTGTTCGTGCTGCTGGAACTGGCCCGCATCGTGAGCGTCGGCCAGCTTCCGACGGTCACGGGACCGGAGAACAAGACGGAACTGGACACCAACTGGGATCCCTCTCCGATATTCTTCACGTCGCTCAACGAGAAGGACAGGTTCCTGACGCTCGAGGGCGTCGCTCGAAGCCATTATGATGTATCCGAACTGGCGCGGCGCATGCGGGTCTCGGCCTACTTCCGCAATCCCGAGATTCTCGAAGCCAAGGTGATGGCCGTCGGCCAGAACGCACAGAAAAAGGACGCACCCGAATCGACCATGGTCACATTCAAGATCAAGGCCGTGATGGTGTACTAGGACGCGAAACGACGAAGGTGATCTCATGGAACGCATCTACAATTGGATGGCCAAGGCACCATTCACACATAAATTTTTCCTGACGATCTTCGTGTCGGGAGCTGCCATGGCGTACTACTATTTGAATACGTATGCCGCAGCGAAGGACGAAATCGAGAAGTCCAGAAAGAAGGCCGATTACGGGGAATATGCGATCCAGGAGGCCCACCGCAACCTGGCCAACGCGAAGAAGGCCAAGGCCGAGATGGACGATATGGAGCAGAAGAGCAGCGAACTGACCAAGCGCATCCCCGTCTCCGTGGACCTCTCGGAGCTCGTCGGCGAGCTTGACCAGATGGCCGACGACATCCGGATCTCCTCGATCATCCCGCAGGAGGACGACACCGACTCCTTCGACTCGGTGGTGGTGCGCCCGATCAAGTTGATCGTGCAGGGCCGCTTCCACTCCATCTGCAGGTTCCTGTACAAGATGTTCCAGATGAACCGGCTGATGGATGTCGGCGACGTGGTGATGAAGCTGCGGGCCAGCCCCCAGGGTTCCCCCGACAAGAACCTGCTGGAAGCCGAGTTCACCGCCCGGATCTACTATTCACCGTCATTCATTCCGGCGACGCCGGCGACGGACAACATGAAACCCGACCTTCTCAAGGCCGGGGCCGACCGCATGACCATGGGCCCCGAACGTCCGGCCGGTCCATGAAAGGGAACACCATGAAAACGCTCTTTTTATGGTCAGTGATTTTATACGCGGCCGCATCCATCAGTTGTGGCGGCGGCGAAAGTTCGGGCAGCAAGCCTCCTGCCGGCCAGCCGCCGGCCACCGGCACCCCGGGAGGGGCGACACCGCCCCCACCCCCCAAGGGCCCGCGAACCGCCCAGGGCCAGAAAGCCAAGAACGCCGTGCCTTTGCACAACTTCGCCGATGAAAACCTGACGATTCCGCCGTTCAACGAGAACGCGCGGACCCTTCCGCCGGAGGTTTTCGTCGAGCACGGCAAGGAGCAGCGGGATCCCTTCATGGACATGTACGGCCTTCTGGCCACCAAGGAAGCCGAAGCCCCCTCGACCGACCCCGCGAACCCCGAGAGCACCTTGGTGATCCTGCTGGAGAACTTCCAACTGAACCAGTTGACGCTCTCGGGCATCGTCTGGTCGGCAGGCCGTGAGAAGGCACTTTTCACGGATCCTTCCGGCCAGCCGACCATCGTGATGAAGGAAGACCGCATCAGCCGCTCCAACGCGCTGGTCAAGGAAATCACACATGACAAGGTCCTCGTTGAGGTCCCCGGACAGACGCAGGGAGAAGCTCCCAAAATCATGGAGTTCTCTCTGACCCGTGCGACGGGCCCCTACCAGGTGCAGTATGACAAACTCCGCGCCGATCAGCGCGGGATCCGCGTACGCATGTACGGAAAGAACAAGCCGAAGGAGGTCGGACCATGAACAGCCGCCATCCCATCCATCGTATTTTTATCATTGCAGCCGTCCTGGGAGCCTGGTGCATTCCCGGCGGAGCCTGGGGGCAGAACGTTAACAAGGTCCGGCAGATCCGCGTCGAGAAGGCCAACGGCAAGACCGTCCTGTCCATCCCGGGCACCGTCTCCGTGAACTACACGGCGTTCGCGGTGAACTCTCCACCGCAAATCGTGGTGGAGCTGGCATCCACCTGGTTTGAAGACACGGCCACTCCCATCGAAGTCGACGACTGGACCGTGTCCTCGGTGGCCGTCTCCAATCACGGCAAGACCGGGCAGACCAAGGGACGCGTCACCGTTTTCCTGGCACGCAAGGCGGCCTACAAGGTTGTCAACCGTGGCCTCACGGTCGAGTTGGTCCTGACGCCTGACCAGGCTCCGCCACCCTCCACCGAGGAGGCCTCCAACCGCCTGGCCCTGTTGAAGAAGCAGGCCGCGGAGATGGAAAAGCGGATCCAGGATGCCCAGGCCGCCGCCGAGAAGCTTCGGCTGGAGAGCGAAAAGCTTCAGCAGGAAAGCCAGAAGCGCCGGTCGGATCTGAACGACTCCGGCAGAACCAAGGATTCGCTATCCAGGGAACAGCAGGAAGCGCGCCGCCAGTTGAAGCAACTGACCGAGTCCCGCGACGCGATCGCCAACGAGATGAAGACCCTCCAGGGCCAGCTCGTCGCCGCCCGCGAGAACGAGGAGAAGGCCCGCGCCCGCCTGTCCGAGATCCAGACGATGACGCGCACCATGGAAGTCCAGCGTGAGAAAAGCCGCGTCGAACTTGAGAAGACGAATCTTGAACTCAAGGACGAGCTGGCCCGCCGCAAGCAGTTCGAGCGGGAGATCGAGGCAGCAAAGGCCGAGATCGACCAACTGCGGAAGCTCTCACGCACGGAGACCCAGAACGGCCGGAAACTGACCCGCGAGGCCGGCGAGCGCCTCGCCCAGCTCGAGAAAAACCTGACCACCTCGGAACAGCGCCTGAAGAACACCCAGTCCCAGGTTCAGACGATGGAGGCCCGCCGGGCCGAGATCCTTCGCCAACTGACCGAGGAGGAGCAGAAACTCAAGACGCTGCGCACCAACGCCGAGCTCGAAAACCGCCGGCTGACCGCGGAGATCACGGACCTGCGGAATCAGGCCCGCGAGCTGCAGTCCCAGAAGGCCCAACTTCAGAAGGAGACCGGGGATCTGACAGCCCGCCGCAATCAACTGCATGAGGCCGTCGAGCGCGAAAGACAGTTGCAGGCCTCCCTGGAAGCCGCCCGGAAGAAATCCGAGGAACTCCAGAAGAAGGCCGCCCGCCTGGCCGCTGAAGAACAGGAAAAGGCCAGCGTGATCGAGAAGCGCCGCCGCAGCATCGAGACGCTGCTGACCCGCGAAAAAGAGGAACTCTCCATGATCAAGGTCAACAAGACCCGGGAGCAGGAGAGCCTCGTCCAACTGAAGTCCGCCCGCTCGGAGCACCAGAAGCTTCTGGCCCAGGAGGAGACCCGCAAGACCCAGCTGGAGCGCGATGGACAGCGTCGCGAACTCACCCGCCTCAAGGAACGCCAGCTGCAGCGCGAGCAGGAGATCTCCCGGCTCGAAAAGCAGGCCGCCCGTTGGGAGAAGGCCGCCCGGGACGGTGAAGCCGAGATCAAGGCACTGGGCACCCGCGTGGCCCGTGCCAAGTCCGAACTCGAGGAAGCCCGCACCCAGTACGATGCGGCCTCGCAGGAACTGATCCAGATTTCGCAGTCGCGGGACGAGACCCGCGGCCAGTTGCGCGAACTGACGGCACGCCTCGAGGGCATCTCCCGTCAGACCGCCGCGGAGAAGCGGCGCCTGAGCCAGTTGACCGGCCAGTTGACGCAACGCGAGAAGCAACTGAAGGAGACCGAGCGCAAGCTGGAGTCGAATCGGTCCTCGCTGGACACCCTCGAGCGCAAGCAGGCCGCCAAGGAGAAGGAATACCACCAACTGTCGGTCTCCGCGCGTGCCCTGGCCGAGAAGGTCAAGCAGGATCAGGAAACCCTTCGCCAGCTTGACTCCCGCAAGTCACAGATCCAGTCCGAACTCGAGGCGCTCAAGTCCCGCAAGACCGAACTGGAGACCCGGGTGAATGCCCCGAAGGCCGGCCGGGTTGATCCCGAGGAACTGAAGAAGCGCACCACTCAGATCAACGAACTGGAGACACGCAAGCAGAAACTGGAGAAGGATCTGGCCCAGCTTGAAACCACGCGGGAAACCCTGCGCCAACTGGAGATGGATAAAATCAAGGCCCAGACCGAGCTTTCCGACCTGGACCGCAAGCGTGTGGAGCTGGCCCGCCAGCTTGATGAGATGAACCGGCAGAAATCGACCAAGACCCGATCCGCGAAGGAAAAGGCGGATCGTGAAGCCGAGATCCGTGCGTTGGAGACACGCAAGCTCCAACTGGAGAAGGAGCTGGCCCAGCTCGCCGAGCGCAAGGTGACCGCACTGGAGAAGAACGCGCCGGCGCCGAAGACCCCCGTGGCCGCCACGGTGGTCCCCCCCAGCACCTCCAACGTCGAGATCGAACACGTGGAGTTTGTCGACTCCCCGTGGTCGCACCACATCGTGCTCCGCTTCACCTCCATACCGGGTCCGGAGACCCTGTCCCAGAAGGGTGACCTGTGGACCGTGACCTTCCCGCAGGGACAGTTCCGCCAGGATCTGCGCCGCAACATGGACACCACCTCCTATCATGGACCGGTCTCCCGCGTGCTGACCTTCAACCGTACCACCGGGAAGACCCGCAACGCGGTCGTGGAGATCCACACCGCCGGAACCCGCAGCATGCAGGTCCGGCGCAGCGGCGCCCAAATCCTGATCCTGGTGCCCAAGACCGTCGCGGAAGTGCGCAAGTTCCAGAAGTCCTCCGTCGCCCCCTCCGAGGTCGGCGGCTATGTCGACACGCAGACCGCGGTCAAAAACCTGCCCACCGCGCCGTCCACCCCGCGCAAGGGCATCCGGCCCGCCGGCAACTCCGGCACCGGCAGCAGAAGCGGCTATTCCGGTCGCTTCGTCGACCTGGATTTCAAGGACGCCGAGCTGCACAACGTCATCCGCCTCGTCGCCGAGGTGTGGGGCAAGAACGTGGTCATCCCCGACGACGTGAAGGGCTCGATCACGATCAAGTTGACCAACGTCCGCGTCGACCGCGCCTTCGACGTCATCCTCAAGTCCAAGAACCTCGACTGGGTCAACGAGGGCGGCAACATCATCCGCATCGCGACGCTGGACCAGCTCGCCAAGGAACGCGACGACCAACTGGCACGCACGAAGACCGCCGTGAAGATGATCCCGACGGAGACGCGCCTGATTCCGATCAACTACTCGAACGTCGAGGACATCGCCAAGACCATCGAGTCCAATGTCATGAGCTCGCGCGGCAAGGTGACCTTCGACAAGCGCACCAACGTGATCATCTACGTCGACGTGCCGGCCAAGCTCAAGGTGGCCCAGGAACTCATCCGCTCGCTGGACCTGCCGACACCGCAGGTACAGATTGAGGCCCGCATCGTCGAGGCCGAGACCACCTTCCTGCGTGAAATCGGCGTTCAGTGGGGTGGATCCCTGCTGGCCAACTCGGCGTCGGGCAACCCCACGGGCCTGATCTTCCCGTCGAACATCGGCCTCGCCGGCGGCAACATGGACTCGATCACCAAGACCAACGGCATCTCCTCGGCGGGCGCGGCCAACCCCGACTTCGCAGTCAACCTGCCGGCCAACACCGGCACCGGCTCCGGCGGCGCGCTGGGCATGACGCTGGGCAGCCTCTCCGGCGCGGTCAACATCAACCTGCGCCTTTCGGCCATGGAGGAGATCGGTCACGTGCGGTCCATCGCAGCCCCCAAGATCACGACCCTCGACAACGTGGAGGCCAAGATCAGCCAGGGCGTGGAGATTCCTTATCCGCAGAGCTCCGCCCAGGGCAACACCGTCATCATGAAGCAGGCCGTCCTGAGCCTGTCGGTGACCCCGCACGTCACCAACGACAACATGGTGCAGATGAAGATCGAGGTCACCAAGGACGAACCCGACCTGACCAACCGCGGCGCAGACGGTTCGCTGGGCATCTCCAAGAAAAGCGCCAAGACCGAACTGCTCGTCAAAAGCGGTGACACGGCCGTCATCGGCGGCATCTACAAACGCCAGAGCACCCTGCTCTACCGCAAGGTTCCGTGGTTCGCCGACATCCCGATTGTGGGCTGGCTTTTCAAAAACCAGTACAAAAAAGATACCCGGAGTGAACTTTTAATTTTCATCACCCCTCGCGTTTTGAACCGGTCGGGTATAATAACGAAGGACTAACCCCTGGGATACCGGGTGAGGTGCATCATGAAAAACACACTCGTCTTCTGGTTGCTCATCATGGCCATGACCGCCTGCGCGGAAAACAGCTCATCACTGGTGATCCTGCAGAACCAGGCGCCTGAGGACGGCTGCCAGGCCTCGAACTCCGTCTCCGACAACTTCGTGAGCCACGGCACCCTCGACATCGGCGCGGCCGACTTTGGTTTGACGACCCAGTACTACGCGTGGCTGGTCGTGTCCAACAACCTCAAGTCCACCATTGAAAGCAACGGCATCGAACTCAACGCCGTGGAGATGAAGTCCGCCCAGATCGACCTGAGGCTGGGAGCGGCCGGAGCGGGCCTGGAGGACTTCACCAGTTATGTCGACTACACGTTCGTGACCATCTCGCCGGGCGAGACGCGCTCCCTGCAGGTCAACGTGATCCCGCCGAACCTGGCGGGTCGTCTCAGCATCGCACCGGGTCAGTTCGTCGAGGCGGTCGCGAAGATCCAGCTCGTCGGCGAACGCGGCGGGGCGGACATCAAGACCAACAGCATCAACCTGCCGATCACGATCTGCAACGGCTGCCTGGCCATCGACATCGGGTCCTGCGCCACCGCCACGTTCCCGGACACGGTGTACCTCGGACACACCTGCAACAAGAGCCAGGACACGCCGATCCACTGCTGCCTGGACTCCAGCGCGGGTGGCGGCGAGGCCTACCGCTGCCCTGCGGTGCAATCCACCGCGACCGAATAACAACCCTTCATCCGGCCGAACAGGAAACGCCATGCCCAACACACATGATTATGCCAGCGCCGGCGTGAGCATCGACGCCGGTGACGCCTTGGTCAGCGAAATCAAGAAAATAACCCGCGCCCAGCGAAGCCCGTACCTCATGGGAGGAATCGGTGGCTTCGGCGGCCTGTTCGCCCTGCCGCCGGGCTACCGGGAGCCGATCCTGGTGGCCTCGACCGACGGCGTCGGCACGAAGCTCAAGATCGCCTTCTCCACCGGCATCCACGACACCATTGGGTGGGACCTCGTGGCGATGAGCGTCAACGACATCCTGGTCTGCGGCGCGAAACCCCTGTTTTTTCTCGACTACTTCGCCACCGGCAGGCTCGACGTGGCCACGGCTGCCAAGGTCGTCCAGGGCATCTACGATGCCTGTGCCTCCTGCGATGTTGTCCTGTTGGGCGGGGAGACCGCGGAGCTGCCCGGCTTCTACCTGCCCGAAGAATATGACCTGGCAGGTTTTGCCGTGGGTGTTGTGGAGCGCTGCAACCTGCCCGACACGTCCCATGTTCGGGCCGGTGACGTGGTCATAGCCCTTCCCTCCTCAGGGCTCCACTCCAACGGCTATTCGCTGGCCCGCAAGATGATCCTGGACGTGCTGGGCCTGCCCATCGACGCCCCCTGGGATGCCTCCGGAAGGACGGTCGGACAGGAATTGCTGACCCCGACCCGCATCTATGTCAACCAGGTGGTTCCCCTGATCGAGGCCGGCCTGATCCAGAGCATGGTCCATGTCACCGGTGGTGGCCTGGTCGAGAACCCGCCACGCTCGGTCCCCCCCGGACTGGGCATGGATCTCGAGCCGTCGGCATGGCCCGTCCCGAAGATCTTCGGCCGGATCCAGGAAGCCGGCGTGACACCGCTCGAGATGGCCCGCACCTTCAACTGCGGCCTGGGCTTCCTGATGGTCGTCCACCCCGGGGACGAGAGCGCCGTCTGTGCTCAATTGACCAGCATGGGAGAGACCTTCCATCGCGTCGGCACCATCTCAACTCGCCCGGGTGACGACCGATCCACCCGCCTGGATTGGACATGACCCCCATCGGCGTGCTGGTCTCGGGACGCGGGTCCAACCTCGCGGCCCTGATCGCCCGGACACGACGCGACGCATGTCCCTTCCACATCGCCTGTGTCATCTCCGATCAGCCGGGTGCGCCGGCTCTTGACCTCGCCAGGAAGGCGGGGATCCCAGCCTTCTGCCATGAAAAGACCCACGGAAGGAAGAAACGTGATTTCGAGAGGGAGCTGGTCGCGCGCCTGTGCGAGCATGCTGTCGAGGTCGTGGCGCTGGCCGGCTACATGCGCATCCTTGGACCGACCCTGCTCGAAGCCTTCCCCGGTCGCGTGCTGAACATCCATCCGAGTCTGCTGCCGGCCTTTCCCGGACTGCACGCCCAGGAGCAGGCCCACACAGCCGGTGTCCTGTATGCCGGTTGCACCGTGCACCTCGTGGATGCAGGCATGGACACGGGACCGATCCTGGACCAGGTCGCCTTCCGCATCCCTGAGGGCCTGTCGTCCGATGATCTGTCGCTGCGCATCCTCGAACACGAGCATCGACTGTACCCCGAGACGCTGGCACGCTTTTGCCGCCATGAATTCTCTTTCGCTAAGGGCAGGATCCGGGTCTTTTCCCCGCCCGCCTCGCTGCGGCCGGCATTTGAGGCTTTTGCCGCCTCGCACTGGGCCGGCATGGATCCGGCCAACCGGACCGTCAGTGCCCGTTCGACGGTGGCGGTCTCTGCGTGCCTGTGCGGCTTTCCCTGCCGCTGGGACGGGGAGGACCGGAAAGAACCCGGCCTGCTCGAAGCGCTCGGCGCACGTGAGTATCTTGATATATTAGCTATTTGCCCTGAAGTGCTCGCCGGCTTCGGGGTTCCCCGCCCCCGGATCCAGTTCGAAAACGAGGATCCCGGCACCATCGCCGAGGCCCCGCTGATCCTCAACGAACATGGGGAAGACGTCACCGCCACGCTCCTTCGCGCCGTCGGACGCATCTCGGACTGGTGTGGACGGTTCAACGTCCAGGCCGCCTTCCTCAAGGAAAACAGCCCCAGCTGCGGCTCGCACAGGATCCCTTGCCGCGGCAAACGCATTGACGCGCAGGGGCCCCTGGCACGCCGGCTGGGTGCGGACGGAATCCGGACCTTTTCGGAAGATAATTTTAAACAAGGACTTGAGTGGCTGGATACAAAGTTTTATACTCCGTCCGGAAGTCGTAGTCCCGACCCGGGAACCGGCGCGGGAAAAAGTTGAAAAATCCTTGTAATATCGGATTGACTTTGTCACTGCATGTCTTTAGAGTTGCGCAGACTTTGGCGCGCGTGAGGAAATCATGAGAAAGCCTCGTCAATTCGGAAATTACTGGCTACTGGATCGAATAAACGTCGGCGGAATGGCCGAGGTATGGAAAGCCAAATCTTTTGGCTCCAATGGCTTTGAGCGCATTGTCGCCATCAAGCGCATTCTCCCTAATATTGCAGAAGACAAAGAATTCATCGACATGTTCGTCGACGAGGCCAAGATTTCCGTCCAGTTGACGCATCCGAACATCGCGCAGGTGACCGATCTCGACAAGGTCGATGATCAGTATTACATCGCCATGGAATATATCCAGGGCAAGGACCTGCGCACCATCTTCGACCGCCTGCACAACAGCCACACGCCGATGGACATCTCCCAGGCCTGCTTCGTGATCATGAAGGTCTGCGAGGGTCTCGATTACGCGCATCAGAAAAAAGACAACAACGGCGTCAAGATCGGGATCATCCACCGCGACATCAGCCCGCAGAACATCATCGTCTCCTTTGAAGGCGACGTGAAGATCATCGACTTCGGCATCGCCAAGGCGGCCGGCAAGGCCTCCCAGACGCAGGCCGGCATTCTCAAGGGCAAATTCGGTTACATGTCACCGGAGCAGGTACGCGGGCTCCAACTGGACAACCGCTCCGACATCTTCTCCCTGGGCATCATCCTCTACGAACTGCTCACCAACGAGCGCCTGTTCCAGGGGGAGAGCGACTTCTCCACGCTTGAAAAGGTCCGCAACGCAGAGATCCTGCCTCCCACGGCCTACAACCGCTCCATTCCCGAGCAACTCGAGACGATCATGCTCAGGGCGCTGGCCAAGGAAATGGAAGAGCGCTACTTCAATGCCCTGGATTTCCACGAGGAACTGCAGGCGTTCATGTTCGCCAACGGCTGGTTCTACAGCCGCAAGGATCTCGCCGACTGGATGAAGCGCGAGTTCAAAAAGGACATCGATGAAGACAAGAAAAAAATGGAGGAGTACGCCCAGTACACCTACGACGCACTGATGGAGCTAAGCCCCCACGCAGGCGCCCCTTCTCAGTCTCGTCCCGAGGCACGACCCTCCATGAGCACGCCCCGGGTTGCGGCCGCCCCGCCGGCCCTGAACCAGGGGGGCGGCGAGTTCTGGGACGACGACGAGATCGAGACCGCCATTCACGAAAAGAAGGGCCCTGACGAACGTATTCCGAAGCGCAAGGGCGCCCCCGCGCCACTGAAAAAGACGCTCATGGGCATACAGGCCCCCCAACTTCCGGGCATGGCCGGCGTCGAGCAGCAGCCCGACCTTTCAGACCTTTTCAACGAGAGCGATCCGACCCCCGCCGGCATCGCCTATGCCGATCGACGACCCGCCGCCCCCTCAACCCCGCAGATGCGCGCCGAGCCTGCACAGGCGGCTTACTCCCAGCCGTATGCGCCGGCCGCTCCCGCGCCGGCCGGGTACGCCCCCATCCAGGAAGACCGGAAATCCTCCGGCGGCGGCAAGACCGCCCTGGTCGTGGTGACCCTGCTGGCCTGCCTGGGCCTGGCCGGATTCCTGGTCTGGTGGTTCGTGCTCAACAAGTCCGGTGTGTCCGAGAGCATGCTGGAGATCCGCTCCGCACTCAACGGAGAGTGCGTCATCAAGATCAACGACCAGGTGTTGCAGGACTCGCAGGGCAAACCTCTGACCGCGTGTTCCACGCAGATCACGCGGCCCCACGGCCAGTACAAGATCGACATCCAGAGCACAGGCTACCTTCCGTATTCCACGACCGTCGACCTGAAGGCCAACTTCGTGCTGCAGGTCCAGTTGATCCCGGCGATCGTGAAGATCCACATCGATGGCGTGCCCAAGGGCGCTTCTGTGCAGATCGACGACAAGCAGTACAGCGAAAAGACTCCTTGGAACGGCATGGAGTTCGCCCCGGGATCCCACCAAATCGTCGTCTCCCACCCGGACTTCCATCCGTTCTCGGCCACCGAGAACAAGCAGGCCGGTGAAGAGATCCGCCTCCAGTATGCGCTGCTTCCAAAGAAAGCTACGCTGACCATCCCCGTGATGACCCCCGGTACCACCGTGTGCATCGTCCAGAGCCCGAGCGAGGATCCGCTGCCCAACCAGTGCCAGGTCACACCCAACTCCCCGTACAGTTTCGAGCCGCAGCCCAAGGTGAAGTATTACATCCGCATCTCCAAGAAGGACCACAAACCGGTGGTGTTGCCCATGAATCTCGAAGGCGTAACCCTGTGGTCCCCGCCTGCGGTCGTGGCCCTGGAGAAGGCCGACGCCCCCACTCCGGACAATAATCCCCCGGGCGACGAGATGCGTCCGCCCATCGTTGTGGTGGTCCCCATGCCTCCGGACATGGTCATGGAAATGCAACCCGAGATGCAACCCGAGATGCAACCCGAGATGCAGCCCGAGATGGGTAACGACAACACCGGTTCGTTGCGCCTGTCTTCCAAGCCGACGGCCATGATCATGGTCAACGGGCAGAACAAGGGCTACACGCCAAAGAAACTGGAACTTCCCGCCGGTACGCACAAAATCACCCTTATCAACAATGAACAGGGGCTGCGGAAAACCATCTCGATCACGATCAAGGCCGGAACCACCGTCACTGAGATCGTCCGGTTCGACGAGTAATCTCAATGCACCTTGCAGTTGCTACATTTTTCACTTTTTTCCGAGAAAATTTCTATTGTATCGGAAAGGTTTCGAGGGTAAAAGCGTAGCATGGCGCGGTTCACGCCTTTAAAGGAGTAGCTCCCATGAAGATCAAAGCTCTGTTTTTCTCTGTTTTTCTGGCCATCGCGTTCGCCGGTCCGGCAGTTGTTCAGGGCCAGGCCAAGGAGAAGGTCACCGAATCCTATGACCTCGGCAGTGAGAGTCTGGATGGTGAACTGATGGGGCCTGACGGAGACTTCATGTCCGGCCGCAAGATTTCCATTTTGAACTCGCTGATTCAGTTCCGGGACAATTTCATCATTGAGATGATCATGTCCGCTGAAGATCTGTAAAAAGCGTGTTTTTACATTTTCGGTAATTTTTCATCCTTTTCCTCGCAGGAGCAGGACCTGCGAAATGGAGGGTTGTTGCCATGGGAGAACTTGGATCGATTCCAATCAGTTTCAAGATTTATCGTAAGGATCCGTCCGGAAAACCCATTTTCCTTCGGGAAGCCAGTTATGAGCAGGATGTCATCAAGGTAGGCAAGGGCCCTGCGGCCGATCTGCGCCTCGATGACGAGACTGTCGGTCTGATGCATGCCTTCATTCAGACCACTCCTGAAGGCGATATCTTCGTGTCCGACGTCGTGTCCCAGCGGGGCACCATCGTCAACGGACAGAAGGTCAACAAGTGCAAGCTCAACTCGGGCGACGAGATCCTGCTCGGCGACACGCTGCTGACCATCAACTTCGCCGAGGCCCAGGCAGCCGCCGATCCTGTCGCTGCGGGTCCCGCCGGTGGTGCGGAGCTCCCCTCATTCGCGTCCACCGCGTCGATGCAGGGCATCTCCACCATGGACGTAACCGCGCTGGAGGACACTTCCAAAAAGCAGGCCGTGTTCGTCACCTCCTACTTTGAGAACCTGCCCGTCCAGACCAACGTCCTGACCGACATCAAGGAAGGCGAGAAAACCGGCGTTTTGCCCCTGGTCGCCATCGTCTTCGGTGCCCTGCTGGTGCTCGGCGGCATGTTCATGGGTTACAAATCCCTGGCGATCGTGCAGGAAGAGCAGCGGGTCAACGATGTCATCCGCGACATCGCCAAGGATCGTGGTCTTTCCGACAAGTTCGTCCCCAAAGTCAAGGGTGATTTCGGCTACGAGCTCGCCTTCATCCTCCTTTCACTCTTCGGCGCGAGCATCCTGTACGCTGGCCTTGGCCGAGTGTACCTGCGCCGTCGCATCCTGGCGAACTTCACGGTGGGCGAAGATCCGTCCTCCGTGTTCACCTGCACCTCCAAACAGTTGCCGTCTCCCAAGTTCCCCCTGGTCCGGACCGACCGAAGCGCCGGTTATCACCTGATGTTCACGGAGACCATGGAAGGCTCGATCATCGATCCCGCCGGCAACAAATACATGCTCACCGAACTGGTGCAGCAGGGTCGCGCCACCAACGCGGACATGCCCGGGACCTATGACTTCCAGATTCCCGACAACCACAGCGCCCGTATCAAGTACAACAACTACGAGTGGCTGATCCGCTCCGTCAACCAGTCCAAACTGGTGCTCCCCTTCAAATTCCAGAAGGGCCTCTTCATGTTCCTGGTTCTTGTTTCCGTCGGCATGTCGACGCTGCTGGCCTGGTACTTCGTTCACCTGCAGAACGATCCCATCTTCTCCGACGACACGGAAGCCCAGGAAACGACGGTGAAAGCCATCGTCAAGCCGCCCGACCAGGTCGCCGAAAAGAAGAAGCAGCTTGAAGAACAGAAACAGAAGGACAAGGAAAAGGACAAACAGATCTACAAGCCCGAGAATCAGATCAAGGATCAGGCTTCGGCTCCCCGTGACGCCCGCAGCACGGCCCAGTCCCCCGGACAGGGCGGCGCCGGCGCCGGCGTCAGCCGTGTGAGCGGTCCCCAGGGCATCGGCGTGGCCAACGTCCTCGCCTCTCAGATCTCTGCAATGACGGCCTCCCTGACGGCCTCCAACACCGTGTTCGGCCAGGAGACCGAAGATCTTTCGGACCTGCTCGGTGACGGCGATC
>PHAZ01000061.1 GCA_002841825.1 Deltaproteobacteria bacterium HGW-Deltaproteobacteria-22 | reverse complement strand
AGTGGGTGAACTGCTCCCGGAACGGCAGCAGCGTCTCGCGCAGCTCCATGACCAGCCGCTGGGCGATCTTCTTGCCGACACCGGTGGCTCCGGTGAGCGGCTTGTCCTGCCCGGTGGTGATCAGCCGGACGCACTCCTTCATGCCGAAGGTGCTCAGGATCGACATGGCCACCTTCGGACCAACCCCCTGCACGGAGATCAACCGGCCGAATATCGTTTTCTCCAGGGAGGAATGGAAGCCGAACCATTCGGTGGCGTGTTCGGTCGTGTGGGGATGCACGAAGATCTCCACACGATCACCCGGGTTCTTGCCCTCCATCGCGGCCCGCGTGCAGGTCAACTCATAGCCGAGGTCCTGCACGACCACGATCATTCGCTCTTCACCGATTTCAAGGATGGATCCCGAAAGCCACGCGATCATGATACACCTCCGCGCCGGGCGTGCATGGAATGGCAGAAGGCCAGTGCCAGCGCGTCGGCAGCATCTTCAGCGGGCTCGGACTGCAGGTGGAGCAGATGCATCATGTTTCGGCGCACCTGCTGCTTGGCAGCCCGCCCCTGCCCGGTGATGGCCTTCTTGACATGTCCGGGCGTGTAGGTGACGACCTCCACCCCGGCAGCGGCCAGCACGTACAGCACCATGCCGCGTGCCTGGCCGAGCACCAGCGCGGAATGGCTGTTCTTGGCGGTGAAGATATCCTCCACGGCCGCCGCGACAGGATGGTACTCGTCCAGCACCTCCTGCAAACCGCGCCCGATCTCGAGCAGGCGAAGCGCGAGCTGGTCGCCCGAAGCCGTGATCAGACCGCACTCCCGGTATCTCGGACGACCGTCATTCCCCATTTCCAGTATGGCATAACCAGCCTTGCGCGAGCCCGGATCGAGCCCAAGCCAGCACATTCCAGGTGAGAGAATCCCGCAGGGATTACTTGTCGGCAATCGCTTCGAGTTCCGCATCGTCGATGTCGAAATCATGCCAGACGTTCTGGACGTCGTCATGATCGTCGAGCAGGTTGTAAAGCTTCCAGGCGACCTCCGCGTCGCGCCCGGTGATGTTCACCCTGATCTTGGGCAGCATCTGGACCTCGGAGGACTTCACGTGGAATTTCTTTTCCTTGAGGGCATCGGTGATCGTCAGCAGATCACCGGGAGCGGTATGAACCTCGAACATCTCTTCGTCCTCGGTCTTGATATCCTCGGCCCCGAGCTCAAGGGCGGCTTCCATGAGTTGATCCTCGTTGGTGCCGTCCCGGCTGATCTCGATGACGCCCTTGCGGTCGAACTTGTAGGACACGGCCCCGGTCTTGCCCAGATTCCCGTTGTGCTTGTTCAGGATGGTGCGCATCTCGGCGACGGTGCGGTTGATGTTGTCGGTCATGACCTCCACGATCAGGGCCGCTCCGCCGGGACCGTAGACCTCGTACGTGATCTCCTCGTAGTTCACGCCCTCGAGCTCGCCGGTGCCCTTCTTGACCGCGCGCTCCATGTTTTCCTTGGGCATGTTGTTCTCGCGAGCCTTGTCCAGGGCAGAGCGAAGACGGGGATTTCCCCCCGGATCGCCTCCGCCCAGACGGGCGGCGATGGTGATTTCCTTCAGGAGCTTGGTGAAGACCTTGCTGCGCTTGGCGTCAGCAGCACCCTTCTTGTGTTTAATTGTCGACCACTTATTATGTCCTGACATTGATTCAGCCTCCGAATCGAACGATATTATTTTGACTGAGGTTTCAGACACTGGGTATTCTGGCGGACGGAGAGTGGACACAGACCGCCGTCCTTGAGCAGCAGGCTGTCCTGGAACTGGATGGTCTCCTTGATGGGCAGCAAGCCGGGATCGGAGGAGGTCATACGCCCGAAATACGTGAAGGACATCGCCGGGTACTTCGTGATGTAACTGAACTTCCCCGACGTCAACTGGACCGAGATCGTGATTCGAACGGTCTTCTCCTTGACACGCACGACGCCCTCGCCCGTGATCTCTCCGATGATTTCATCGGATTTTCCGGACAGTTTCAACTGCATCTTGTACTGGATCGTGCCCTTGCGCCACTCGACGGACCAGTTCTTGGCGATGTTCTGGATCTCCTCCTGGGCCTTCTTCGCATCATCGTCACTGGCGTGGACCGGTGAGGGTGCCGCGGCCCAGACGACTACACAGGCGAAAAGCGGAAGAATCTGTCGGAAAGTCATGGCACTTTCGTCCTTTCAGGTACCGGAATATAGACAAATTCCTTCTTTTTGAAAAGGGTTAGATCCGGTTTTTCAGGGGAAATTCGTGTAGAAGCGAGAAAGCCGCCAAACGAACGAAAGAAAGACTAATTCTTGGGAGCCGGTGCAGGCGCAGGCGCAGGGGCCGGAGCGGGCTTGTTCTTATCGTCTTCGTTCTCCTTGAGGCGGACCAGGGCGGACTTGATGTCCGAAGCATACTTCTGTGCGAAATCCTTGTACTCCTTCGGGGAGCTCTTGAGAGCCTGCACCTTCTCGAACAGGCCCTGGGCCTTGGCGTAGTTGCCCTTCAGGTCTCCAAGAAGATCGCCGGCCTTGTAGTAGAGCACGGCGAGGTTGAAGGCTACGCGATAATCGTTCGGATTGGCCGACAGGGTCTTTTCGTACTGGGTGCGGGACTTCTCGAAGTACGACTTGGCCTCGGACTTCAGTTTGTCGGCGTCGGACAACCTGGCGAGTTCCTGCTCACGATCCTTCAGACGGGCCGGGATGGTCTCCTTCACGGCCGTCTCGAGACGGGGCTTCACCTTCTCGACGTCGTCCTTGATCATCTTCACGGTGACCTCACCCTTGTCCAGGGCGGACTGCATGGCCTTGGGGTCGCCGCCGGTGATCTCGGCCAGCTTCGGGATGAGCGCGCGGATGTTGTCGCCCTTCAGGATCTTCTCGTAGAGATCAAGCTGGGTCTGCCCCATCTTCATGGCTTCCTTGAGCCGGTCGATCTCCATCTGGATGCGCTCCTTGTTCTCGAACTGGTGGTCGGCCATGTCCTGGAGGGTCATGGCGTACACTTTGTAGGAGACGGCCAGCGCCAGCTCGGCTTCCTTGACCTCGGAGGCCTTGGGATACTTGGAGACCACGAGTTCGAGGGCCTTGATCGCCATCTCGGGCTCACGGACGCTCACACCGAGCATGCCGATGTTGAGGTTGGCCGCCATGTTGTCGGGCTCGCACTCCTGGGCCTTCTTGAACTCGTCGAAAGCGGGACCCAGCGTCCCCTGGGCGAGCACGTACAGGCCATACGCATTGTAGTACATCGCCAGCGCTTCGCGCGCATAGGTGTCCTTGACGCCCTTTTCGCCGACGCAGGGCTTGAAGTAGTCCTTCGCCTGACCGATGAAGATGCGGGCCAGCGACGCGTTGGCGTCCTTGCGCTTTTCAGCCTCGAGGTAGAACAGGATCGACAGGCCGTAAATCTTCAGGCGGATGCGCACGCCTTCGAGGCTGTCGTTGGGGATCTTGCCAGAGGAGGCCAGCGCCTTGCGCAGGGCGTCAAGCAGCGGCTTGCGGTTCTTGTCCTGGCCCTCGCGGGAATAGCGCATGAAGTAGGCCAGCGCGAGGTTGTACTGGATGTCCGGATCCTGCATGGCGTAGGAGTCGCGCATCAGGTCGGCCTCGTACTTGAGGAAGTCCTCGGGGTTGTCCATGTCGAGCAGGATCAGGCCGGACTTCGCCGACGGGAACGACGGGTCGATGGCCAGGGACTTCTTGAAGGCGTCACGAGCCTTGTCCTTCAGGCCGCAGCGCGAGTAGGCGACACCTGCGTTGTACGGAAAAGACGCGATCTTCTCGCCCCCGGCCTCCTTGAGGAGATCCAGGAAGGACTTGGCGACCTTCTCGCAATCGCCCTTGGGCCAGCCCTTGTCCGAAGCGTCGAAGAACCCCTTGAGGGCCTCCTGGAACTTCGTGATGACGGCCTTGGAGACGGTCTTGTCCTCGGTCGTGGTCACGGGGCCCGTGCCGGGTCCGGTGGCCGGACCGGGGACGACCTCGCCGGTGTTGGTGTCGATGGTGCCCGGAATGGGCTTGTTGTTGTTCTCTGGCTCGGGACCGGTGGCAGGCGTGGTGTCCTTTTTACCGCCGGTGCAAGCGCCGAAAACCAAAGTCAAAAGAGCGATCAGAATGAGTTTGCTGGTTTTCATGATCTTTCCTCACCTTCTTAGCGGATGGGCACCGGAACGACGGTCGACCGGGAAATCTTGGTGTCTTTGAAATCCGGAGCGGCCCACACTTCGTCGGAAACGGGGCTCACCGAGCGGCGAATTTCCGCCAGCTCGTTCTCGCAGAACTCAAACCATTCATCATAGCGGCCCGACTTCTGCGCGTTCTTGACGCAGGCCTCGAAACCGGCTTTGGCGAACTCTTCCATCTTTTCATAGGATTTGCCGAACATGTCCTGGATTTCCAGTTTCAGTTCGATGTTGTCCTCGATTTCCTTGCCGAAGCGCATGTTCTTCAGTTTGGTGACGTAGTTCTTGTAGATCGCGCCGAAACGGCCCGCAGCCGGGATGTACCAGGAGTTGACCTTCTTGCCGAGCTGGAGGGCGGCGGCCTCCTCGTACAGTTTCTTGTTCTTCTCGATCAGTTTGGACTGGGTCTCGATCCACTTCATGATGTCCTTCATGGACTTTTCCTGGTCTTTTTTCGTCTTCATGGTCAACTCGGGGAGCTCCATGGAGATGACCTCCTCGTAGGAGGCTTCGGCCAGGTGGAACTTGGCCAGGGCGATGGCGTCGAGGGCCTCGTTGATGCGGAGGTTCTTGTCCGCGCCGTCGAGGGACCCGTGAATGGTCTGGGTGCCCTTCCACGTGTTGTACACCTTGATGGCGGCTTCAAACTTCTCGACGGCCGCGCGCACCTTGCCGCGATCGCGCTTCTCGAAGCGGACGGTGGCGACCTTCCACTTGTCGGTCTTGGACTTCTTCTCGACATACACGATGCTCATGCAGATGCCGTAGCGGGTCGGGACCGGGCAGGACTGATCCCACAGGATCTTGCCCTGCTTGGAGAGGACGCGGATCATCAGGTCGTCGACCCTGTTTTTGCCCATGATTTCAATGTACTTGGCCAAAAAGTGCTGGGTCATGCCGATGCCGGCGGACTGGCCGCTCTTGGTCTTACGGTCCTCGTGGAACTGGTGCAGCATGAAGAACAGGTAGGAGACGTCGCCCTTGAACTGGGCAGCACCCATGCGGTACAGCTTCTCGATGAAGTCCTGGGCCTTCTTCTCGGCGCCCTTGAGGTCGCCGGACCACCAGGTCAACTGCACGGCGCGACGGGCGGCGCGCACGGCGTCGGGATCCTTCGGGTAGCGGCTGAAGAAGTTCTCGTACGAGGCCGCGGCCGCGTCGAACATGGCGATCTGCTCGAACAACTGACCCAGGCGGATGTAGGAGTTCACGACCTGCGGGCGGTCCTTGGTGGCGCCGGAGCCGTAGATGCTCTGGAGCTCCTTGAGGGAACCGATGGCCAGGCCGACCATGCCGGCCTTCTCGAAGGCGACCGACGCGGACGTGTAGTACTGGATGACCTTGTTGGCGTCGGACTTGAACTCGCGGGCCATCTGGGTGAGCATGTCACCGGCTTCGCGATACCGGCCTTCCTCACCGCGCTTGGCCACTTCCATCTCCATGTTCTCGAGCTTCTTCGCCTCGAGGCGGACACGGAACTGCTTGGACGCTGCGTTGAGGTTGAACATCGGATTGTACACCGGCTTGAGCAGCTCGGTGATCATCTCGACCATGTCCTCGAACCGATCCTCGGCGTCGTACGCGATCATGAGATAGAGAGCCGATTCAAGGGCCATCTGCGGGTCGGTCGTGTGGGTCGTGCGGATGGTGTCGGCGAACAGCGGGATCGCCTCGCCGAAGTTGCGGTACATGTAATAGATCATCGCGCGGTTGTATTTGATCACCGCGAGGTTCTTGCCGCTCTTGACGTATTTGACGTACAGGTTGAACACGTCGATGACGTCCTTCAGATCCGGCGGGATGGGCATGTTCTTCTGGAACTCAGGGCACTTCTGGGTGAACTTCTTGCCGGCGGCCTCGGTCTTCTGCTTGGCCGCAAGGCAGTTACGACGCTTCAGGTAGTCGGCCTGCTTCTGGTCGCGGTTTTTGTTCTCCTTCTCGAAGTCGACGCCGAGCACCTCGAAGTACAGGTTCACGGTGTTGTTGCCGATGTCCTCGCGGTTCTTCTCGAACATCTGCTGGGTCATGCCCTTGGGAAGCTTCTCCCATTTCAGCAGGGTGCTGTATTCGCGCGCGGCGATGCGGAAGCCTTCGCGGATGTCCTGCTCGTTCTTGCTGAGCTTCTGCAGGTTGTACGCCATGTCGCTGCGGAGCTGGGCATAGTCGTAGCGCATGTCATAAGCGTCGTCGTCGGTGGGGAAGTATTCCAGGAATTCACGGTAGAGGGCTGCGGAGTAGTTCAGCAGCTTCTCGGTGTCCTCGGAGGCCTTGCCCTTGGCCTTGTCGTATTTGATGTAGGAGCGCTTGGCCTGGTCATACAGGTTGCGCTTGGCGAAGTCCACGCACACGGTGGTCTCCATCTTCTTGTCGCCGAACTGCTTCTTGAGATCGTTCATCGTGACGACGATCTTCTTGAGGCTGTCCTCCATCTTGTCCATGATGTTGTCGAGCTTGTAGCCCTGGTAGATCTGCTGCAGCCAGTCGCAGCGCGCCGCATCCTGCGGGAAGCGCTTGATCAGGTCCTCGTATACCCAGATCATGTTGGCCATGTTGCCCTGCGTGAAGTACTCGTTGGCGAGCATCAGGTACAGGTCGCGGGCGTACTCGGCGCCGAGCTGGTGCGTGAAGAAGTTGAAGGCCTGCTCGCGGTTTCCCTTCATGGAATAGGCCATGACGACCTCGCGGCGGGTCTGCTTCTTGAGGGTCTCCTGCTTGGAATTCTGGGCGACGAAGAGGAACTCGCTCTGGGCCTTCGGGAAGTCCTGCAGGTTGAAGTAGCACCAGCCGAGCATGCGGCGGGCGTAGAAGTAGATGTTGGTACCCTTGGACTTCGGGTTGTTCACGACCTTCATGTAGTAGTCGGTCGCCAGCTTGAGGCCGTTGCGGCCCTGCTTGAAGTAGAACTCCGCGAACGCCAGGTGCACGTTGGGCACGAAGTTGGACTGGGGATACTCACGCAGCAGCTTGCGGAACTTCTCCTGCATGATGTCCTGGTAGCCGAGCTCACGGGCGATGTCGCCGAGCTTGAACAGGACCTCGTCCATGCGCGCCCAGTCGGCGAACGCCTTGGTCGTGGTGATGTTGTTGAGCTCCTTGAGCGCGTCCTCCAGATATTTTTTCTGGAGGCGCATGTTGTTGTTCTTTTCCTTCTCGAACCGGGCCTTGTCCGCCGCGGTCTTGGAGTTGCCCATGGCTTCGACGCTCTCACCGAAGCGGAACTTGTAGATCTGCTCGTACTGCACGAAGATGTCGGCCAGGCGGAAGAGGTACTCTACCCGGCGCTTGTCCGTGGCACGCATGATCTGGAGCTGGCGCTTGAGCTGGCTCTCCTGCTGCTGCAGGATCGGGAGCTTGAGGTCCTGTACCTTCTTCTGGGTGCCGACGAAATCCTCGTACTTGATTGTCCCGGCGCCCTTTTCCTGCTCCTTCTTGGCATTGGCGATGGCCTCTTCCTTGGAGATTTCCAGGGATTTGTCTTCCTTGAACTTGGGATCCCGCTTGGTGTTCGGCTTTTGCGCCGAAGCCACCCACGGAAGTGCCACCATCATTACGGATACGATCCAAAGACAGCATTTTCTCATGGCATTCCTCAAAAAATCAGGGGTAATGAGTTGTGGAAAACGAACGAGCAACAGCTAGTTGCTGCCGCAGGTGGACCGGACGACGAAGCGGTAGTAGCCCAGTTCGTCCTGCCAGTATTCGCCGGTGAACGGCCAGATCACGTGCTCATCGTCGACGGTGACGTTCATGACGTCGACCTTGGCGGAGCGGGTGGCCATCGCCTTGGCGGTGACCTTCTTCAGACGGAGGTTGTTCAGCTCGATCTTCACGTCGCCGTACTGGAGCACCAGGCGGGTCAGTTCGTCGTCGAGACGGCGGATGCGGTCACGGGCGAGCTTGCCGGCCTCGGTCTGCGCGTTCATCTTCTGGAACTCGAGGTCTTCCTTGATTTCGCGCGCGATGTCCGAGCTGCGCCAGGACTTGTCGGAGTTGTCGAGCTGCTTGATCTCGCGGTTGAGCTCGTCGATGAACTCGATGCGGCGCTCGAAGGTGCGATCCTTCAGGGAGCTCTTGACCAGGCGGGACAGACGGGGATCCAGGCCGGCCTTGTCGGACATGACCTTCTTGATGTACTCGAAGTACATGTCGTTCTCTTCCTCTTCGCCGTTGGTGTGCTTGTCGGCGACTTCGCGCACCTGAAGCTGCAGTTTCGGGTACACGCGGCCGAACTCGGCGAGGGCTTCCTGGGCGCTCTCGACGCGGCAGTTCTGGAAGTAGATGACCGCACGCAGAATCAGGGACTCGGGGAAGAAATGATTCTCGAAGAAGGGGGCGTTGAGGGTGTGAATGTTGCCCAGCGCCTTCTGGAAGCCGCCGTAATCCTTCTTGAAGTGGGGACGCAGCATCGCGTCGAGGATGAAATAGGCCCAGGACTCTTCGAACAGGGACTGCAGCCAGTTGTGGCTGTTCTGGGGGATCTTCTCGAAGAAGGTGAGCGACAACTGGAGGTACTTCTCGGACATCTTCGCGAAGTTGGGCTTGCGGGTCTGCTCGAAGAGACCGACGGCCACGCGGCCGGCCTGGTAGTACACGCGGGCCAGCGACAGGTTCGCCAGTTCGAGGAAGTCACCGATCTCCGGGAAGGTGGGGTTCTTCTGCGCGAAGATAATGATCGCGTTGAAGCGCTTGATCGCATCGACGGGCTTGCCGAGGCGGACCAGCGTGATGCCCTCGAACACCTTGCTCTTCAGGAAGTAGCCGCCCTCGGAGGGCTTGGCGTTCATCGGGACCTTCGCGAACAGTTCCGCGGCCTTCTCCAGTCGTCCGTCGACGTAATGGTAGCGGCCGAGGTAGTACAGCAACTGGGAGCGGAAGGCTTCCAGATCCTTGCTGTCGAGATACTCCTCGCTGTATTTGCCGATCATCGGCAGGATGCCCGCGGATTCCGGCATCTTCTGCTGCAGCGAAACCAGGTACTTCAGCGTCATCTTGTAGTACGGATGCGCGTCGCCCTGCTCGACGATCTTCTCGAAGTAGTTCTTCGAGGCAGAGTAATAGCCCATGTAGTACAGGCATTTGCCCATGATGTACTGGGCCTTCTGCTTGGTGTCGAAGGAGTCGTCGCGGTTGTCCTTGGCGAGCACCTGCTTGAGGTAGATCGTGGAGCTCTGGAAGTACACCAGGATCTGCTCCTGGGGAGAGGAGTCGTTCATCGCCTTCTCGGCCTTCTTGAAGAAGTCCTCACCGCGGACCATCTTTTTGGAGACCAGGGTCTTGGAGACGTCCTCGGCTTCGAAGGTCATCTCTTCTTCTTCGGCCGTGCCGCCCTTCTTTTTCTGTGCGAAAGCCGGCAGCGCAAGCGTCACGGCAACCAGGGAAGCAATGAACATCAAGGATTTCCAGCGGGTATTCACCATCGTTTTTCTCCTTGCCAACGGCGTAAACGGCAACCAATGCCCGTACCATAGACATGGGGAATATATATAAAGATGCCTTGGACCCGCAAGCAAAAAGTTTCCTGGTTTTGTCGAGACCCGAAACAGGCGTATTTTACAGGGATAAATTCGTGAAAATGGCCGATTCCTCGATGCCGTAGAGCTTGCGGATCGCGTAAGAGACCGTCTCGGGAAGGTAATGGCCGTTGAGTTTGATGGGAATGAAGTTGACGGCGATCTGCGGGGAGAAGGCTACCGAGAGCATGTATTCGACGATAAATTCTGCGTTTTTGGCAATACGTCCAGTGTATTCGCGCTGCGATCTCTGCTTGAGGGTCCGCATCTCGTGGATGCTGCGCCCGATCTCCGACTCGACCAGCTCCTCGTAGGTCGTGAGGATCAGTTCGACGCGCACGGTGCGCTCGCCGGACTCGACATAGGCGGCGAAACCTTCCTGAAGCTCCTCCGGGGAGATCCCGCGGGTGGCCGGGAACGGAACCACTATATTGGAGGAGACGCTGTCGATGATCACGCCAGGCTCCGGCAGACGGAGATCGAACTGGACGTTGATCGCGTTGTAGTCACCCTGATGCGTCTCCAGTTCCACCACGTGCACGTCCGGGTGCGACTGGAGGAGCGCCACCGCGCGCTGGTGGAGAATCTCGTCGCCGATGATCTTGATGCCGATGACGTCGGGAACCTCGAGATCCTCCTTGTTGAAGGGGATCCGTCCGCTCATGACCTGCTCGGCGAGCTGGCGCTCGGCCGCTTCGAATTCGCTGACCATCTGCTCGGGCGGCGTCAGCAGCATCTCCAGCGGAATGCCCAGGCGTTCGGCACGCTCCTTGGCGAGGGTCTCGGCCTTGTTGCGGATGTGCGTGAGGATCATGTCGGCCATGCGGCGGCTGACCTTCTCGGCCACGCGCCGTGCGCGCTTGATGCGGAGCATGGCCACCAGCTTCGGGTCGGGCTGTCCCGCGAAGAACATGATGCCGTTGATCGGCGCCCGGGGGAAATATTCCTCAGGACGCGAATGGTACATGCGGATCAGGAACTCCATGCGCTCGCCGATGCTTGGAATCGAGCGCGTGACGGCTTCCTTGACCTGGTGCTTCATGGTCACCGAGCGGGTCGTGATCTCCTTGTCGTGCAGTTCGCGCATGAAGTTCGTCAGGAACTGCCGCACCATGGGCGTGGTGACGAAACCCTCGTAGGTGAAGATCTCGGTCATGAGCCAGGCGTCGTCGGGCTCGAGCTTGTCTTCCAGCCACCGCTTGGCGATGTCGAACAACTTTTCCCGGTGAGTGAAGGCGCTCAGGTACATGACGCTACTTTCGCACGATCTTCTCAGGTTTGGAAGTACCCCATAGTCCCTTGGACTCGGGCATGAAGGAGAAGATCATCAGACAGCCCACACCCGCCAGCAGCAGCACATCCGCGACGTTGAAGGTGGGCCATGGCCAGGTGATCGGGATCGAGCGGAACAGCCACATCTGGAGGAAGTCCGTGACCTTGCCGAAGATGATGCGATCGACCAGGTTGCCCAGCGCGCCGCCGGCCACGAGGGCCAGCCCGACCAGGTACAGGTTGTGGCGGCTCTCGGGACGCCTGTAGAGATAAAAGATGAAGTACATCGCAGCCAGGCCGATGATTGAAAGGATCCAGCGGCCGCCGGACAAGCCCGAGAACATGCCGAAGGCCGAACCGTGGTTGAAGGCGAGCGTCAACCGGAAGGTAAATGGCTCCACCTTCGCAGGATCCAGGTAATCCTGGGTCAGGGCCGACTGGGCCCATAATTTTGTCGCGATGTCCAGCACGAAACCGCCCGCGGCGATCAGCATGAAAATGATCAATTTTTTCTTTTTATCCATTGCGATCCCTCATCAGTCGTCCTTCAAACGGCCCTCGGGGGAAAATAATTCTTTTCACGCAGCAGAATTTCCAGTAATTTCAAGCTGTTTTCCCTGCGGCAGTGGATGAGTTATTTGCATTCCGCTTAGCCCATCTCCGGTAGATATAACAGAAACCGGTCGAAAACGTGAGGAGAAAGTGCATGAAAAATCCGCAACGTGTGTCCTGGGACACCTACTTCATGAACATCGCCTCCATGGTCGCCACCCGCAGCACCTGCCCGCGCAAGGCTGTCGGCGCCGTGGTCGTCAAGGGCCACGCCATCCTTTCCACGGGGTACAACGGCAGCATGAGCGGCGCACCGCACTGCACCGACGTGGGCTGCATGATCGAAAACGATCACTGCGTCGCCACGATCCACGCCGAGGCCAATGCGGTCATCCATGCGGCGCGCCACGGCATACCGATGGACGGCGCCACGATCTACGTCACCGCATCCCCCTGCTGGAACTGCTTCAAGATGCTTGTCAACGCCGGCGTGAAGCGCATGTGCTACGGCGAGTTCTACCGGGAGCCCAAGATCCTCGACTGGGCCCCCAGGCTCGGCATCGAGCTGGTCCAGGTGGATGCCTCGGGCGACCTGACAGGCCCGCTGGCGGAGGACTGATCACGGCCTCCCGGACCCGGGAAATTCCGGTCATGTCGGTTTTGACTTGAAGAAAGATGCGTCAGGTGGCAGTTTATCGCGTTTGAGGAGGGACCCCCCATGGCCGATTCCCACGCGGAACAGACCTGTTTCAAATGTCAAAAGAGCCTCTCGGCTGTCGATGTCTTCTCGTTTTCGGGCAATCCCTGGTGCGAATCCTGCTACTTCGAAGCCGGCGAACAGGGACCGCTGACGGAACAATATAGAAAGTGTCCGAAGTGCGGACAGACCGTCCACACGTTCACGATCCGCTGCCAGAACTGCCAGACGCCCGTCCACGAGACGGGAACGATCCGGATCCAGAAACCGGTCCGCAGCTCCTTCATCATGGCCTATGGCATCATCGCGCTGATCCTGGTGGTCATGGCCTTCACCATCCCGAGCTTCTCCGACAAGGGGTTCATCTCCTGGATCGTGGCCGTCCTGGGCATGGGCATCACCCTGCATGGCCTGCTGGGCCTGAGCTTCCAGTTTCTGCCCTTCGGTTTCAAGACCCTCCGGCAGATGCACGCCTTCATGGTCGGTTTCCTGGAAGCCGGCGCCGGCCTCTTCCTTCTCCTGTGGCCGATACTGTAGCCGAAACTATAAAGGTTTTCCTTGCCAGACCTGCCCGTGTCTGCTAGCCTCCGGACAGTTGTGGCATCGAGGATTCCCATGAAAACCACATTTCTGTCCGTACTTATGTTTTGTCTCCTGGCGGCGCCTTCCATCGCGCAGGCGGGAGACTACCGATATGACTTCGATCTGGCGAAACTGTACAACGCATATGACAACACCGACGCCTTTGCGGCCTTGACGGACCGCACCACGGCGTACCGCAACCTCGTCTCCGAGATGGGCGTTGCCTTCGGTCCCTCGTTTCTGGCCCCCGCCGAGACCCTCGGCTACATGGGCATGGCGCTCGGCGTGAACTACGGCATCACCACGATCAACGGCACCGCCGACTACTGGAAGAACGGTGTCGACGGGTCGGCCGCGGGCTTCGTGCAGACCATCGGCATGGAGGTCCGTCGCGGCATGTGGTTCCCCCTGCCCGGCTTCGAGATCGGCGGCGGCCTGAAATACCTCACCGAGAGCCACATGTACGCGCCCCACGTGTTCGCGAAGTTCTCCATCAACGAGGGGTACTTCGACATCCCCATCCCGGCCATCGCCGTGCGCGGCTTCGGCACCAGGGTCATGGGCTCCCGCGAGGTCGATCTGACCGTCGCCAGCGTGGACGTGAGCCTCTCCAAGAGCTTCGGCATCGCCTCCACGATCAACGTCACGCCCTACCTCGGGTACAACTACCTGATGATCATCAGCGACAGCAAGGTCATCGACACCACACCGGGCATCGACTCCCTCAACCCCGACGGCACCACCCCCTTCGAACCGGGGCTCTCCTGCACGGATCAGGACTGCAACAACAACATCGTTTTTGACGATCAGGACATGATCGGCCGACATCGCATCTTCTTCGGCGCGCGTTTCATCTACTACAAAATGGCCATCACCCTCGAAGGCATCTTCACCCTCAAGGGCTCCTCCAAGGACGAGCTCCTCGAGCCCGTCTCCGGGCGCACCCAGTCCATCAAGGACAAGAGCGTCCTCCAGCAGACCTACTCAATCCAGTTCGGCTGGGATTTCTGATCCCGGGCATCCGATGAGCACCACGCAGAAGCCCGGTCTCCTCGGTCAACTCATCGGCGGCCGTTTCCGCGTTGAAAAGCTGCTGGGCATCGGCGGCATGGGCGAGGTCTATCTGGGCAGGCACGAGCTGCTCGGAAACCGGGTCGCGATCAAGCTGCTCAAGGTGCAGCACGCCAAGGACCAGCGGATGAGCGCCAGGTTCCGGCGAGAGGCCCGGGCGACCTCGCGGGTGCAGCACTCCAACGTCGTGGGCATCTTCGATACCGGCCAACTCGACGATGGCCGGTTGTTCCTGATCATGGAATACATCCAGGGAAAGAATCTCCTGGAGTTGTACGACGAGGTCGGCACGCTGCCGCTTGAGCGTGCCCTGCCGATCTTCGTGCAGATCGCCGACGCCCTCGCTGCGGCCCACTCCATGGGCATCATGCACCGCGACCTCAAGCCCGACAACATCGTCATCGTTCCGGGTGAACACGGGGACATCGTCAAGATCCTGGACTTCGGCCTGGCCAAGATGGTCGAAGCCGAGGACGACCGGATCACGCTGCCCGGCGAGGTGTTCGGCACGCCGCAGTACATGTCGCTGGAGCAATGCATGGGCGAAAAACTGGCCTGCGCCACCGACATCTATTCGTTCGGCGCGGTGGCCTACGAGGCGCTCACGGGCGATCCCCCGTTCGTGGCCTCATCCCTGGTCGAATACGTCCTGGCCCAGAAGAACCGCATCCCCGCCCCGCCCTCGTCTCGGGCCCCGCACAACGATGTTCCACCCGAGATCGACCAGGTGATCCTGGACTGCCTGGAGACCTTCGTCCCCGACCGCATCGCCGACGGTTGCCAGCTGGTGACACGCCTGCGGGAGGTTCAGACGCTCCTGGCGCACCGAAAGCTGGGCTCCCCTGCCGATGTGGCCAAACGGATGCCCACGTCGCAGTTCCTGGCGGTGGATCCCAACGCCGGAATCTCGACCGAGGAGCTGCGCTGCATGGTGCAGAACTGGCTGTGGGAGCGGCTGATGCACGTGGTCCAACTGCTGCGCACCTGGCAGTGTTTCCCTCCGGGGCTTGGCCCGCGGATGGCCAGCGCCGCGGCCATGGCCGACGAGATCGCGCGGATGGGCGCCCTCGAGCAGGGCATGATCCAGGAGTCCCAATCCCAGGAACTCCAGCTTCGCGCACGCTCCGGCCAGCTGCGTCAGGCCGTCCAGGCCCTCTCGTTCGACCGCGAGGTGCTTGAAAAGTACCTGGCCCGCCATGTGGACTGCAGCGTGCTCGAGCTGGTGACCGCGTTTCCCGGGCTGGGCATCTACTCCGACTGCTGCTCCGTCCAGGAGATCCTCTCTGAACTGATCTTCCAGATCACCGAACTGGAGAAGCGCTATTCCGAACTCCAGATGGAGCTCTTCACGGCCCGTGAGACCCGCTCTGCCAATGCCCTCGAGCTCTTCGACCGCAAGCACGAGCGCGAGCGTGAAAAGACGCGCCTGGTCGTCGAGGTCATCGAGGAACTGATCGGCCCGGGAGGCAGCGTGCTCCGCAAGAATCCCATCCTGGCGCTCGAGCTCGAGACCCTGAGCCTGTACTATCAGGAAACCAGCCAGATGCTGTAAATACTGCCCGGGAGCCTTGGGGGCCGATCCATGACAAGAAGAAAAAAAAGGCCAGATGGGACGGCCCACTAGGCTTCGGGCTGGGGATAGCTCGAGATAATCTCAAGGAAATCATCGAAATGTGCCAGCAGCAGGTCGACCAGACCGGGATCGAACTGGACGCCGCTCTGCTCCTCGAGGTAGGTGCGCACTTCGACCGCCGTCCAGGCGTGCTTGTACGGCCGGGGATGCAGCAGCGCGTCGAGCACGTCCGAGATCGCCGTGATCCGGGCGAACAGGTGGATCTCCTGGCCGGACAGGTGATTCGGATAGCCGCTGCCGTCCCACTTCTCGTGGTGCTGCAGCGCGATGATGGCGGCCGACTGCATGATGTCGCGCCCGCTGTGCTTGAGGATGTTGAAGCCGATGAGGGTGTGCTCCTGGATGCGCAGGAACTCCTCGGGCGAGAGCGGATCGGGCTTGAGCAGGATCCGGTCGGGGATGCCGATCTTGCCCACGTCGTGCATGGGGGCGGCCATCCGGATCAGTTCGCACTCGTGCTCGGGCCTGCCGTGAAGGCGGGCCAGGAACGCGGCCATCTCGCCGACGCGCCGGACGTGGTGGGCCGTCTCCCCCGAGCGCGTGTCGAGCACCTCTCCGAGGGTGAAGATGACCTCCCGCTGCGTCTGGATGATCTCCTGGTTGAGGTGCAGGTTGTCCAGCGCCGTGGTGATGTTGGTCGCGAAGGTCGAGACCAGGTTCTGCTCCAGCCGGGTGGCGGGCCTCCCGTTCTCGAAATAGAGCAGCATCTCC
>PHAZ01000060.1 GCA_002841825.1 Deltaproteobacteria bacterium HGW-Deltaproteobacteria-22 | reverse complement strand
CTCGGGGGTGCACACCGGCGCGTCCGGATCGCAGTGACCGGAGAGGCACCATTCCGGATGATCGGGATCACAATCAGCGTCGTCTGGCAGACGCGCACCGCACCGGCCGAACACGCAGATCGCATCGAGGCTGTACTCACTGCCGCACTCGTACGACCGGGTGCAGGAGGTGCCCGGCGGAAGCGGCGCCTTGCAGCGATCTCCGGTGGCCTGCTCCAGGCAGATCAGGCCGGAACCGCATTCGGCCGAGCTAGAAAAGAGATTGCGGTCGCAGGCGCTGCCCTCGTCCTTTTTCGGTGCGCAGTAACGTGTGTTCACATCGGCTTCGGTGGGCTTGCAGTAGAGGCCGGAGCCGCACTGCTCGACCAGGGTGCAGGCGCGCCCGACCCCGAGGGGGCCATGAAACACCAGCGCGCATTCGTCGAGGCTGCGCCTATACTCGTTGGTGCACTCGCCCGAGACCTGGGCGATCCGCGCATCGAAGCAGGCCGCCATCCGGTCGGGATCCACCGAGACGCCGAGATAATCCAGATACCAGAACCCGAAGATGGTGGACTCGACGCAGTCGGTCTCGTCGTCGTAGGCCCCGGTCGGGTTGCAGCACTCGAACAGTTTCGCGCACCGGATTTGGGCGAACTCCCGCGCGCGCTCCAGGTCAATGCCGCCTCCGGAGTCGTCGTCGCAGGCGGCGATCTGAAGGACCGCCAGAAGTGAAATCAAGGACAGCAACAAGGGTTTTCCAGGAGGTTGCAACATGACCATTTATTGCCACCCAATGCGTGAAATTGCAAGTTGAAAGCCGGGAGTTGACTCCAGGGAGACGGTGAGGCGGACCAGGGTCACTTCTTCGAGTGGAGACGCTGGGCCGCGGCCGAGCGCAGGGCCTGGGGCACGTTCTTGGAGCGGGCCAGGGAGCGCAGGTCGCTCTCGCGCAGGTGGTTTAGCAGCTGCATCGAGGTGGTGACCGGCGTCTTCGGGTTGTTCACCAGGTTGATCTTGACGCGGTAGTTCTTCACCCAGTCCTTGCGGTGGCTGATGTAGCGGATGACGTCCTCGGGCAGCTGCCGGTTCTTGGAGTACTCCTCGACCTCGGCGTCGCTCATGCCGGGGCTCTTGATGACGGCCATGGACACGAGCTTGTTGGAGTCGCGGATCAACTGGGAGCGGACGAAGCGGTTGCCGAGCTGGGCCAGGCGGATGCGCGCGAAGATCGGCATCGCGCCCATGTTGCGGGGCACGTCGTCGGTGGGCTTCATCTTGTTGATGTCATCTTCCTGATCCTTCTCCTCACCGTCCTCCTCTCCCTCCCCGTCGGGATCGCCCGGCGTCCAGTCCTTGGTCGCGACGTGCTCCTGCACGTTCTTGAACTGCTCGTCAAGCTCGGCCTGCGCGAACTCGGCATCCATGGGATCATCGAAGTGAAGCTCGTCGAGGTCCAGGGCCTTGACCATCTCGTCGTACGCGGGCAGCGACAACTCAAGGTGGTGTCGCGCGGCCAGCTCGATGATGCGCATGGCCAGCGACATCGGGGTGTGCTTGTTCAGATACAGCGCCTCGATGATCGGAGGATGCGTCAGCAGGCGGGCCTGGTTGTCGCCGATGATCACGCACAGGGTCTCGTTGGCGTTCCTGGCGATCTGCGCGATGGTCTCCCCTGGCGTGTCCGGGAGCATCACGAGTTTCTGGATCGCCGACGCCGGGATCGGGAAGGCGCCGACAAAGTCCAGCACGCGCGCGGGCATCCCCGTGTTGAACGCCGAGAAGAAGGCCACGTCCGGCAGTTTGATCAGCGTGTCGCGAACGTGTTCGCGCCACTCGCCGCCGCGCAGGGCCAGTTGATAAAGTCCGAGGATGATCGAATCGGGTGGGACGCCTGGGGTGATGCCCTTGGCGAAGCCGAGCTGGATCTTCTCGGGGGTCGTGGGCGCGAACAGGCGCGCCAGCTTCGGTCCGAGCTCTTCCTCGGTCAGCGGTGTCTGGACAATCGGCATGGTCTACCTCGGCGGACTGGACCCCCCGGAGGGGTATCCGCAGAAAAAGTCTATTCCAGGCGCGTGCGGAGGCCAACCCCCAGCATGAGCAGGTCGATGCGCGAGAACCGCCGCGCCTCGGCATCCACGATGAACTGCGACGCGGCGCGACCCCAGACGAACCAGCGACGGTTGACCGAGAACCGGGTCTCGAGGCCCAGCGTCCAGGCGCCCAGCTCCACATCCCAGGCGCCGTGCGCTGAGAGCAGGAAGCGACGGCCCAGGAATGCATCCACGGCGCCGTCGACGGTGCGCTCCAGCGGCGTGACGAAGCCGCCGGCCCGAAGGGTGATCCGTTCGTCGAGCTCGAAGCCGCCGGCCACCGCGACGCCCCAGCCGGGCTCCGTCCTGGAAGCGAGCCGCTGGGCCAGCGTCTGCCCGTCGTCGATGGTGCGCAGATCCGCGGACCACTCCCGCACCAGAAAAAACGGCCCCAGGGGCCAGGGAACCCAGTGATCGCCGCCGGCACCAGCCTCGACCTGGAATGAAAGACCGTGCCAGGTACGTGAGGTGCCCAGCGCGAGCAGCCCGCCGGTGGCGGCCGGATCCCGCACGTCGAGGTTCACCAGGCGGGCGCGGGCCAAAAAGCCGGAGAACTCCCGCTCGACCCCCAGCCACTGTGCGGAGAACCAGCGAGTGGTGACCGGCACCACGAGCCCACGTTCGTCGTCGATCTCGACGTTACCGAGACCGTCGGCCAGCGCCACGGGCAGCCGCGAGATGCCCCACCACCCGGCCGACAGACGCCAATCCGGCGGCCAGTCCACGGCCACCGAGGCCGTCCCGACGCGCGGTTCGGTGACGTCGAGCAGGCGCAGGCGCAGCGTCACCGGATCCCTCTGCAGTTGCAGCGACGCGAGGGTCGACGGATGCTCGAGGCGAAGCTGGGGGAGCAGGTGTCTGGCGACGCCGTCCTCGCCGAGGCGTGTCTCCTCGCCCAGATACCACTGAAACTTCAGTTCATCGGACTCCCCGCGATACGACAGCACGCGCAGGGCGTGGGCGAAATCCCGGGCGTCGTCCCAGGTGCGGGCCAGCACGCCGTCGGTGGTGAACACGACCGGAACGGTGAGGGTGAGGAACATGTTCGAGGTGCCCGCAAACAGCGCGCTCTCCCACGTCAGGGCGGCGCCCCGGTCGACCATGCCCCCGGCGAGCCCCGTCTCCACCTGCGCGGGGACACGCACGGGCTCGGCTGCACCGACGGGCCGACACCAGCCGGCGCCGACCAGCAGCAGCAAGGTGAAGAGCGGAGCGCAGAGCTTCATGGGGACCTCAACCCTGCACCAGCAGCGCGCGGGCCTGCCGGGCGATCCTGGGCAGGAAAAACAGCATGATCTCGGCACGCAGGAAATGATCCCGGGCGTAGTCACGCTCCCCGAGATGGGCCCAGGTCAGGCCCAGGTGATAGTAGCAGAAACCCGACAGCACAGCGTCCTCCTCGATGGAGGCCCTCTGCCGGGCCACCGAGAAGGCGCGCAGGGCCGGGCGGGTCTCCTCGAGGGCCTCATAGCAGAGGCCCCGGACGAAGTGGGCTCGTGCCAACGAGCGCTCCCCGAGGGCCAGATCCGCGAGGTCCATGGCCAGCAGGGGCCTCGCCTTCTGGTGCAGCAGCAGCCTCGCCAGGGACACCGCATAGAGCGGGTCCTTCTCGACCGAACCCGTGCCGTGCCGCGCCAGCAGCGTCGCGGCCTGCGCGTCCTGCTCCAGATCCAGCAGGATCCACGCCGCCTCGGCCGCCAGGGTGGTCCGTCCGGCCCGCGACGGCGCCACGAGGAGCCGGACCATCCACCCGGCCAGGGCCAGGCGCAGCTGGCCGCGACGGTACCAGAAGCGGCTCTGCCATCGCAGCGTCGCGAAGTCCAGCCACCAGAGGCCAAAGAAGCCGAGCAGCGCCGGTCCCGACGGCACCTGCGCACCCTGGGCCAGCAGCCAGAGGATGACGCCCAGCGGAAGCGGGATCAGGAAGAAGCGGAAAAGGACCAGCGAGAGATCGATCATGGTGTCAATACCAGAAGGAGTTTCCCCCCGGCGTCGGCACATGTCAACTTTCCTTGAACCCTATACGGGAGATAGCCCCGGGCAGGGCGACCGGAGGACCAATCGCGGCTACCCGGGGACCCATTGAACTTGGAAGTGGAGTCCGGGCTGAAGAAGCCTTAGCGGCGGAGGCCGAGCTCGGCGATGATCGCGGCGTAACGCGCAACGGCGCGCTTCTTCAAATAATCCAGCAGGCGACGGCGGCGACCGACGAGCATCAGCAGGCCGCGGCGGCTGTGAAAGTCTTTTTTATTCGTCTTGAAGTGTTCGGTCAGGTGCTTGATCCGCTCGGTCAGCAGCGCGATCTGGACCTCCGGGCTACCGGTGTCGTACTCGTGTTTCTTGAAGTTAGTGATAATCTGACCTTTCAAACTGGTGGACATTCCCATGGTGTTCAACCTCCTGTTACTGGGTTTTGGTGAAAACTCGCCGAAATGCAAGTCGTTTTTTCGAAACCACCGGGAAAAACCCGGATGGGATGCAAATTGGTTCCCTGCCACACCGCCAGGGCGAGGGCCCGGCCGGCGTCATCCGTGAGCACGACCGGTTCGTCGGTCCCGGCGGAAGGGTCTTCAAGACTCAAATCCTGCCCACACAGGACGCCGCGCGCCTGTTCGGACGTGATCCCGATCGCGGAAAACGACGCCAGCGCGTCGCGCAGCGGAATCAGGGCCTCACCGAGCTGGTCCTGCGAGAGGGCCAGGACGTCGTCCAGGGGCATCGCGCGCTCCACGGCGAAATCACCGCTGCGCACGCGTCGCAGGGCGGTCACGTGGGCGCCGCATTCGGCGAGCTGGCCAAGATCGTGGGCCAGGACACGCACGTAGGTGCCCTTGGAGCAGTGGACCCGCGCGGTCAGGTGCGGGGACTCCCACGCCACCAACTCCAGGGAGTGGATGACGATCCCGCGGACCGGGCGCTCGACCTCGTGGCCGCGGCGGGCGGCGCGGTGCAACGGCTGCCCGTCGACCTTCACGGCGCTGTACATCGGCGCGGTCTGCTGCTGCGGACCGGTGAAGCCGGCCAGCATCGACTGGATCCGCTCCACGGACATCCGGGGCACCGGGCGCGTGTTGAGCACCTGTCCCTCGGCGTCCATGGTGTCGGTGTCCTGCCCGAAGCACAGCGTGAAGACATACTCCTTGTCATGGTTCATCAGGTGTTCGGAGATCCGGGTGGCGTCGCCCAGCAGCACCGGCAGCACCCCGGTGGCCAGCGGATCGAGGGTCCCTGCGTGCCCGCAGCGGACATAGCCGGCGGCGCGGCGCACGCGGGCCACCACGTCGTGGGACGTGTGCCCGGCGGGCTTGTCCACCAGCAGCACCCCGTGCATCCGGGCGTCGATCCGTCGGGCTCTCGGACTCACCGCAGACCTCCGATTTCATCGACGGCCTTGAACACGCGGTTGGTCACCTCGTCGCGATCGCCGGTGATCCGGCAGCCCGCGGCGTTGCGGTGTCCCCCGCCGCCGAAGCGGGCGGCCACGGCGTCGACCGGGTGCGTGCCGCGGGACCGGAAGGCCACGCGCCACAGGTCCACGATTTCTTCGTCCTGGCGGACCAGGAAGGCGATCTCGACGCCCGAGATCGAGCGGGCGTAGTTGATGAAGCCGGAGCTCTGGTCCATGGTGGCGCCCACGGCGGCGGCCATCTCGCGTGTGATGTGCATCGAGGCCACGCGGCCGTCGCAGCGCACGTCGAGGGTGCCCAGGCACAGCCCCAGCAGGCGCTGGCGCTCGGGCTCGAAGCTCTCGTAGATCGACTGCGCGGCCTCCCACGGGTTCGCGCCGGCTTCCAGCAGCAACGCGCCGACGCGCAGGGTGCGGCCGTCGGTGGAGCTGTACCGGAACGACCCGGTGTCAGTCAGGATCGCGCACCACAACGGGCGGGCGATGGCGGGGGTCAGCGTGACGCCGGCGGCCAGGCCCAGCTCGCCGATGAGCACGCCCGTGGCCGAGGCGGTCGGATCGACCCACTCCAGCTGGGCAAAGGGCTCGCGGGTGCGGTGATGATCGATGACGACCAGCACCGGCGCGGCCGGCAGGGACTCCACGCCGTCGGCGACCTGCTGGGCCGAGCCGCAGTCGACGATGAACACGGCGTCGAACGTGGACGCGGCGTCGGCCCGCTCCACGATGTCGTGGCCGGACCGCATGTAGTCGAACACGCCCGGCAGCTTCGGGAACACGACCTGGGACCTGCCCCCCAGCGCGTCAACGATGGCGGCCAGGCCCAGGGCGCTGCCGACGGCATCACCGTCGGGCGTCGCGTGGGTGGCGATGAGGACGCGGCCGGAGAGATGAGGGAGGAGGTTCGCGGGGACGTTCACTTCTCACCCCCCGTTTTCGGGTCTGTGTCGTCGGTCTTGATCCCGGAGATCACGTCGTCGAGCTTCCAGGCCTCCATCAGGACCGTGTCGGGGAAGAACTTCAGATCGGGCACCCGGCGCAGGGTCAGCGCCGCGGCCAGCTGGCGGCGCAGAAAGCCCGCGGCCTTCTGCAGCGCGACCACGGCAGCGCCCAGGTCGACGGTCTTGGAGGCCGAGGTGATGTACACCTTGGCCTGGGACAGGTCGGGGGTGATCTCCACGTGGGTCACGGAGACCTCCAGCAGGCGCGGGTCTTCAAGCATCGAGGTGACCGCCAGGGACAGCACCTCGAACACCTGGGCGGCGACCATCTTCGGGCGCCGGCCGGGCTCGCGGGATCCGCCGGAGGGACCGCGGGATCCGCCGGAGGGACCGCGGGATCCGCCGGAGGGACCGCGGGATCCACCGGAGGGACCGCTCTTCTGGGAAAACAGGACGGGCATACGCATGAAACCAGGTTCTCGCTTGGCGACGTTGTCTTGCGGATTCAGTCTTCGGACACAGGCTCGCAGGAGGCCGCAACTTCCTCCCACGACTCCGGATCCGGGTCCTCGGCGTCCCAGAATCCGTCGGCGAGCGGGCCGAAATGGAGTATCTCCCGCTCCCGGAGGATCATGGGCGCCAGGTAGGTGTTTTCCATGAAGGAGACCACGTGGTCGAGCATGGACATGGCATGCTGCGCGTCATTGCTGACGACGGAACACCCCAGGACCAAGGCTGCGTGGTTGTCGTTCTCTTCAATCTCCGCTACGGCCACAGGGAACCGCCGCCGCGTGCGATCGATGAGGGCACGGGCGACACGGCGCTTGTCCTTGAGGGACACGGCCGTGAGGGAAAAGGCGAGACGGGCTACAGCGACAACCAGCATGGTTCCACACAAAAAACCCAAAACCCGGCGGATCTCCACGTCAGAAAACATCCCGTCGCGAGGGCCGACCGCGTCGAACCCAAGGATGAATCTCAAGGAAATCCGGCCGATGCACCGAAAAACCGACACACCGACGGCGCGCAATATACCGGAACCGCCGGCGAGATCAAGTAATATCTCGTTTCAACTCCGGAGGATGCCCGGAAGCACCCTCCACGCCTTTGCATTTTGCCATCTCTCATCCGGGGCGATGAAAAACCAACGGCCTACATTGTACTGTGCTGTTTCAAAACAGAGGCGTGGAGAGATCATTCTGAGGGATCATTCATAAACATGATTGATTTACTGACATATGCTGCCACACTAAGATGGTCCACCTGTGGGAGGTCCCCATGATACGTCTTCTGCCAATGTCCCTGTTGCTGCTGGCCTGGCTCTCATCCTGCGCCGACGGCCCGACCACGCAGCCAGCCCTGGTCGCGCCAACCCCGACCAGGTCACGAAGCCTCCCGCCGCCGAACTTCCGTACCTACGAGGTCGGCCCCGGCCAGTCCTTCCCGAACCTCGGCGACGTCCCCTGGGAGAGCCTGGAACCGGGCGACTGGGTCAACATTCATTACCGGCCTGAGCCCTATCGCGAAAAGATCGTGCTTTGCGTTCAGGGCACGGTCGGCGCCCCGATCGTCATCCGCGGCATCCCGGGGCCCAACGGCGAGCTCCCGGTGATCTCAGGCGAGGACGCCACGACGCGCCCCCAATTGGACTTCTGGGGCGAGGATTTGGGAGTGATCAAGATCGGCGGGGCCAGTTATCCCGCGGACCTCGTCCCCGAACGAATCGAGCTGCGCGACCTGGAAATCCGCTCTGCCCGGCCTCCATACAGTTTCACCGGGAGCGCCGGACAGCGGACCTACGCGTCCAACGCTGCCGCGGTGTATATCGAAAAAGGCCGGAACATCCGCCTGACCCGCTTGCGCCTCCACGACTCCGGCATCGGTCTGTTCATCGGCTCCTTTCAGGGCGAGACCTACGGCAACTTCGTCGAGCAGTGCGCCCTCTTCGACAACGGGATCGAGGGCAGCACTGACGAGCATAACAGTTACACCTCCGGTCGGAACCTCTACTTCCTCGCCAACTGGTTCGGCCCGCTGCGCGCCGGCGCTCTGGGCAGCAACCTGAAGGACCGCTCCGGAGGACTATGGGTGGAGTATAACTGGTTCGAGGGCGGCAACCGACAACTGGATCTCGTCGAGACCGACTCTTCCGCGATCGTGTCTGACCCCCACTACCGGCAGACATACGTGTACGGCAACGTTCTGATCGAACCCGACGGCGACGGCAACACCTCGATCGTCCACTACGGCGGCGACGGCGAAGATCCCGACATTTTCCGGAAGGGAAAACTGTACTTCTACCACAACACGGTGGTGTCTGAGCGCGCAGGAAACACCACGCTGCTGAAGTTGTCCACTGCGGACGAGACCGCCGTTGTGCTCAACAACGTGCTGCACGTGGCCGGCTCAGGCTCTTCTCTGGCCGTTTTCGACGGCGTCGGCACCGTCGAACTGGGTGGCAACTGCGTGAAAGCCGGCTTCGTGCCCTGCCACTGCGAACCCAGCGGCGTCGTGCACGATGACGGCAGCTCCATTGCCCTGGAGGACCCCGCCTTCGTCGATCCGTCCGGTGACGATTTTCGGCTGCCCGTGAACTCCCCGTGCCTCGATCACGCCGTGGAGCTGCCCTTTCCTCTGGACCTGTATTATTTTCCGTGGGATCAGTACCAGCCACACCAGCAGCTCGTCGAGCGCCCGTACGATCCACCCATGGACCCTGGCGCGTTCGAAACCTGCAAGGAGGAACCCTGCGTGCGGGACGCCGGTCCCGACATCGACGGGATCTGTGACGGCACGACCGGCACCGACCGGTTTGACGGAGCCGACGCCTTGGCGCCGGACCTCGATTCGGAGACTCCCACCGGGGACGCGCCGCAGGGATGCTCCTGCCGAGCCGGTCCTCCGGCGCCAGGACCACTGAGCTCCGGGCCCGTCGGGTTTCTCCTTTATTTGCTGGTGGCTGCGGCCATCCACCGGGCGCGCAGGCGGTGAAGTCAGGACGACAATCCGCACCACTGCGCAGCGTCCCCGCGATGTTGAAATACCCAAGGCTCGCGCTGTTCTCCCCTTCGAGCTCCGGTCCGTAACACCTTGTTGTCCGGGGTCGCCACTGGGGCCATGTGGTATGAAACTGCGGGCCATCGAGGGCTGTGTCGCAGGGTGGCGGCCGACAACGCTGCATCGAAATCACCGCACCTTGACATCTGCATCACCCTCGGGGATAGTCTCCTCCGGAGACCAAAACGTGCAACAAAGTTCCTATAGCCCTAGTGCATCGAATCCATCATGTTCCCATCCCGATCTCAATGCAGAACCTGAATCCACGTACGGCTGTTCAGCACAGCAAAAATGAGGTTCCGAAATGCGCATGTTCCACTCCACGCATGTTTCATCGCTGATTCACACCGTGGTCATCTTTCTGCTCGCATGGACCGTCGGCGGCTGCAAATCCGATGCGGACCGTTGTCTTGGAGTGCCGCTTGCAAAGGCGGATCCGGAGAGTTGCCGAAAGATCTGCGAGGACAAATCCCATAAGCACCAGTTCCTGGCCTGCGATCGACTTGGAATGCTTTTTGAAGAGGGCGTCGTGGTCGGGACCGACCTTGCCAAGGCATTTGAATACTATGGAAAAGGTTGCAAAGGAGGCAACGGCAGATCGTGTGAAAAAGTGGTGGAACTCAGTCGGAAACAGGCAACTGTTGAGCAACCTGCCAAAAAGCGCAGGCGTCTGCACAGGGATGGCGGGCACGATACCATGATGCCACCACCCCATATGCGTCAAGCGATCTATGACGGACGGTTTTCCATGAACCTTCCGCTGAGAAAACCCCTTGAATTCAGTACAAGTCCAGGCGATGAATCAAACCGCTCAGACTTTGTCGCACAATTTACGAACTATACCATTGGAATGGTCATCATCGAATCCAACTTTGACGATCCAATGGACGATGCGGATGCGGGGTTGCGAGGGATGGTCGTCAACCGCCAACTCAAAGTCATCGGGGGGGTTGAGAAGGAACGCCGGGAGATTCACCTGAAAGGGCTCGGGGTCGACGCCACCGTTGTGATGGCCGAGGTCGCTTCCGGGAATGGGACCCATGTGGATCGGATGGCGGTATTCGGTGCGGATCAACATACGTTGTTTCTGTTCTTCGTCGACGAGAAGAAAGCAAACGTGATCGGCGGCGCGGCTTTTGAAGAAATGCTGCATTCCCTCAAGGCAGAGAAGCCGGTTCCCGTGAAGCCCGCCAAACCGGTTGTGAAGGTGTCGCCCGAACAGTTGAAAGCCTTTGAAGTGGCGTCCGCTGGCAGGGCTCCTGCTTCGTCAGAGGATCTGGCTGCCTGTCCAAAGTCCATAAAACCAGGAGAACCGAGCGTAGCCAACTCCTGCAAGCTCGTTATTCCCGAATGCTACGAAACGGCGTTCTCCTCGGTCGACAAGGGCTACTACTCGAACAAACAGCAATGCATTGGATCTTTCGCGGAAGGACCCTGTCCGGGAGAAAAAAGGGTCGGGTACTGTCGCCTCCGAAACGGCCGACAATTGATTTCCATGTATGCAACGGGTAACGAGACATTGCAGGAAAGCCAGAAAAAGCAGATGCGCCTATGTGATTCCTATTCCGGAGAATGGCTGGGACTGCCCGCGAAGCGGCCCTGGCCAAAAAACTAGTACATCTTCGCCTCTTTCGAACAGCACCAGCGCCGTCACGGCCTCCAGTGCTCTGCATTGCACGACCCCCCGCGTCCCGCAAAAACCGGAAATCCCTCCGTCGACGGTTCAATCCGGCGTTCCCCGATTTGACGTCCACATCCCCGACGGTATCGGGGCAGACCCATTTTCCTATTGCGCCGGAAGCCGATCGTTCGGCGTCGCGTCCCCTGGCAATGATGGAAACAGTTCCAGCCACTCCTGGCACGATCCATCACACCCGACGGCGCCGGAGTGAATCGTTGTCCGGGGTCGGCTGGGTTTCAACTCAGAATGCCATGTCGCGGCAGGGTTGGGCCTTGCGTTTCGTCCATACTTCTTCTAATGTATCGACGGTGAATCATGGCTGAACCGAACCTCAAAAAAACCAAGAACTGGTCCCAACTGGCGTGGCTGTTTCCGCTGATGGCGACCGTGCTGATCGGGTCGCTGCTGTACTTCGCCCAGCAGTCCCGCCACAAGCGCGGCGACTCGGATCTGGCGCGCACGCTGATCCGCGACCGCATCGACCGCGCCTATTCCCCGCTGCAGTTGACCGCGGCGCACTTCGGGTCGATCTCGCCGGGCATCCTGGTGCCACAGGAGACCGTGCTGCGGCACTTCCGCTTCCTGCTGGACACCGGCGAGTTCACCGACCTGGCGCTGGTGTCGAGCCGTCAGCAGGTCTCGGCCTTCCTGGGCCAGGAGGCCGACTTCCTGGCCGGCACCACGCGCCAGCGCACGCCCGGCGCCACCTACCTGCACCTGTCCACGCGCGCGGGCCAGCTCGACAGTCTGATCCTGGGCGTGCCTTTGACCCCCACCGGGACCGATCCGCAGTGGATCGTGGCCCGCTACCCCATCTCGCGCCTGCTCGTCGGCCTGCCGACGTTTTTGAAGGTGCGGGCGCTGGACGAACCCGAAGATCCGCCGGTGCACCCGCTGGCGCCGCGGCTGTCTGTGGGGCTGTCGGCCCACGAGCGCCCGGTGTGGCCCCTGGTCCTCGGCGAAATGATGCTGTTCGCGGGCCTGCTGCTGCTGGTCCTGGTCCCCAAACGCCCGGCCGGCCAGGCGCCGAAGGCTCCCCAGGCGTAGTCGCTTCGCAGGCAAGGAAGGTAGCCCCATGCGCACATGGATGTGTCTGACGTTGATCCCGCTGTTCTTCATCGGCTCGACCGGGCCGGTCGCCGCCACCGGTTCCGGACGCGCCGCCCTGCGCGGGACCGCCGAGCAGGAGCTCGCCGGGGAGGAGATCCGCGGTCCCGTGGGGCTGCCGCCGGTGCCCGCCCGTGACTGGGAGGTCCCCGGACAGACCGTGGGGCCCCTCGTCACGCGTATCCGCTCCGGCCTGCACAAGTCCTGGACGCCCAACGCCCAGGGCGCCCTCTGGGGCAAGACCATATACCTGAGCCCGGGCCATGGCTGGTACTGGACCGGCGGCTCGTGGACGACCCAGCGCGGCTGGAGCGAGGGCATCGTCGAGGATCTGTCCAACGCCGAGAGTGTGGATCAGTTCCTGGTGCCGTGCCTGATGGCCGCCGGCGCGCAGATCGTGCCCCTGCGCGAGATCGACACCAACTCCGCGATGGTGATCGTGGACAACGACGACGGCACCGACGCCACCGCGCGTGGACAGTACCAGGAGATCGGCGACGCCGGGCTGTTCTCGACCAGCTCCATGACCGGCTACTCCCACGCCGGCGCCCCGCTGGCCTCGGGCACCAACCCGTTCGCGGCCGGCACCAACCGCCTGATGAACACGGCCGCCACCGAGACCGCCCGCGCCCTGTACACGCTCTCGGTGCCCGCCGACGGCCATTACAACGTGTACATCTCTTATTCCGCGTGGACCCAGCGCGCCCCCGACGCCCACGTCATCGTGCTGCACCCGGGCGGACAGACCCATTATCGAGTGGACCAGCGCCACCATGGCCAGACCTGGGTGTTCCTGGGCCGCTTCTGGTTCCGCGCGGGCTTCTCGCCCACCGAGGGCGCCCTCGCGCTGGCCAACGACTCATCCTCGCCCGGCGTCGACGTCCAGGTCAGCCTCGACGCCGTGCGCATCGGCGGCGGCACGGGCCTGATCAACCGCACCGGGGGCGTCTCGGGCAAGCCGCGCTACGAGGAGGCCTGCCGCTACCACGCCCAGTTCGCCGGCGCCCCGACCACCGTCTACGACGCCTCCGACGCCGACAACTCCGACGATGTCTCCTGCCGCTCGCGCCTGGCCGCCTGGCTCCACGAGGACGGCGAGGACTCCGTGTTCGTGTCCTGGCACTCCAACGCCGGCGGCGGCCGCGGCACCTCCACCTACGTCTACGGCCCCAACCCGGTCGACGGCACGTACAACTTCACCGGCACGCCGGGCTCGGACCGCCTGGCCGTGCACATCCAGGACCGCCTGGTGCACCAGTATGTCCAGTACGAGGCCGGCTGGCGCGACCGCGGCGTGTACTCGGCGTACTTCGGCGAGCTCAACCCGTCCTACAACAACGAGATGCCTTCTGCGCTGCTGGAGATCCTGTTCCACGACAGCGCCGCCGACATGGTCTTCTACCGCGATCCCAGGATCCGCCAGCAGGGCGGCCGGGCCGTGTGCCATGCGGTGCTCGAGTACTTCGCCGAGCGCGACGGCGCCGCGCTGGTGCTGCCTCCGGAGCCCCCCGTGGGCCTGCGCGTGCGCAACGCCGGCCTCGGACAGGTCGAGGTCGCCTGGTCCCCGCCGCTGCCCGACGCCGCCGGCGGTGACGCGCCCACGTCCTACCGTGTCTACGTCGGCCTGACGGCCAACTCCTTCAACGAGGGGACCGAGGTCACGGGCACCTCCACGATGCTGACGGACCTGACCCCGGGCCAGGGCTTCTTCGTGAAGGTCCACGCCGTCAACGACGCGGGCGAGAGCGCGTTCGGCACCCCGCCGGCCGCCGTGGGCGTCAGCGCCACCGGCCGGGCCAACATCCTGGTCCTCGACGGCTTCTCGCGCCTGGGCGCGGACATGAACTGGATGCAGAACCTCGGCTACACCAACCCCGTGCACCGCATCGTGATGCAGCGCATCCACGACCACCGGGAGGGCATCGGGCACCACGCGCCGGAGCTGGCCGCCCTGAACATGGCCTTCGACACGTGGCAGGTCGAGGGGCTCCCCGAACAGGCCCCTGCGTGGGAGCAGTACGAGCTGGTCGACTTCATCGTCGGACGCGGCGCGCAGACCTTCGACCCGACCGTATGGGACACCCTGGCGGCCGCAGCCCTGGCCGGCACCCACCTGCTGATCACGGGCTCCGAGGTCACCACCCAGCTCATCGACGCCAACCGCACCGACCTGATGTCCCAGATCCTGGGCATCTCCGCGATGACGGCCTCGGCAGACACCGGGATCACGTTTGACGCCGAGGGCGTGTTCACCGGCATCCCGGGTGCGAACTTCGGCTACGTCGAGGGCTTCTCCTATGACGCCGGCGGCGCCGAGGCCTTCGTCAGCGGCGGCGCCCTGTCGGCGGTCTCGTCCTCCTCGGGCGGCCTGCTGGGCGTCCAGAACATCACCCCTGGCGGCGAGGTCTTCACCTTCGGCTTCCCCTTCGAGACCATCACCGACGGCGCCGTCCGCCAGGAGATCCTGGCCCGCCTGCTCGATCACCTCGCCATCGAGGCGCCGGTGCCCGACGCCGGCCCCGACATCGACGAGCCCGACGCCGACGCCGGCACCCAGCCCGACACCGGAACCTGCGGCCCCGACCGCATCTGCACCACCGAGACCGTCTACGGCTGCCAGTGCCGGCACGGCGGCTCCACCCCCGCCCCGGGCACGTTCCTGCTGCTGGCGCTGGCGGGCGTGTTCCTGTTCATCCGCCGCACCCGGAAGGACCAGTTATGAAGCACACCGCCGAAGAGATCATCGCCAAGCTGGGTCTGACCAAGCTGCCCGAGGAGGGTGGCCTGTACCGCGAAACCTACCGCTGCGCGCAGGAGATGCATCTTCCGCACGGGGTCCGCAATTGCTGCACCGCGATCTATTACCTCGTCACCCCCGACGAGTTCTCGGCCCTGCACCGCGTGGCCAGCGACGAGATTGTTCATTTTTACGTGGGCGATCCCGTCGAGATGTTCCAGCTCTGGGACGACGGCGCGGCCCAGACGATCCGGCTCGGCTCCGACATCCTGGGCGGCGAGTTCCCGCAGGTCGTGGTGCCCGCGGGCGTGTGGCAGGGCACCCGTCTGGTCGAGGGCGGCGCCTGGGCGCTGCTGGGCTGCACGGTCTCCCCCGGCTTCGAGCTGGCCGACTTCGAAGCCGGCCACCGCGAGGCCCTGCTGGCGGCCTTCCCGGCCCTGCGTGATCCGCTTCTCCGTTACACCCGCCCCGAGCGATAAAAACGCACTTTTTTCATGATTTCTTTAAAAAAACGGAACTATACTTCCGATCGTTACAGTACAGGACTGGTGAACCGTGGATCACGACGATCTCGAAAACGACGAGCAAAACCCGGCGACCAAGTTGTATCCGGACGACATCAAGCCGGACAAGGTCACCTTCGAGGGCTACATCGAGGCCGGACTCCTGGATCTGCCCTCCTTCGACGACGACGACGACGTCCCCTGTGAGCCCTCCATCGTCGAGGGTGACGACGACGATTTCTTCCCCGAAAATTGAAATTACACGATCAGAAAGCCAGCCGCAGCAGCACCGATTTGTGGTCCGATGGCCCACCCGCGGGGGCGACGACCTCGACGGAGTCGAAGACGTAGTGGGACATCAGGGCCGGAGACAGGATGAGGTGGTCGAGCAGGCTGTCGAAGTCCAGATGGGTCGACTCGTGGCGATATTGATCGTTGACTGCAGTGAAATCGTTGGCCACGCCGGCGGGGTTGTCCGAGCGCAGGGTCAGGCGGTCCAGGGTGTTGCCGGGCTCGAAGTCCTCGGGAATCGCCGAATTGGCGTCGCCGGCGACGAGGATCAGGTCCTCCTCGGGATCGTCGTTCTCCAGAATGTAAGTCTCCAGCGCGAAGGCCTGGGTCCGTCTCAGCGCCAGGCAGTCCTCACAGTCCGGAAACGGCACCTGGGCCTTCAGGTGCAGGTTATAGACGACCAGGTTCTGCCCGTGGACCATGAGCCTGACACGGTGCACCGGGCGCATGTAAGTGAAGGAGAACGATTCGCC
>PHAZ01000059.1 GCA_002841825.1 Deltaproteobacteria bacterium HGW-Deltaproteobacteria-22 | reverse complement strand
CGCTGCCAGCGCTCGAGCAGCACGTCGCCGGGCTGGATGGACTCGGGCTTGAGGTTGTACGTGTTCATGGAGCTCGACAGGTTCACCGAGCCGAAGTACGTCAGGATCAGGCGCATGAAGTGCCCCACGCGCTTGTTCAGGAAGATCTCGTCGAAGTAGTGGCCGCCGCGCTGGGCGCCGGAGCCGGTCAGAAACGTCATGGTGTCGCCGTCGCCCACGACGCGGCTGCGCAGGACGTCGTCCTTGGGCCAGTTTGCGATGATGTAGTCGTTGCTCTTGCCGGCGAACTTCGTGGTGTGGTCCCGGTAGGCGGTCTTGTACAGCGGCGTGGTCTTGTACCGGCCCGCGGCGTTGCGCGCCCCCATGTGGCCGAACCAGATCTTGCCCGAGGCATCGACGGCCTGCAGGTAGAACGGCAGGTTGTACCAGGACGCGAAGGTCACGCGCAGGAACATGGCCACCTCGGCGCACTCGAGGCGCGGGGCGGGCAGCTCCTTGCCCCACGGGGTCTTCAGGATGAAGGACTGGTACGAGGTCTCCCACCCCGGCGTCAGGCCCATGGAGGCCACCCACAGGGCGTACTTCTCATCCCAGTTCAGACCGGAGTTGGCCGGCCAGGCCATGCCGGACTTCTTGGCCTCGGTCGTGCCGCGGTCCTCCCACTGGTTCTTGACCTCCCAGACGACCGTGTCGGAGACGTCGGCGCTGGCCGGCGGACCGGCGGTCCCGGCGCTGTCGGCCTTGCCCAGGCGCTCCTCGTCGGGTTCGATGGCGGTGTCGATGCCCCAGTCGTCGTCGCCGGCGGCGTCTTCGCTGCAGGCGGTGAACGTGCCAAGGGCGAGGACCAGGGTCAGCAGCAGGTGCAGGGGGAGCTTACGGAATCGGGACAGCATGAGACGACCTCCTTGTCGATGCATTGCGTGTTGACGCAGCGCGGTACCATGCCGACGAACAGGCAAAAAGTCAAGAAAAACCGACCTGGAACAGGGTCATTCGGTGGTTTATGGGCTATTTATACTCAGTTTTCAGTGTGTGAATTCGAGCAGGGCCGACTTCAGTTCGTTCCAGCCGTCGAGGCGGGCGCCGTCATGGACGGTGACGGTCAGGCTGCGGCCGTCGAGGGTCACCTCGATCTCCTCGCGGTAGCCGTCGGACACGGGACCCCGCGGCGGCGCCTTCAGGTCGAAGAAGCCGCCCCCGACGATGCGCTTCAGGAGTCGTCCGCGTCCGGCCTCGTCGAGCGCGACCTTCGGCTGCTCCGGGTAGGGGGCGCTGAAGTCCTCGCCCCTGGGGCAGTCCTTGTCGCTGCGCTGGAACCACACCTTGCCGTCGGGGCCGACCTTCACCCGCGTGTTGCCCCGGCAGGTGGGAAAGTACGTGATCATCCGGTACTCGATGGTGAAGGGCGCAGGCTGGGCGACCGGCGCAGGTTTTGCGGGGTCCATGGCCCCGGCCGGGGAATCCATCCCGGTGTTCTGGGGACGGGTCGGCTCGGGGGTCGCCTTCTGGCCGCACCCGGCCAGGATCACGATCAGTGCGGTCATGGAAAGGCAGGGCTTCAACAGGGAATGGTTCATGGCTGGATCCTCTCGCTTCGACCGAAGTCAGGTTTCTTCGGGGATGACGGTCTACAGGTTCCCCGGCCACTCCACGAGCATGCGTGTGAACTCCATCTCGGCGTCGACGTGGTACACCTGCACCCCCTCGGGCGACGTGAGGAAGGAGCCCAGGTTGGCCTGGTTGAACCAGGCGCCGGCGAGCATCAGCAGGACGCGACCGTTGCCGGCCGGATATTCACACAGGATGTCGCAGGTGTCGGTCCCGGCGGTGCCCGAGAGGACCGCGTGGCCAGGACAGGTCAGCGCCGGGCAGGCCGGGTAGGTGTGGGTCTGGGCGCGCAGCGGCAGGGTGACGCGCACGTCGGTCAACGCCTCGGCATAGTAACCGTCGGCGTAGGTCCAGGGGGCTCCCGCCGAGGTCGCCAATCCCGGCTCCGGCAGGAAGTGCTGCACGAAGGCGACGGTGGCCGCGGTGGTCCGCTCGGGATCCTGGATGAGCACGACTGTGCCGCCCGCGTCGAGCACGGCGTCAGCCTCCGCCAGCGACGAGGCGTCCACGGTGTCCATCGGATCGGCGACCATGAAGACTTCGGGCAGGTAATCCAGGGGGGCGCGCGTGGCGTGGGCGATGACCTCCGCATGACGGCTCAGGTTGATCAGGAAGGTGAAGCGGTCGGTTCCCTCGAAGACCTGGGACATGCTGAAGCGGTCGGCCCGGGTGTCGATGCGGATGTGGAAGCCGTCCGGGCGGCGAAGGCGCAGCCGCGGCTGCTCGGTCTCGCGCTTGGCGAGCCACTCCATCGCGTTGAAGGCGATCTTGTGGTTGTCGATGAAGTACAGGTACGGGTTGCCGAAGATGTTCTGGTCCCCGATGACGAAGATGCGCCCGTCGCCGTACGCCACGGCCTGGGAGACCGGCAGCGGGCCGTAGTCCTCGTCGGGATCCTTGGCCCAGTTGCCGTACATGCCCACCGGCTTCTCCTCGTTGTCAGGGTTCCAGAAGTCGCCCCAGCCCTGCTCGGAGATGAAGGCCATGCCGCCGGCGCCGTCCATGGTGCCGCCGGTCAGAAACGAGATCTCGCTCACGCCGTCGGTGACCGGGTGCTGCGCGAAGTCGTTGATCAGGATCCAGGCCTTGCCCTCCACGGAGTGCTCGCCCTCGTCCACGGCGGACTCGTAGCGGATCGTGACGCCCATTTCGGTGAGGAAACGGTTGAGGCGCTCGGCATGAAGATAGACGTTGGTATGGTCGGCGACCACAAAGAGGCCGCCGCCGCCATGCACGAAGTCGATGATGGCCTGGCGCTCGGCCTCGGTGAAGTCCGGGCGGGTGTCGTGCACGAGGTTGATCAGCAGCACGTCGTAGTTCTTGAGCACGTCGGCGGTGAGATAGCCGCCCGTGATGCGATCATGTGGGTAGCCGTTGGCGTTGCAGTGGGCCATGAACCGGGTGTAGCCGAAGGTGTTCGAGTAGAGGTAGGAGGCCTCGCTCAGGATCAGCGAACTGTTCTGCTTGGTCGAGTGGATGTTGTCTTCGAGGACCCGCGTGATGGGGCCGTCGTAGCCCGCGGGCACGGTGCCGCCGCCGACGATGGTCTGGTTGGCGCGCACGTCCCCGTCATCGCAGGAGATCAGGGAGGGAAGAAGCGTCAGAATAAGAAAAAAGGGAAAAAATTTCATGTTCGACCTCGCGTTGGTTTCGGCGATCTTTTGCGACGCGGCGCGTTCGCGCTCCATATCATGGACCAACTTTGCGCAAATGCAAGCCCCTGAGCCTGAAAACTCAGGTCAGCCTTGGGACTGGGAGCGCAGCGGTGTTGCCCGCGGCCCGGTCACAAACGCCGCCTCCACCACACGCAGACTCATGTTGACGGCGTCAAGCTTCTCCCTGTCCTCGTCAAATAGTTCGAGCGCATCCACCGCACCAGTGAAGTCGCCGACGGCCGAACAGCCCCGCAACATCGCTTGGATGCTGCAGTAGCGGACGCCCTTGACCGGGAGCTTGTAGGCCTTGCGGGCCAGGTCGACGCGGCCCACCGCAGCGGCGTCTTTGCAGAGTTCGCGGCACGCTAGGTCGCGGTCCTTGGGCGCCAGTTCTTCGATCCGCGCCAGCTCCCGTTCGAGCAGTTCGTCGACAAGGGCTCCCTCGCCCAGATCGCAGAGCCAAAGCAGCGCCGGCGAGACATGGTCGCCACCGGGGTTTTTGTTCCGACCGGCGACATGCGCGCGCAGAGCCTCTACGGCCAGGGCCCGCTCCGGGGTCAAACAGGCGATCGTCAGCAGCACATTGTGCTCACTGATCCTGGGCAGCGCGGTGCGCACCTCTGTGGTCTGACCGAGCGCCGCCAGGTAGGCGTAGCGTTTTTTATTTTTTAGGTCGCCCATCTCCTCGGATCCCTTGGCCCACTGCTCGGCCAGCCTGGGTGCGTGGGCCGCGACGATCGCGAAGGCATGCGGGTGCGCTCCGTAGCCGAAGGAGAAGGGCTCCTGGTCAAGCACCCTCAGGGCCAGGTCCACTGCCGAAGAGGGCTCGGTCCGCGAGAGGGCCTGCAGCGCGAGGACCACGCAGTCTTCGCCGTCGCCGCTGCCGATGAGGATGTCGGGGTGACCAAGCGCGACCTCGACGAACGCTCCCGGCCTGCGGTCCTTGAGCGCACGGCGAAGCAGCGCCTCGGTGAGCTCCCTGCTGAAGTCCTTCTTCTCGCACCTGTCGATCGCGTCGCTGAAGACCTCGCTCCCGTCCGCGTACAGCGCCAGCAAACCCTGCGCGGTGGCGTAGTCGAACATGCGGCCGATCTCGCCGACCTCCAGAAACCGGTCCAACTGGCCTCCGAGGGCGGCGACCCATCCCAGATCCTCGGACGAGAGGTAACCCTCGGGATCGGCCGGCAGCTTCTCCCCGGCCTCCTCGGCCCTGGCTTTGTCGCCGAGCCGCCACCAGGCGGCCATGAGGCCAAGCGTCGCCCGGGCCAGGTCGCTCTTCTCTTCTGTGGGCAGGCCCTTTTCGCCCGCTTTTGCGAAACGCCGTGCCGAGTCGGCCTGTCGGGCCAGCGTGCGCTGCACCGCCACCCGACCGGCGGCCTGGCTGAACCAGCCATTCTCCGACGGTGAGAGCTCCTCGAGCCAGGCCATGACTTGATCGTCGTTGGCATCCTCGGCCCAGCGCACCAGGAAGGCGATTAATTTGTCAGGCCAATGGCGTCCGCCGCGGATCAGTTCGAAGGCCACCTTGCGCAGGTCGTCGTAGGTCTTGGGACAAAGCGGCGCAACGGCCTGCTCCGGCTTGGGCTGGTCCGGCTTGGGCTTGCCCGGCCTGGACTTGCCCGCTTTGGCCTTGGTTGTTTCCGGACCGACCGCCGCGGGTGCACCGGCGGGCGCCGCGCTGATCTCCACGTAGCCCTTCTTGAGCTTTTCGGCGACGAGCTTCTTGTGCGCCTTCTCCGCGCGCTCTGGCGAAAGCCAGTCATCGTCCTGACTCCGGCCTTCGGTCCCGAGCTTGCCCCAGCGAACGTGCAGCATCGATCCGTCAAGACGCGCCTCCCAGAACTTGCTCGACGCCCCTTCGGTGCACTCGAATCGGCGCCAGTCACTTGCGGCTGCCGGCTCGTCAAAGATCATCTTGTCTGTTTCGACATAGGCGACACTCTCCTCGCTGTCGCCCACCTTGACGGGACGCAGCAGGGATGGGTCGCTGACCTCGATCGTGTAGACCACCGTCGGCAGTTCTGCGTCCTCGTCGTCCTCGGCCTCAACCTCGCGCTTCACCGAGAACCAGCCGCGCTCCTGGCTCGTCACCGTGCCGTGCATGAGCGGGCCGACCTCGACCCGCGTGATGTACTTTCGCGCGAGCTCCACGTCGTCCCCGTCGTCGTCCGGCGAGACGAAATCAGAGAGCAGTTTCCATGCGAAGTAGCGCTCTGTTCCGAAGGTTTCGATGTCGGGGTGGACCAGAATCACTTCGAGCCGAACCACTGGGCCGTTCTTCTCAAGACAGGTGACAATGTAATAATGCATTGGGGTCTCCTCAGGATCACAACACAACCATGACAGGGTTTTGCAGGATAGGAGCTTTCACGCACATTTTGCCTCCGGTGGATAGAATTACCGAAGGTGACGAGACTGTCAATGTGCGATTATTTCTGCCCACTGGGGAGCGAGGGTCTGACTTGGCTTGTGCCTACGATGATTCCTGTCAAATGGGAGGAACGGGATGTCCCCCTTAGCCCGGTCCGCGTAAACCCGCGCATCGGCGGGGGGAGCGTCAGCCGCCGTGGGCGAGGTGGAAGACCGTCATCGCGCATCCGTCGGGGACCGAAGTGTCGGCATAGCGCTCGGGTTCCACGAGCTCGTCGCCGAGGGTGACCGTGATCAGGGCGTAGGAGTACTTCAGGTGGTCGAGGACGTCCTGGACGGTGAGGCCCTCGCGCCACGGGATGTCATGGAGGTTGTTGACGCGGATCATGGGGGCCTCAGTCAGCCGCCAGGGCCAGCAGCTCGGGCAGGTCGATGCCCAGCTCGCGCAGGCGGGCCTTGGTGGGGATGCCGTTCTGGGACCAGCCGCGACGTGCGTAGGCTGCGTCCATGACCTTCTGGTACTGGGACTCGCGGTGGGTGCGAAGGGTCGCGCGCTTCTCGTCGAGGGTCATCTTCTCCGGGTCCAGGCCCAGCACGCTCCTGAGCTGGCCGTCGTAGCGCTCGGCGCGGGAGAGGTACTCCTCCTCGGTGACCGGACCCAGGGAGCGGTAGGGCGGCGTGTCCTCGGCGCGGGTGCCGAAGCCGAACAGCACGCTCATGAGGCGCTGCAGGTTGTGCACGCGGGCGCTCTGGGCCAGCATCTTCTCCTCGTCGAGCTTCTCGCCGGTCATGCCCTCGAAGAACTTGAAGTAGTTGTCCACGTGCTCCGGGATCTTCGCCGCCTGCTGGGGGGCGTACTTCTTGTTGTCCGCGGGGGCGACGTCGTTCCAGACGATCTTGCACAGCCCGTGCAGGCCGAACCAGGTGCGCCACAGCGGGAAGTAGTACAGCGCCTCGGCCTTGTCCTCGAAGGACGGGATCTGGTTGTTGACCATGTCCATGAAGATCAGCCAGGCCTCGTCGTGCTGGGGGCCCTTGACGGCCATGGCGTAACCGGCCTGCTGGGCCAGGCTCTCCTTGGGCACGTACTCGGAGTACTCCAGGCCCTTGACCTCCATGCCGATGTCGCGGATGAACTGCGCATCGCCGCGTCCCTCGCGGATCCATTTCTCCTTGAGCTGGCGAACGCCCTGGCCCACCTCGACGCCGAAGCCCTCGCCGCGGCTCATCTGGTGGATGCACTCGAGGACCTCGTCGCAGGCGCCGAACCTCAGCTCCAGGCCGCCGGTGTCGGCGGTGGTGATCACGCCGGCCTCAAAGCACTCCATGACGAAGGCCATGCCGGTCCCGGCGGAGATGATGTCGATGCCGTAGGTGTCGCAGTAGAAGTTGAACTCCACGATGAAGTCCGGATCGAAGCAGCCCATGTTGGTGCAGGCGCCCACGGTCTCGTACTCGGGGCCGTCCACGGTGACGCGGTGGCCCTTGTAGGGTCCGGTCTTCAGTTCGAAGCCGTCGACGGCCTTGGCGCAGGACATCGAGCAGCCGAACCAGCAGGCGTCGGGGTTGTTCTGGGTGAAATACTTCTTCCGCAGGACCTGGGAGTCGACCTTGTACGTGTCGGGGTGCTGGCCGAACTTGTAGTTGTGCACCGGCAGCAGGTCGTAGCGGTCCATGACCTCGACGATGTTGGCCGTGCCGACCTCGCGCATGCAGCACTGGTTCTTGTCCAGGGTGGCCATCTCGGCGTTGACCTTCATGCCGTGCCTGCGGATCATGTCGGGGTCCACGGGGTGGTTGGTGTCGTCGATGATCTGGATCGCGCCGGTGGGGCAGACGTGGGCGCACGAGGTGCAGCCGATGCAGTGCGGATCGGACTCGCCGAAGGGCATGGTCAGGTGCCGCAGTATGCCGCGGCCGGCGAAGTCCAGGATGCGCTCCTGGATGAACTCGTCGCACGCCTTGACGCAGTGGCCGCACAGGATGCAGGCCTTTGGGTTGGGGTCGGTCAGGTCGCTGGCAAACGCCGCCCCGTCGGTGACGCCGCAGCGGCGCGCCACGTCCTGGATCACGGGCACGTTGGGCCAGCGGCCAAGGTACATCTGGGCCAGCAGCTTCCGGTGCTTCTGCACGCGCTCGGAGCTGGTCCACACGGTCATCTCCTGGCGCACCGGGTAGTTGCACGCCGTGACCAGGCGCTTTTTTCCCTTGATCTCGATCTCGCACACGCACAGGCGGCAGGTGCCGTTGGGCGTCAGGTCCTTGTGGTAGCACAGGGTGGGCAGCGCGATGCCCGCGCCGATCACGGCCTTGATGAGCATGCTGTCCTCGAGGACGGTGACCTTCTTGTCGTTGATGGTGATGTCGATTTTTTCAGGGGCCATCACTTCACCTCCACGGCGTGGAACTTGCACACCTCGAAACAGATGCCGCAGCGGATGCACTTCTCCGCGTCGATGGTGTGCGTCTTCTTCTTCTCACCGGTGATCGCGGCGGTGGGACAGGGCTTGACGCAGGCGCCGCAGCCGGTGCACTCGGGCTCGAGGATGCGGTAGGAGATCAGCGGCTTGCACACGCCCGCCGGACAGCGCTTCTCATGGATGTGCGCCTCGTACTCGTCACGGAAGAACTTCAGCGTCGAGAGCACGGGGTTGGGCGCCGAGCCGCCGAGCTGGCACAGGGAGGTCTCGCGGACGGTGTCGCAGATGGCCTCGAGCATGTCGAGGTCGCCCTCTTCGCCGTGGCCGTCGCAGATCCTGCGCAGGATCCGCGAGAGCGCGAACAGGCCCTCGCGGCAGGGCGTGCACTTGCCGCAGCTCTCATCGACGAGGAAGTCCACGAAGTAGCGCGCCACGTCGACCATGCAGGTGCGGTCGTCCATGACGATCATGCCGCCCGAGCCCATCATCGACCCCAGCTCGGTGAGGGAGTCGAAGTCCACGGGCATGTCCAGGTGCGAGGCCGGGATGCAGCCCCCCGAGGGACCGCCGGTCTGCACGGCCTTGAAGGTGCGTCCGTCGGGCACGCCGCCACCGACGTCCTCGATGATCTCGCGCAGGGTGATGCCCATGGGGACCTCGACCAGGCCCGTGTTGCGGACCTTGCCCACCAGGGAGAAGACCTTGGTGCCCGAGGAGCCGTTCCAGGGGTTGTCCTTCACGTCGCCGGTGCCCATGCCGGCGAACCAGGCGGCACCCTTCTCCAGGATGGGGGGCACGTTGGCCCAGGTCTCGACGTTGTTGAGCACGGTGGGCTTATCGCGGAAGCCGTACTCGACGTTGTGCACGTACTTGGCCCGGGGTTCGCCCGCGCGACCGGCCATGGAGGCCATCAGCGCGGAGCTCTCGCCACACACGAAGGCGCCGGCGCCGCGGTGGATGCGGATCTCGAACGAGAAGTCCGTGCCGAAGATCCCGCCGCCCAGCAGCCCGGCGGCCCGGGCCGCGTCGAGGGCCTTGTTGAGCCTCACCAGCGCCAGCGGATACTCCTTGCGGATGTAGATGAAGCCCTCGGAGGCGCCCACCGCAAAGGCTCCGAGGGTCATGCCCTCGATGACGGCGTAGGGATCCGACTCGATGATCGAGCGGTCCATGAACGCGCCCGGATCACCCTCGTCGGCGTTGCACACGACGTAGATCTCGCAGCCGCGCCTCTCCATGGCCTTCCTGCCGGAGGCCCACTTCACGCCGGCCGGGAAGCCGCCGCCGCCGCGGCCACGCAGGCCCGAGCGGGTGATCTCGGCGATGACGTCCCCGGGTCTGTTCTCGGTGATCACGCGCCGCAGGGCGGTGTAGCCGCCGCGGGCGATGTAGTGGTCGAGGTTCTCGGGATCGATGAGCCCCTTGTTGCGCAGGGCCACGAGCTGCTGCTTGGTGAAGAACGAGATGTCCTCCATCTTCGGGTTGATCGCGCCGGTCACCGGGTTCTTGTGCATCAGTTTCTCGACGGGCTTTCCGCCGACGAGGTGCTCGGTCACCAGGGTCTCGACGTCCTTCTCCTTCAGTTTCTGGTAGAAGATGCCCTCGGGCTGCACCACGACGATGGGCCCCACCGCGCAGAAGCCGTTGCAGCCGGTGCCCACCACCAGCCATTGATCCTGCAAGCCGTGCTCGGCGAGCTTGTCATTCAGGATCTTCTTGATCTCGAAGCCCTTGGCGGCCACGCAGCCGGTGCCGTTGCACACCATGAGCATGCCGCGGTACTTCGCCTGCTCGGCGTGCACGTCCGCGGCGATGGTCTCGAGCTGGTTCATGGAGATCGGATTAGTCATGATCCACCTCCTCCCCGGCGCAGCCCGCGGGGGCCGCGGCGCCCGGAGCAGCGTATTGTTTGAGCAGTTTCTCGACCTGGCGGCTCTCCACGTTGCCCATGATCTCCTCGCCGATGCGCACCACCGGCGCGATGGAGCAGGCGCCCAGGCAGGCGACGGCCTCGAGGCTGTACTTTCCGTCGGCGGTGGTGCCTCCGGTGGGGATGCCTAGCACGCGCTCGAACGAGTCCAGGATGTTCGCCGCGCCCTTGACGTGGCAGGCGGTGCCCATGCAGACCTGGACGATGGTCTCGCCGCGGGGCTCGAGGCTGAAGGACTTGTAGAACGTCGCGATGTGGTAGAGGTGGGCCAGCGGCGTGCGGGTGCGGTGCTGGATCTGGTCGAGGGCCACCTTCGGGATGTGGCGGAAGCGCTCCTGGATGTCCTGCATCATCTCGATGACGTACTCGGGATCGGCGTGCCAGCGGTCGATGATGCGGTCGAGCTCCTCGCGCACGGTGGGGCACTCCATGCGGGTGAGCTTCTTGGGCGTGATTCGGGCGGCGACGAGGTTCTCCTCCACGCGCCAGGCGGGCGTCATGGAGCGGCTGCGCAGCACCAGCGCCTTGATCTTCTTGTGGCGGAACACCGTGCCGATGCCGCCGCGCGCGGCCTGCTTGAAGCGGCAGACGCCGCGGCGCCAGTCATAGAACGAGAAGTTGAGCATGCCCATGCGCACGAAGTTGGCCGCCGTGCCCGCGGACACGACCGCGATGTTGCGCTTCTCGATCTCGTTGCGGGCGAACTGCCCGGTCAGTTCCTCGGCCAGGATATGGGAGTCCACCGCGTCGTCGGTGGCGTCGTACACGCGCACGAGGCCCTCGACGGAGTCGATGACGATGATGCACTCGGTGTCGGAGATGCCGGTGAGCATCATCGCGTCGAAGCCCGCGAACTTCAAAAACGGGCCGAAGTATCCGCCCACGTTGCAGTCCATCATCGACTGCGTCATGGGGGAGACCGCGGTCACGATGGTCTTGCCGGCGCCGGGAAACGAGGTCGTGCCGCCCAGGGGTCCTGCCGAGAAGCAGATGGGGTTCTCGGGGCTGTCCCACTTCGTGTTCTTGTTGATCTCGCGGAAGGTCAGCCACAGGTCGAAGCCCTTGCCGCCGGTCCAGAGTTGCTTCATCCGGTCATCGACCGGCACCTCGGTGACGGTCCTGGCCGAGACGTCCACCCGCAGGGCGCGGTTGGCGTAGCCCCGGTCGAGATCCCGCAGTTGGTAACGTGTTTCAAAGAGTATTTTCCGTTCGTGCACCCGACACCTCCAGGAAGCGGCCGAATAAGCCGCATCAGGTTATTAAAACACCCGAGCGCGCGGTTCAAGGGAATTTTTTCACGACGGGGAGAAAGTCTTCACGCCTGCACACCGGGAAATACCGGGAAGCGGAAAGCCATAATTATTCAAAACTATCAATAGAGGCGTTCGCAGGCCGTGATGCGGGTATAGGTGTCGTTGTAGATGAAGTTCCAGTACGAGCAGTTGACATCGCCTGAGCAGCCCAGGCACGGTCCGGCGCCACGGTTGTTCACCCCGTCGTGGAAGTGCCAGGCGTTGTCGCCGCCGACGCAGCCTGCGCCCGAGCAGCAGGAGGCGGAACCACCGCAGCGCGTGGCTGTTCCGTAGTGAGCCCGGTAGGTCGCGATCAGATCGGAGCAGTAGCCGCCGTTCATCCATTGGTCGTATGTGATATCAGCCCAGCCCATGCAGTTGGTGCAGAAGTTCGGTCCGGCGTCGCCAGAGCGGCAGGTGAAGCGGATGCATTTGCCGCCGGGGGTCAGGCAGCCGTCCGGGCCGAAGCAATCCGTGCCGCACTCCAGGGTGCAGAACTCCGAGCACCCGTCGCCCGGTGTCAGGTTTCCGTCGTCGCACTGCTCGAGGCCGGCGGTGATGTTGTCGCCGCAGACGGTGTCGCACAGGCTGGGCACTCCCGTACAGGTCCAGCCGGTCTCGCGCTGGCAGGTGGCTGAGCAGCCGTCGCCGGGGTCGGTGTTGCCGTCGTCGCACTGCTCGGAGCCCAGGATCATGCCGTCGCCGCAGATGACATTGCAGGAAACGTATGGATACTCACAACCCCAGCCCGGTTCGATCGTGCAGGTCGCGCTGCAGCCGTCGCCGGAGCCGGAGTTTCCGTCGTCGCACTGCTCGGTGCCGCGAACGAGGCCGTCGCCGCACGTGGTGTCGCACTCACTGGGCTCACCGGTGCAGGTCCAACCGGTCTCGATCGAGCAGGAGACGTCGCAGCCGTCGTTGGGGTCGGTATTGCCGTCGTCGCAGATCTCGGTACCCAGGATCTGGCTGTCTCCGCAGACGGGGGTGCAGGCGGAGGGCACACCCGCGCAGGTCCATCCGGTTTCGACTGTGCAGGTGCCGTCGCAGCCGTCATCGGGATCCAGGTCGCCGTCGTCGCAGCGTGTGGACTCCTGCTCGTTGCCCAGGAGCAGACCGTCGCCGCAGACCGGGGCGCAGGCGCTGGGGGATCCCGCGCAGAACCAGCCGGTTTCGATGGCGCAGGTGTCGTCGCAGCCGTCACCGGGGTCGGTGTTGCCGTCGTCGCAGGTCTCGGTGCCCACGATGCGGGCGTCGCCGCAGTTGCCGACGCAGATCGACGGGGAGCCGTCGCAGCTCCAGCCGTTCTCGACGGTGCAGGAGAGGGAGCAGCCGTCGTTGGGAATGTCGTTGCCGTCGTCGCAGCCTTCATTCCCGGCGACGATGCCGTCGCGGCAGATGGTCACGCACGTGCTGGGCGTGCCGCCGCAGTTCCAGCCGGCTTCGATGACGCAGGTGTCGGAGCAGCCGTCGCCGGTCTCCAGGTTGCCGTCGTCGCAGGTCTCGGCGCCGACGAGGGTGCCGTCGCCGCAGGTGTTGGCGCAGACCGAGGGGGAGCCCGCGCAGGACCAGCCGCTCTCGACCGTGCAGAGCCCGGAGCAGCCGTCGTTGGGGCTGCGGTTGCCGTCGTCGCAGCCCTCTGCGCCAGCGACGATGCCGTCGCCGCAGGACGTGGCGCAGACGCTCGGAGTGCCGGTGCAGCTCCAGCCGGCTTCGATGACGCAGGTGTCGGAGCAGCCGTCGCCGGTCTCCAGGTTGCCATCGTCGCAGGTCTCGGCGTCGTCGATGATGCTGTCCCCGCAGACGACCTGGTGGGAGATGCTGCTGTCGTCGCAGCCGGTCGTGAGCAGTCCCATCCCGATCAGCAGGCTGAAGAAGATCACAAGACGGCCGGCGGTACAAATCAGATGGTTGAAAGATAGGGATCTGGTGGACATGGGGAGACTCCTGAGGCTGGTTTCGACGTAAAGAGGATACCAGATGCCGCCGCCGCTTGGAAGAATATATTTGTTATGGACCATAATGCGGAAAATGCCTTGTTTCACGGACAGTTTTCCATCACAATCATTCGATGGAACCGGCGGGTCCGGAGCCGTGCCTGCGGAGTTCATCGGGAGTGGTGCCATGAAGATAAGAAAATCGGTCGTGATCCTGTCGTCGCTTTTGGCTTGCCTTTTCATGATTTCCTGCACCGGCGAGGCCGGCGTGCGGCCCGATCCCGACGGCGGCTCCGACGCCGATGTCCCGGACGCCGATGCCGACGCCGACGCCGACGCGGGCTGCGCCGAGGATCGCCGCTGCGGAATCCAGTGCTGCGGGGACAACCAGGAGTGCGTCAACCACATGGCGTGCCTGCCGATCTGTCCATCCACCCGCTGCGGGGAGAACCTGTTCACCTGCTGCGGCAACGGCCAGATCTGCCTCGACGGCGTGGACTGCGCGGCCGACTGCGCCGACGGCGAGTCCCTGTGCGGCGCCAACCTCAACGTCTGCTGTCCGGCGGGGACCCTGTGCCTGCATGACCAGTGCGCGGTGCCGGCCGGGGACTGCGACAACCACTTCGACTGCCCCGACGAGAGCTACTACTGCGAGCCGGCCATCGGCAAGTGCCTGCGGCTGCCGGCCGGCCCGCTGTGCGAGGGTGAGGCCACCTTCATGGCCATCGAGCCGACCCTCGAATGGTACTGGCGCGGCACCACCGTCCTGGGCAAGGTGTACACCGACAGCATGGCCGCTCCGGTGGTGGGCGACGTCGACGGGGACGGCGTCCCGGACATCGTCGTGGTGCTGTTCCACCTGAACCTGTACACGACCGACTCGGTCATCGTGGTCCTCTCCGGTGATGGTGACGGCGCCGGCGGCGGCCGCATCCTGTTCACGATCCCGTCGGATGCGGATCCGACCGCACCCAAGCCCTTCGGCGGCTCCGCGGTCGCGCTGGCGAACTTCGACGACGATCCCGGGCTCGAGATCGTCTACAACGTGCAGGGCGGCGGTGTGCGCATCGCCGACAACGATGGCATCGGCGAAGTGTGCGACACGACCAATTATCCCGCCTGCAGCGGCTTGAGGCTGTCCGGCGCCTCCTACAAGCACATCTATGGCGGGCCCGGGATCGCCGACCTCGATCATGACGGCATGCCCGACATCGTGCTGGGCTGCCACGCCCTCAACGGGCACAACATCGCCGATCCCGCCCTGGACTTCGTGAACCAGGCCGGCTGCGGCAAGTCGGTGCAGATCGCCGACCTGAACCAGGACGGCAAGCCGGAGATCTTCGACGGATCGCGCGCCTACACGGTCGATCCCCTGGTGCCCGGCGGCACGACCTTCTGGACCAACGCCCACGGCCTCTCCTCGGGCTTCTCCGCGGTCGCCGACATCCTTCCGGACCTGCCCGGCCCGGAGATCGCGTACGTGTACAACAACTTCTACCTGGTCGACGGCCTGACCGGCACGCTGCTGATCGGCCCCGGCGGCACCCTCGTGGACGCGACGATCCCGATCCCCGGGACCGGCAACGGCGGGGCGCCCACCCTGGCCGACTTCGACGGCGACGGCCTCCTGGAGATCTCGTCCGCGGGTCGGGCCGAATACGTCGTGTACGACCCGGACTGCTACGATCCGCCGCTGCGCTCGGGGGGCGTCTGCGCCTCGGCCCGCACGGACCTGATCCTCTGGACCACCCTGACCCAGGACCTGAGTTCGTCGATGACGGGCTCCTCGGTGTTCGACTTCCAGGGCGACGGCCGGGCCGAGGTGCTCTACAACGACGAGTGCTTCTTCCACATCTACGACGGCACCACGGGGGCCGAGCTGGTGTCGCCCATGATCCCGGGCTCCTCGGGCACCCTCGCGGAGTACCCGCTGGTGGCCGACGTCGACGGCGACGGGAACTCGGAGATGATCATCGTGTCGAACAAGTACGCCGTGGCGGGCCTGCAGTGCCGCCTGCACTGGAAGAACGCCGGCGTGCCCATCGACGGACTGTGCCAGTTGACCGACTGCGTGCCGCAGGGACCCTGTGCCGGCGGCATCGGCGGCACCTGCACCGGTGACCTGCAGTGCGACGCCGCGGGCATCTGCCAGCAGGCCGGTGGCACCGTGGGCGTGCGCGTCTACGGCGACTCCTACGACCGCTGGGTGCGCACGCGTCCGATCTGGAACCAGTTCGACTATCACGTCACCAACATCGAGTACGCCAACGGGCTTTGGAACGTTCCGGCCGTCGAGGACACCAACTGGCTGCTGTACAACAACTACCGCCAGAACGTGCAGGGCGGCGCGCTGTTCCCGGTGCCGGACCTGCAGGTCGACCTGTCCGCGGCGGCCCTGTGTCCGTCCATCGTGCGGCTGTCGGCGGTGGTGCGCAACGAGGGCTCGGCCGCCGCCGCGCCGGGCGTGAACGTGCACTTCTACCGAACTGATGTCACGCCGTTGCAGTACCTCGGTTCCCTGTCCACCACCACGCTGGTGCTGCCCGGGGGCTGGGAACGCCTCACCTACGTATATGACAGCGCCGAGTCCGGCGTGGACATGACCTTCTCCGTCGTGGTCAACGAGGGCACCGTCCTCGAGGAGTGCGACGCAGGAAACAACGACCACACGGTGGGCCCGATCCGCTGCGACCTCGTCGAGTGACAGCCGGGGTCATGTGATCGACCATCCCCTGTCCACCTTCCGCTTCACCTATCTGGCCCAGTCATCCTCCCATCGTCCCGCCCCGGCCCCCGAAGCCTGATTATTCACACGGCGGCTGCCCGGGTCACCGTGGCGGCTGCACGGGTGCGTTTTCCGGCTGCCCGTGTGCGCTTCGCACCCGCCCGTCTACGCACGGCGCTTTCACGTTCACCCACAACAACCGCCCAAGGCTCCGCCGTGTCGGTCCGCGTGAGCGATGGGATCGCCAGGTTCCGCAAGCAAATATATTGCGTTTTTCGCTCGGCTACACTTGTTGCATTTTACCGGGCATTTGGAGTTGTGAATAATCAATGAACAGATAAATTGCATTCTTTGCACCCGCGGAA